>JAIPCJ010000170.1 GCA_021738245.1 Methylotenera sp. | reverse complement strand
ACCTTGGCCTTGAACGCCGGTGAGTGGTTCCGGCGCGGTCTTCTGCTCATGCTCTGTTTCCTCACGGCCCCTCTTCGGGGCCGATCAATGGACCGAGTTTCCACTCATCGTCGTGTTCAGATTTCCGGCGCCACCTCTGAGTATTCCGCCAGAGGTGGTCGAGCACATTGCTGGGTGCCTGGGCTTCGCGCCCCGGCAGCAGGTCCACTATCCAGAGGCCAGCGGCAACGGTGCCCTGTATCGTGACCACGACAAGGTCCGCGCGTTCCTGAAGGTCCGCTCGTACAGCGGGCCTAAGGCCCGGGCCGAAGCTGTCCGCATCGCGCGGCGGGTGAGCGCAGTCGTCAACACCGTCGTCGACGTCATCAACGCCCTGACCACGGAACTCGTGATCAAGGACTATGAGCTGCCCAGCTTCGGCACGCTGCACAAAATCGCGGAGAAGGAACACGAAGCCGCGGAGCAAGCCATCTTCGACGGCGTCGAGCGCAAGCTCACCAACGACCAGCGTCGCTGGCTCGACGAACTGTTGATCTCCGAACTGTCCAATTGGCAGACCCGCTACAACGAGCTGAAGCGGTCGGCCAAGAAGGCATCACGCCAACACCTGGACGAGCTGCTCGAACAACTGGGATGGCTGGAATCGCTCCCTGACAGCGACGCGCTTCTGGAGGGCCTGACGCAACCCAGGCTCAAGTACCTGTGCGACCTGGCCACGACTCGCGACGCCGGGGAGATGAAGGACTTCTCGCAGGCCAAGCGGCACACGATGACCCTGGCGCTGATCCGGCAGATGCGAGTCCGCGCTCGCGACGACATCGCTGAAATGTTCATCCGCCGCCTGACGGCGTGCCACAACGCGGCCCAAGAGGAGCTGAAGGAGCTGCAAGCCCGCCAGCGCGAGCTCAGTGAGGAACTCGTCGCCAAACTGGAGCTGGTGCTCGAGCTTCTGGCTGAGGACTTGTCGGACGAGGAGACCGGCAGGCGGGTGCGGGAGCTGCTGGCCCCACACGGCAGCCTCGATCAGTTGCGTTCCGACTGCGAGGCGATCCGCGTCTGGAGCGGCAAGAACTACTTGCCGCTGCTGCGCAAGCCGTTCAACTCTTGGCGTGCACCGCTGTTCCGCATGGCCAGGGCGGTGGAGTTCGGGTCGACGAGTGCGGACAAGAGCCTCATCAACGCGCTGAAGGTCGTGCTGGCCAACCAGGGCGCGAAGGCTGAATGGATCGCAGACGAGGTGGACTTGTCGTTCGCCACGTCACAGTGGCAAAAGTTGGTGCTGCGGTCCAGCGGCCATGGCCACCCCACAAACCGCCGCTTTCTGGAGGTCTGCGTCTTCAGCTACCTGGCCACCGAGCTGCGCAGCGGCGATGTTTGCATTGCGGGCTCGGACCAGTTCGCCGACGACCGCAAGAAGATGATGCCGTGGAGCGAATGCCTCAAGCGGCTGGCCGAGTACTGCGAACGTGCCGGCATTCCGGCGACCGCCGAGGCCTTCGTCGAGGACCTGCAGAAGCAGCTGGGCGACACTGCTGCGGAAGTCGACACGGAGTTTCCGCACCACGCCTCGGACGTCACCATCGGCCCCACCGGCGAACCGTCCCTCCGTCGCACCCAGGCCAGGGAAGTACCGCAGTCGGCCATCGCGCTCAATACGGCCATCGCGGCCAAGATGCCGTCACGCCATCTCCTCGATGTGCTGCAGAACATCGAGCACTGGACTAACTTCACCCGGCACTATGGCCCGCTGACTGGGGACGACGCCAAGATCCGGAATGCGACGGCCCGCTACCTGGTAGTGAACTGGGCGCGCGGCACGGGCATGGGCGTGGTCCAGGCATCGCGTCACCTGGTCAACCAGATGTCGGCGCACCAGCTGTCGTTCGTCGACCGGCGGCACATGAGCCTGGACCAGCTCGACGCGGCGTTCCGAGAGATGAGCGAGCTGTTCTTGCAGCTGCCGCTGCCTAAGCATTGGGGTGACGCCACCAAGGTTGCGGCGGACGGGACGCACTACGACTTCTACGACCAGAACCTGCTTGCCGGCATGCACTTCCGCTACAAGAAGATGGGTGCCGTCGCCTACCGCCACGTCGCGACCAACTACATGGCCGTGTTCCACCACTTCATCGCGCCTGGCGTGCTCGAGGCGGTGTACGTTATTGAGGGGCTTCAGAAGGCCGGGCTTTCCGTGCAGGCAGACACCGTCTATTCGGACACCCACGGCCAGTCGGAAACCGTGTTCGCCTTCACCTACCTCAGCGGCATCGACCTGATGCCCCGCATCCGCGGTTGGAAGGACCTGAAGTTCTACAAGGTCGACCGCAAGACCAAGTATCAGCACATCGACAAGCTCTTCACCGACGCCGTCGACTGGGCGCTCATCAAGTCCCATTGGAAGGATCTCATGCAGATCGCCATCTCGATGGAGGCCGGACACGTGGCCTCCCCGGTGATCCTGCGCAAGCTGAGCAACAACAGCCGCAGCAACCGCGTGTACGCCGCCGCTCGCGAGCTGGGCCGGGTCATGCGCACGATCTACCTGCTGCGCTGGATCAACAGCAAGGAGATGCGCCAAGAGGTGACGGGGCAGACCAACAAGATCGAGCAGTACCACGCCTTCACCAAGTGGCTGGACTTCGGCGGCGGCGTCTGGGAAAACGATGCCGCCGAGCAGCAGAAGGCGCTGCGCCACAAGGACATCGTCGCTTCTGCTGTCATGCTGCACAACACAGTGGACACGATGATGGTCATCGAGGATCTGATCGCTCGCGGCTATCCGGTCAAGGAGGAGGACTTCCCATGGCTGAGCCCCTACGGCCAGCACACGAAACGTTTTGGGGCGTTCGTGCTGGATCCGAAGAAGCCGGTGGAACCCTGGCTGAAGGACACCCTGTATCGTCAGGCCGCCCGACAGGCGAGGGCGAACGCGGAGAGCGTTGGCAAGGACCAGGCAAAGGGCAGAGGAAGGCGAGGACAGTCATGACCAGCGGATCCACCGTTCAGACGGCTCACGGCCTCATGGATGCGTCGGCGCTCGAAGCCGTTCGGGACTCGTTCGACACCAGCCTTCTGCTGCAGAGTGTCGACGAGATCGACGAGGTGGTGCGGCAGTTGTCCGACGACGGTGGCCTCCGTGACCAACTTCTACAGTTGCACGCCATGGCCAGTACGGTGCTGAACGGGGCTGGGATGTCTAGCTCGTCAGGGGAGACCTTGTCAGATGCTGCGTCCGACGTGATCGACGACGTGCGGGAGATCGTGTCGGTCTTGCGCCGCGCTGCCGATCGAGTGGCGCCACTCGCGCCCCTGGCTTCGCGTGAATAGGGCGGTAGCCATCATCCGCACCTGGTCTTATTCCCAAGACGCATAGAGCGCTTGGAAGTTAGATGCAGATGGCTTATGTAGGATTTTCACCCGTATCTCGGCAGACCCTCAAGAGCACCGGCAACAAGCCAGCCATGATGACGGCGACCGTCATGGCCTTGGGGCGCACGCGCTGGACGGCCCCTTCGCGGATGGCGGCCAGCAGCGTGTGCTCGTTATCCGCCGCGCCGGCTGCCCGGCGCTGCTAGCGAGCTGCCATGCCCTCGCCAGCCTCTGCAGTCGCCAACGCCAGGAAGTCGCGCAGCGCCGCTGTCGGGTGCTTCTGGCGATGCACGACGAGATGGCACTGACGCGTCATGGCCGGCAGCGTGGTGGCCAGTCGAACTAGGCGCCCGGCCGCGACCAGGTCGGCGACGACCCAGGCCGACAGGCAGGCCACGCCCAAGCCCGCAGCGGCCGCATGCTTGATGGCCTCGGAGCTGCCGAGTTCGATGCTGCGCCGGTAGGACCTCAGGTGCGGCAACAGCGACTGGTCGGTCGCCTCCCGCGTGCCGGAGCCTGGCTCGCGCAGCAGCCAGACTTGCTCACGCAGCGTGCGCAGCGGGATGCGGTGGTCGGGCGCTTCGCCGGCGAGCCTTGCAACCTCGCTGTCCGTTGCAGCCACGACAACCATGTCGTCACGCAGCCAAGCCGTGACATCCAGCGTGGGCTCGTGGCACGGCCCTTCGATCAGCCCCACGTCCAGCTCGAAGGCCGCGACGGCGGCGCAGATCTCCGCCGTGTTGCCGATCACCACGCGGGACTGCCAGGTGGGGGCGGCGTTGGCGCCGCGCGCCTGCAGGTGGGTGGCGAGCAGTTGCGGCAGCAGGTAGTTGCCGATGGTCGTGCTGGCGCCGATACGCAGCGATTGCGCCTGCGCGTCGCCGTCCCACGCCATGCGCTCGATGTCCGCTGCGCCGTCCAACAGCGCCAGCGCACGGGGCTGCAGGGCCCGGCCGTTGTCATTCAGCAGCAATCGCTTGCCGGCACGGTCGAACAGCTTCAGCGACAGCAGCCGCTCCAGCTCGTTGACGGCCGCGCTGGTGGCGGACTGCGACAAGGCGATCTGGGCGCTGGCGGCCGTCGTGCTGCCGCTGCGCGCCACTGCCACGAAGACCTGCAATTGCCTCAGCGTCAGGCGTAGCACATCCATCCCCGCCCCCTTGTTACCCGTCATTCAGGTAAATCATAGCCAGACAAGCCGTTGGACGGGTAACAGGGGCGCCTCTAGATTTGCGTCATGCCAGCGAGCGAAGGTGCTCGCGGCGACCGGAGATCGTGATGCCAAGCCTCGAATTGCCCGCTGTTGCGCCCCATGGACGCGCCCCGTCCGCCGCTTCGCTGCACCAGCGCCTGACAGCGTGGCGCCGCTTGTTGCCTGGCCTGGTACTTGTGGGCGCGTTGGCAGCCGCCGGCATGGCGCTGGGGCAGATCGACTGGCTGCAGCGCCACGGCTTCAGTGCGCTGACGCTGGCCATCGTGCTGGGCATGGCGGTGGGCAACACCGTCTATCCGCGGGCGGCCGCGGCCAGCGGGGCTGGCGTGCATTTCTCCAAGCAGAGCCTGCTGCGCCTGGGCGTGGTGCTGTACGGCCTGCGCCTGACGGTGCAGGACATCGGCCATGTCGGCGTCGCTGGGGTCGTCATCGACGCGATGGTGCTGGGTTCCACCTTCCTACTGGCGCAATGGATCGGCACAGGGTGGCTCGGCCTGGACCGCAAGACGGCCATGCTGATCGGCGCGGGCAGCTCGATCTGCGGCGCTGCAGCCGTGATGGCTACCGAGCCGGTCGTCAAGGCGCGGGCCGAGCAGGTGACGGTGGCGGTCGCCACCGTGGTGGTGTTCGGCACCGTGGCGATTTTCCTGTACCCGGCGCTGTTCGAACTGAATCAGCATTGGGGCGTGATCCCGGGCGGGGCCACCGGCTTCGGCATCTACGCGGGCTCGACCATCCATGAGGTGGCACAGGTCGTGGCGGCGGCCCGCTCGGTGAACCCGGATGTGGCCAACGCCGCCGTCATCGCGAAGATGGTGCGGGTGATGATGCTGGCGCCTTTCCTGGTGGGCTTGTCGGCCTGGTTGGCTCGCGCGGGTCGCGCCGACGCACCGAGCGACCAGGCGTCCAAGACGCCGCTGGCCGTGCCCTGGTTCGCCTTCGGCTTCGTCGCCGTGGTGCTCTTCAACTCGCTGCGCTGGTTGCCGGCTCCCGTCGTTGCCGCCGCCACCAGCCTGGACACCGTGCTGCTCGCCATGGCGATGGCAGCGCTGGGCTTGTCCACCCACCTCGGCGCCATCCGCAAGGCCGGCATCAAGCCGTTGCTGCTGGCGCTCGCGCTCTTCGCCTGGCTGGTGGTGGGCGGCGCAGCCATCAACCGCTGGGTGCCCGCGCTGATTGGTTGAGCCCAACAAATTTCAGGCGGCATGGAATCAAACGCCCGCCGCCGCGCTCTCTTGCACCAGGCCCCCCGTCCTGAATCTCCCAACTTGAGGAACCTGCCGATGAACCACTTTCTTCGCCTCACCCTGATCGCCCTGTGCAGCAGCGCTGCCCTGCTGGGCACGGCGACCTCTGCCGTCGCCCAGTCCGCTCCAGCGCGGACGACCTTCGACGGCCAGATCCGCAACAACTCGCTGGCCCTGAGCCCGGACGAGCGCACCGCCGTCGTGTCCTACAGCGAGCGCGCCGAGGTCATCGTCTACGACCTGCAGAAGAACGCCGTGCGCGGCGTGCTTAGGGGCTACGTCACGCCGCGCAACATCGTCTTTGCGCCGGACGGCGACAGCTTCTACGTGTCGGACTCCAGCCTGGGCACGGTGACCCGCGTAAACACCACGACGCTGGCCACGACCACCAAGCTGGGCGCTGGCGCGGGCGCCTTTGGCACCGTGCTCAGCAAGGACGGCGGCACGCTCTACATCAACAACCAGGCCAGCAGCACCGTGACGCGCCTGGACACGGCCAGCGGCATGGCGCGCGCGGTGATCACCGGCTTCGCGCAGCCACGCCAGGGCGTGCGCCTGAGCCCGGACGGCGACAAGCTCTACGTCACCAACTTCCTGGGCGACAAGGTCACCATCGTCGACACCAAGACCGACAAGATCGGCGGCGAGATCAGCGGCTTCAACAAGATCCGCGCCATCTCGGTCACGGCCGATGGCAAGACGATGTTCGCGGCCAACAGCGGCAGCAACGACATCGCGGTGGTCGACATCGCCGCGCGGCGCATCACGAAGACAGTGCCCGTGGGGCGCGACCCCTACGGCGCAGCGCTGACGCCCGATGGCCGCTTCGTCTATGCCGGCAACCTGGCCGACAACAGCGTGTCGGTCATCGATGTGCCCACGCTGAAGGTGGTCGCCACCATCGAGGGCTTCAAGCAGCCGCGCCAGGCCATCGTCTTCACGCGAGACGGCCAGTTCGCCTATGTGCTCAACGAGGACCTGAGCGTCGCCCGCGTCGATCGCGGCGCCCAGCGCGTGGTCGCCACGCTGAGCGCACCGGCCGAGGTGCTGGCGAAGTTCTGAACCCGCGCCACGAACCTGTCCGCGCGCCGACGGAATACACGGCGTGCAGCAGCAGTCAGCGTCATTGCAGGGCCGAACCGGCCCGCAAGACCTCTATTCCCACCCCACCATCCCTTCAGGAGCCTTCATGATCAAGACCACCCTGGCCGCCGTTGGCGCCGCCCTTGTCACCGTCGCCGGCAGTGCCTTCGCAGCCCCTTCGGACGATGCGCGCACCCATTTCCAGGCCATTGCCTCCGGCGACCTCGCGGTGGTCATGCGCGGCTATGCCGACAACGCCCGCTTCGAGTGGATCGGCGGCCCGCTGGACGGCAGCTACGCCACGCCCGACGCCATCCGGGGTGTGTGGACCAAATTCACCGGCTCACAGGGCCCGCTGAAGCTCAGCGTGGATCGCCTGGAAGAGTCGGCCAATCCCAAGGGCGCCACCGTCTCCGCCAACGTGGTGTTCGAAGGCAAGACGCCGATCAAGGTGCGCTACGTGCTGACCTTCCGCGAAGGCCGCATCGTCAGCGAGACCTGGCAGATCGACCCCAAGCTCATGGTCGCCACCGGCTATTGACGGCGCTGGGCGCGGGCCCGAGGCTCGGGCCTTGGGCTGCGCCCAAATCTAGGGAAAGTACCGAGCGGCGGCATGGAATGAAACGGCCGCCGCCTTGCTCTTGTACAGACCATGTTCCCTTCCGTCGAGTCCCGCTACAACGCCTGGGTGCGCGAGCACTACCGGTTCCTGCTGCGCAGCGCCTGGGCGCTGACGGGGTCGCGCGCCATCGCTGAGGACGTGGTGCAGGACTGCTTCGCCGCGGCCTGGCGCCACCGCGAGCAGCTGAAGCAGGCCACCTCCGCGCGCGCCTGGCTGTTCCAGATCATGCGCCGGCACGCCTTCCGCCACATGGTGCCTGGCCCTGTCTCCATCGACGACCCCGACCTGCCGGAGCCCGTCGCGCCCGAGACCGGGCTGGACGACAAGCTCGACGTCGTCAAGGCGCTGGCGCGCATCGCCCCCATCCACCGCGAGGTGCTGGTGCTGTATTACTTCGACGACATGCCGACTGCACGCATGGCCGAGGCGCTGGAGATTGCGCCCGGCACCGTGCTGTCCCGGCTGGCCCGGGCGCGCGACGCGCTGAAGCTGGCCATGGGCGCCGGCACGCCAGCGCAGCCGGCCGTCCAGGCGGAGGGCAACGTGCTGCCGCTGCGCAAGATTTGAGATGCCTATGAAGGACGCTCCGCCCCCCCTGCCCGAAGACAGCGGCTTCGACCTGCGCGCGCGCGCCGAGATGTCGCTGGCGTTCGAGCCAGGCGAGCCGCCATCGCAGCTGTTTCGCAAGCCCCCGCCGATCTGGCATCGCAGCGGCATGCGCCGCGTGCTCGCCGGGCTGATGCTGGCCAGCGTCGCCACGGGCACCGTGATGGCCACCAGCCCGCCGACGCTGGTGCGCGGCGCCATCGATCACGAGTATTACGAGCGCACGCTGCGTGGCAACTTCATGGAAGCGCAGCCGCTGCTGCAGCACCTGGGCCTGGCACAAAGCACGGCCGTGCCGGGCTTTCCGCAGCTGATGCGCCCCTGCGACATCGACGGCCACCTCGTCTACCACCTGACCACGTTCTTCGACAAGGGCGGCATGGTCACCGTCTTCGCCTTCGACCAGCCCGTGGCCTTGAAGGAAGGCAGCGGCTGGTGGAGCAACGTGCACTGGCAGGTCGTCATGTCCCGCGACGGCAAGCCGCTGGTGCTGGTGTCGCAGCAGAAAAAGGCCCTCGCCGTCGCCGCCGCCAGTCTGCTTAAGCCCCCCGCGTGAGGCTGCATCTGTAGCCTCGTTTTCACGACAACACCCAGGAGACAACGACATGCGTGATCACGACCCGACCGACCCGTTGCGCCGCCGGCTGTTGGCCGCCGGCATGATGGCTTCCGCAGGCTTGGGGGCCAGCCGGCCCGCCTCGGCCGCTGGTGGCACGCTGGAGCAGCCCTTCGCCAACGGCCACCGCAACCTGGTGGCCTACCCCGAGAAGCGGCCGCTGATCGTACTGACCTCGCGACCACCGCAGCTGGAGACGCCCTTCGAGGTGTTCAACGATGGGCTCATCACGCCCAACGATGCCTTCTTCGTGCGCTATCACAACGCTGGCATCCCGACCTCCATCGACGGCGACCAGCACGTCATCAAGATCGGCGGCAACGCGGTGGGCAAACCCTTCGAGCTGACGGTCGCGCAACTGCGCACGCAGTTCAAGCCGATCGAGATGGTGGCGGTGAACCAATGCTCGGGCAACAGCCGCGGCCTGTTCAACCCGCGCGTGACGGGCGGCCAGCTCGCCAACGGCGCGATGGGCAATGCGCGCTGGCTGGGCGTGCCGCTGAAGGACGTGCTGGCCCGCGCTGAGCTGAAGAACAGTGCCCGCCAGGTCACGTTCAACGGGCTGGACATTGCGCTGTTCGGTGGCGGCGATTTCGTCAAGGCGCTGAACGTGAGCCACGCTATGGACGGCGAGGTGATGCTGGCCTACCAGATGAACGGCGCGGACATCCCGATGCTGAACGGCTACCCGGTCAAGCTGATCGTGCCGGGCTACTACGGCACCTACTGGGTCAAGCACCTGTCCGAGATCGAGGTCATCGACCAGGAGTTCGACGGCTTCTGGATGAAGCCTGCTTACCGCATTCCCGACAACGACTGCGCCTGCGTCGCGCCCGGCACCACACCCACGGCCACGCGGCCCATCGGCCGCTTCAACGTGCGCTCCTTCATCACGTCGGTGGGCGATGGCGCGCGCGTTACCGCTGGCCGCGAGATGGCAGTGCGCGGCATCGCCTTCGACGGCGGCCAGGGCATCCGCGAGGTGGCGTATTCCACCGATGGCGGCCAGACCTGGCGCGGCGCCAAGCTCGGGACCGAGCTCGGGCGCTACTCCTTCCGCGAGTTCACCTTCGGCTTCACGCCGGAGCGCGGCACGCACGATCTGCGCGTGCGAGCCTGGAACCGCTCGGGCCAGAGCCAGCCGATGGAGGCGCTGTGGCAGCCGGCGGGCTACATGCGCAACGTCGTCGAGTCGGTCAAAGTCACGGCAGCCTGAGGAGACAGCCATGAAGCAAGCATTGATGATCCTCACCATCGTGGCTTCGCTGGCCGGCGCCAGCCTTGCCGCTGCAGGCTCCAAGAGCATCGACCTGCCGCCGGACGGCGCACAGCTCAAGCCCAGCTCCTTGCCGGGTTATGCCAAGGCCCAGGCCAACTGCGTGGCCTGCCATTCGGCCGAGTACATGCAATACCAGCCGGCCACCGCGCCGCGCCCCTACTGGGACGCCATGGTGAAGCGCATGAAGGTCGTCTTCAAGGCGCCCATCGATGACGCGGACATGCCGGCCATCGTGGACTACCTGGCCAAGACCTACGGCAACGAGCAGCCGAAGTGAACGCTCGACGCGGGTCGCCCCGATTCGGCTGACCCGCGCGCTGCGCCATGGCTAAAGGCAGCGGCCATCGACGGGCCTACGGTCTACACGTGCTGTTGATGGAAGAGGTCTGGGATGACAACGCTGAGCCCTGCGCAGCATGCTGGACCAGGGGCGCAGGTCGCTGGACTCGCTGCACTCGGCGCCGGAGCAGGTGGTCAAGGCACCGGACTCGCCCCGACCTCTCCGGACAAGGTGTTCAGTAGGTGCCGGATTCGGTGCGCAATAGACGCTGGACCGGGTGCCCAGGTGGCTTCGGAATATGCACCTGGACCGCGAAATGCGCCGGCGCGTCGGCCAGAAAGCCTGGGATCGGGTCCACGGCCAAGGTTAGCGTCTGTGCGTAGAGATGGGCTACGTGGCGCCGTTGAAATGGGGCCGCACACTGATCATGTCGATCGGCATTCACTACGTATCCCCCACTGCGGCGGCCGATCTTGACCCGGGGGCATGTCCGGCTGAATGGCGCAGCGAGCGGGAAATCAAGGGTGCTGATGCGCAGGCGTCACGGGCGTGTCATCGCAGCGGCTTGTGCTTCTTCTTCGAATTCGAGCAAGTTGAGGAGCACGGCAGCTGGGCCTGGGTCGTCTACGACGATGACATCTCGCAGAGCAGGCTGTTCGAGCTGCAGGGGGAGATGGGCGAAGAAGCCTTCAACTCGTTCTCGCTGCTGCTGGGACGCCAGGCCAAGATGCTCTGGCAGGAGTTTTGTCA
The DNA here is from genome assembly GCA_021738245.1 of Methylotenera sp. GTDB lineage: Bacteria > Pseudomonadota > Gammaproteobacteria > Burkholderiales > Burkholderiaceae_C > Pelomonas. Next base: position 171 of record JAIPCJ010000170.1, on the reverse strand, counting down.
CGGCGACTTGCGGCTCGGCCGCGATCCCTCACTGAATCGCCCCGGGTTTCGAGGAGGCTCAACACTCTGAGAGGATTGAGCCATGAGCAAGTCGAACAAGTTCTCGCCCGAGGTGCGTGAGCGCGCAGTGAGGATGGTGCAGGAGCACCGAGGGGAGTACCCGTCGCTGTG
>JAIPCJ010000169.1 GCA_021738245.1 Methylotenera sp. | reverse complement strand
TCTCAGATGCTCGGGCTGATGCCGGTGGGCAGGTTGTCTCACGACGATCCGGCGCGCGGCATCAACCTGTTCTGGAGCCTGCCGGTGGCGGCACTCGACGGCTGGCCCACGCGCATCGGGCTGGAGCCGCTGAAGCGCCAGATGTCAGCGCTGCTCCCTAACGTGGCGCCGCTGCTCGCCGGCCTGACCGAGCCCTCCCAGTTGCGGGAAGCCCGCTATGCCGACGTGTGGATGCAACGCTGGCACGACGGTCGCGTGCTGGCCATCGGCGACTGCGCCCACGGCATGAGCCCGCAGCTGGGGCAGGGCGCCAACATGGCCTTGATCGACGCGCACGAGCTGTCCGCGGAACTGGGCGCCGATGTCGGGCGCGACTGGTCCGCCGTCTTTGCCCGCTACTCGCGCCGTCGGCGTGCCCATCTGCGGTTCTACGGCCAGGCCAGCAAGGGACTCACGCCCATGTTCCAGTCCCACGCAGTTGTTGCGCCCTGGCTGCGTGACCGGTTCTTCGGTTGGGGCGGCCGCCTGCCCTACATCCATCAACAATCCATCGCCACCCTGGCCGGCTACAAGACCGGCTGGCTCTGGGGGCGGCTCAAACTCTGAGGATGATTCCCATGAGCACCACCTCCCGCCCGTTCAAGATCCTCGGCCTGCAGCAGATCGCCATCGGCGGCCTCGACAAGGGCCGGCTGCGCCACCTGTGGGTGGACCTGCTCGGCGTGCCCGTGACGGGCAACTTCAAGAGCGAGCGCGAGAACGTGGACGAAGACATCTGCACACTGGGGCAGGGCGCCCACGCGGTGGAGGTGGACCTGATGCAGCCGCTGGACCCCGACAAGAAGCCGGCCGTGCACGCCACGCCGCTCAACCACATCGGCCTGTGGGTGGACGACCTGCCCGTGGCCGTGCAGTGGCTGGAGTCGCAGGGCCTGCGCTTTGCGCCGGGCGGCATCCGGCGCGGCGCGGCGGGCCATGACATCTGCTTCGTGCACCCCAAGGGCAACGAGCAATTCCCGTTCGGCGGCGAAGGTGTGCTGATCGAGCTGGTGCAGGCACCGCCCGACGTGGTGAGCGCGCTGGGCTGAGGCGCGATCATCGCCCGCAGGGCTGGCTTGTCGCCCTCGGCGCGCGCTCGTCGCGCCAGTCCCCGGTGAGGGCGCCGCCGCCGCACAGTGGTGCCGTCATCCACTTCTTCGAGAGCATCCATGGACTGGAAAATCCTCGCGGCCGCACCCTTGGCCGCCGTCTTGCTGGTGGCCAGTGCCGCGCCACTCGCGCCGCTGAATGGCTGGTCGTCGGGGTCGACGGGCAATACCTCGGCGGCTTACCGCATGGGCATCGACACGGCTCTGCAGTTCCAAGGGCAGCGCAGCATTTCGGTTCAATCGCAGTCCGGGCTGGTCCGCCCCGACTCTCATGGGGCCGTCATCCAATATGGCTATGGCTACGCCGGCAAGCGGGTTCGTTTCAGTGGTTGGTTGCGGAGCAGTGACGTCGCAGGCTGGGCCGGTGCGTTCTTGCGCATCGAACCGGATGGGGCTGAGCGCTTCTTCGGTTCGAGGCGTCCTGATTTGAAGGAAGACGACCTGCCTTTCGGTGCCGGCGGGGCCAGCAGCCTTGACCGCTGGACAGAAGTCAGCATCGTGGCCGACGTCCCCAACACACCGACGGCCATGGTGGCCATGGGCGCGATGGTGGTGGGCGAGGGTAAGGTCTGGCTGAGTGCCATGCGCTTCGAGGAGGTGGGCCTTGACGTGCCGCTCACGCCGGCCCGCGTCGGCATGCCGCTGGCCACGCCCGAGCAGCGCGCGGCCGAGACCAAGCGGCTGGCCGAGAAGGCATCCCGCCGCATACCGCCCAACCTGAGCCTGGAATGACGGTGCTGGTGAGCGACCTGCTGCAGGACTATCGCCCGCGCCGCGCGCAACTCTGGCCCACGTTGCTGTTCTGGCTGGTGTGGGGCCTGCTGCGCTGGCAGCTGGCGCCCGGCCTCGGCCCGCGTGTGCTGGGTGTGGCGGCCCAGTTCTGGTTGGCCTACTCGGTGGCCTGGTGGTCACTGTCCGCCGTTGCCGTGGGGCGTGTGGCGCTGCGTGGCTGGCGCGTCTGGTGGATCGTGGCTGCGCTGCTGTCGGCGGCTGGTCTCGGCGCGCTGCTCGGCCTGCCCTTGACCGCTGATTTCGCCTGGCATCGCGTGTCGTTCAGCACCGCACTGCTGCTGCAGGTGCTGCCGGCGGTGAGCCTGGCGGTGGCGTTGCACCTGCTGCCCCTGGCAGCACGTTGGCGCGAGCAGCGCAGGCATGCCGCTGAGGCGAAACGCCTGCGTGAGGCCGCCGCCGTGGCCGACCTGGCCCGGCAGGTGACCCTGGCCGAGCTGAAGACGCTGCAGGCCCAGGTCGAGCCGCATTTCCTCTACAACACACTGGCAGGCATCCAGTACCTCGTGCGGCACAACGCAGGGCTGGCTGACCGCATGCTGGGCCGGCTGCACGACTATCTGCGCCTGGCGCTGCCCGCGATGCGCGCGCCCATGTCCACGCTGGCGCAGGAGTTCGCGCTGGCCGAGGCCTACCTCGCGCTGATGCAGATGCGCCTGGGCGAGCGGCTCACCGTCACGCTGGACCTGCCGCCGGCGTTGGCCGAACGTGCCTTCCCGCCCTTGATGCTGGGCACGCTGATCGAGAACGCGCTGCACCACGGCATCGAGCCCAAGCCGGGCGGCGGCGAGGTCACTGTGCAGGCGCGCGCGACCGACGGTGAACTGCACCTCATCGTGAGCGACACCGGCGTGGGGCTGCAGGCCGAGGCGGCCACGGCGGGCAGTGGCCTCGGCTTGTCCAGCCTGCAGCAGCGGCTGCAGTTGATCTACGGGCCGGCGGCAAGCCTGGCGGTGGCGGCCCGGCCGCATGGCGGTGTGGTCGCCACGATTCGCCTGCCTGACGCCGCCCCTCACGCAACGGCTGCAGCCACCATCCCCGCCTGACCGCATGCCCACTGCCGTCCTGATCGAAGACGAAGCCCTGCCGCGCGCTGACCTGCGCGAGCGCCTCGCCCAGCTCTGGCCCGAGTTGCACATCGTGGGTGAAGCGGAGGATGGCCCGCAGGGCCTGGCGCTTCTGCATGCCCAGCGGCCCGATGTGGCGTTTGTCGACATCCGCTTGCCCGGCCTCAGCGGCCTGGAGCTGGCGCAGGCGGTGCGTGGCGCCATGCATCTGGTGTTTGTCACCGCTTACGACCAGCATGCCCTCAAGGCCTTCGAGCAAGGTGCGGTCGACTATCTGCTCAAGCCGCTGCAGCCGGCGCGGCTGGCGCAGACCGTGCAGCGGCTGCGCGACCGCTTGCCCTCGGTGCCGCCCGATCTGAGCCGGCTGCTGGCGCAATTGCAGCGGCCGGTGGCCGAGCCTATGTCGGCGCGCGCCGAGCCGCTGCGCTGGCTGCAGGTGGGGCAGGGGGAGCACCTGCGGCTGGTGACGGTGGCCGACGTGCTGTTCTTCCGCGCCGAGACCAAACACACCCAGGTGGTCACGACGGCCGGTGTTTGGTGGATCCGGCTCAGCCTCAAGGAGCTGGCGGCTCAGCTCGACCCGCAGCAGTTCTGGCAGGTGCATCGCAACGCCATCGTCAACCTGGCCCATGTCGACTGGGTCGAGCGCAGCCCGCTGGGCCGCATGCGCATCCACCTGAAGCAGCATGGCGACATCTTGAGCGTGAGTCAGAGCTACCAGGCGCGGTTCCGGCAGATGTAGCGTGCCTGCGCGTCGCCAGCGCGGCATCAGCGCAGGCCAGAATGCGCAGCTTGCGGCACCGACCGCCGTCCACCGTCTGCCCATGTTTCGTCGATTCGTCCTCTTCTATTTGCTTGCTGGCGCTGCATCCGGCCCGGTGCTGGCCTGGGGCAATCACACGCCCATGTGCTACCGGGCGTTCGAGCGCATGCCTGAAGTCGCGCAGGCGGTGCCAGTGCGCGCCGAGCCGCTGGTGGACTTTCTGCGAGCCCAGGAGGCGGCCATCTCGCGCACCCTGGATGCGCAGGAAGCCTGGGCGCGCCAACATCTGCCCCAACACGCGCCACGGCCCGACGCGCTGCGCTTCAAGGCGGATGCTGCGCGCTCCGACGAGCAGCGCCGGTCGGCCTTCCTGCAGGCGTTGCGGCTGTCTCCGCAGACGCGTTTGGCGCTCTACCGGCAACCCGACCCGCGCGACGGCGATCCGAGCGGGCCGCTGGTGGAGGCGTCGGTGGTGAGCGCGGTCACGCCGTCCAAGGGAGCCACACAGCGGTTCATGGCCCTGGCACCGGGCGACATGGTCGCGCCGCTGGTCGTGCTGGCCTCGGCCTGCGACGAACCCGACTACGGCCACGACCTCAACCTCTTTGATGACAACCCGGGGCATCCGGACTACGGTTTCGGCAAGCAGCCCTTCGGCAATCCGGCGGTGGCGATTGGCTCGCAGGCGCCGTTCCACATGGGCTTCTTCCACCAGGGAGCCATCTTCAACACGCTGGCCCCCAGCTTTGCGCGCACCTTCACCGAGCTGCGCGTGCAGCAGTACGGCACCCTGGCCGTGCTGGCCTGGCAGACCGGCCACGCCTACTGGGGCTGGCGCTTCGCCGGCCTGGCGCTGCACCACGTGCAGGACCTGACCCAGCCATACCACGCCAGCGCCGCGCCGGGCGCGACGCTCGGGCACATGATGTGGGTCAACCTCAAGGCGCAGCTGGGCGCGCCAGCCGACCGGCAGGGGCTGGTGGTGCTGCAGGGCAATCGGCATTTCGTGCTGGAGCAGTTCCAGACGCGCTGGATTCTTGAAAACGCCCGCCAGCGCCGCGATGGCCCCTTGGAGCTGGCCCTGCGAGACGCCGCGCTGGATGCACGCTACCCGCCCTGGAGCCCGGCCTATGTGCGCGAGGTGGTGGCGGCCGAGGCCTATGCGGCCGGGCCTGCCACCGATGCGGCGGTGGTGGTGGGGGCGCCAGCAAAATTCGTCTCTGACCCCAATTTCGACTTTGCCGCCAATGAGGCTCAGCTGGGGCCGGCGTTGGCGAAGGACCTGCAGGGGCAGCGGGACGCCTTGCATCGGGCGATCGCCCACCTGCTGGGGCATTTCGGCGCCCATAGCCGCAATGCGCTGCGCGGCCTGCGGCAGGCGGCCGGCCACCTGTCGTCGTAAATTCGCAAACGACGAAACCAAAGTCGCTTTCTGGCGCAGAATTGCCTTCTTCGCGAAGGCTATGCTGGAGTCCACCCCACCATGCGACACGACCTCACCACCCTCAATCTCGTGCTGGCCATCGAGCAAACCCGCTCGATCACCCGCGGCGCGGCCCAGGAACACCTGGCCTTGGCCGCGGCGAGCAAGCGTCTGTCCGACCTCGAAAGCCGTCTCGGCGTGCAGCTCTTCGAGCGCCGCGCCCGCGGCGTCGAGCCGACCGAGGCGGGGCGTGCGTTGGTGCGTCACATCCGTTCGCTGCATGCGTCCCTCTATGCGCTCGAAACCGAGGTCATGGAGTTCTCACGCGGCATCAAGGGGCACCTGCGCATCGCGTCCAACACCAGCGCCATCGCCGAGTGCCTGCCGCCCTACCTCGTCGAGTTCTCCCAGGCGCACGCGCAGATCCGCATCAGCCTGGAAGACCTGACCAGCGCCGAGGTGCAGGCCGCGGTCGCTGAAGGCCGGGCCGACGTGGGCGTGTTCACCGCCCCGGTGCTCGACAACCGGGTGCAGACCTGGGTGTTCGCCCGGGGGCGCCTGGCGGCGCTCGTGCCGCTCAAGCACCCGCTGGCCAACCGCGAGGCGGTGAGCTTCGACGACCTGCTGGCCTACGACCTCATCGGCCTGCATGCCGGCGCCAGCGCCCAGGAGTTGATGCGCGAACAAGCCGCTGCCCGCGGCAAGACACTCAACGCGCGCCTGCAGGTGCGCGGCTTCGATGGCATCGCCCAGCTGGTCGAGTCGGGCCTGGGCGTGGCCGTCCTTCCTGAACATCCCGCCGAGCGCTTCACCCGCGTGTTCGGCGTGCGCGCCCTGCGGCTTGAAGAGTCGTGGGCCGAGCGCGACTATTACCTGGGTGTGCTGCGCCAACAGCGCCTGCCTACCGTGGTGCAACGCTTCGTGGACACCCTCATCCCGCGAGAGAAGCAATGACTTCAAGAACCCTCTACGACAAGCTCTGGGACGAGCATGTCGTGCACACCGAGCCTGACGGCACGGCTCTGCTCTACATCGACCGGCACCTCGTTCACGAGGTGACCAGCCCTCAGGCCTTCGAAGGCCTGGACATCGTTGGCCGCAAGGTCTGGCGCCTGAGCGCGAACTTGGCGGTCAGCGACCACAACGTGCCCACCACCGACCGCAGCCAGGGCATCGCCGACCCCGTCTCCAAGCTGCAGGTCGACACGCTCGACGCCAACTGCGACCGCTTCGGCATCACGCAGTTCAAGATGAGCGACAAGCGGCAGGGCATCGTCCACGTGATCGGCCCGGAGCAGGGCGCCACGCTGCCGGGCATGACGGTCGTCTGCGGTGACAGCCACACCTCCACGCATGGCGCCTTCGGTGCGCTGGCGCACGGCATCGGCACCAGCGAGGTCGAGCATGTGCTCGCCACACAGACCCTCTCGGCCAAGAAGGCCAAGAACCTGCTCGTGAAGGTCGAAGGCCAACTGCCGCGCGGCTGCGGCGCCAAGGACATCGTCCTGGCCATCATCGGCAAGATCGGCACGGCCGGCGGCACGGGCTACACCATCGAGTTCGCCGGCTCGGCCATTCGCGCGCTGAGCATGGAAGGCCGCATGACGGTCTGCAACATGGCCATCGAAGCCGGCGCCCGCGCCGGCCTCATCGCGGTCGATGACACCACGATCAACTACGTCAAGGGGCGTCCCTTCTCCCCGCAAGGCGTCGAATGGGACCACGCCGTGGCCTATTGGCGCACGCTGCATTCCGATCCTGGCGCGCACTTCGACAAGGTCGTCGAGATCGACGCTGCCCAGATCCGCCCGCAGGTGACCTGGGGCACTTCGCCCGAGATGGTGCTGGCCATCGACGACCGCGTGCCCGACCCCGACAAGGAGAAGGACGCCGTCAAGCGCGGGGCCATCGAGCGCGCACTGACCTACATGGCGCTGGAGCCCAACAAGGCGATCAGCGACATCCACGTCGACAAGGTCTTCATCGGTTCCTGCACCAACAGCCGCATCGAGGACATGCGCGAAGCCGCCGCCGTCGTGAAGCGCGTGGGTGGCAAGGTGGCTCGCAACATCAAGCTGGCTCTCGTGGTGCCGGGCTCCGGCCTCGTGAAGGCGCAGGCCGAAGCCGAAGGCCTGGACCAGGTGTTCAAGGCCGCCGGCTTTGAATGGCGCGAGCCGGGCTGCTCGATGTGCCTGGCCATGAACGCCGACCGGCTGGAGCCGGGCGAGCGCTGCGCCTCCACCAGCAACCGCAATTTCGAGGGCCGCCAGGGTGCGGGTGGCCGGACCCACCTGGTCAGCCCGGCCATGGCAGCGGCTGCCGCCATGACCGGCCATTTCGTTGACGTGAGGACGCTGGCCTGACATGGACAAGTTCACCCTGCACACGGGCCTCGTCGCCCCCATGGACCGTGAGAACGTCGACACCGACGCGATCATCCCCAAGCAGTTCCTGAAGTCGATCAAGCGCACCGGCTTCGGCCCCAACCTGTTCGACGAGTGGCGTTACCTCGACCACGGCGAGCCGGGGCAGGACCCCGCCACCCGCAAGCCCAACCCCGACTTCGTGCTGAACCAGCCGCGCTTTGCCGGCGCCAGCGTGCTGATCGCCCGCCAGAACTTCGGCTGCGGCTCCAGCCGCGAGCACGCGCCGTGGGCGCTGCAGCAGTACGGCTTTCGCGCCATCCTGGCGCCGAGCTTCGCCGACATCTTCTTCAACAACTGCTTCAAGAACGGCTTGCTGCCGATCGTGTTGCCTGAAAGCGCCATCGCGCGCCTGTTCGATGAAGTGGCGGCCTTCCCCGGCTACCAGCTCACCGTCGACCTGCCGCGCCAGGTGGTCGTGAAGCCTGACGGCGCCGAGCTGCCCTTCGACATCGAGCCCTTCCGCAAGGAGTGCCTGATCGGCGGGCTCGATGAGATCGGCCTGACGCTGCAGCACACCGACAAGATCCGCGCCTTCGAGGCGGCCCGCATTGCCGCCAAGCCCTGGCTGAACCACCGAGTGATTTGATGAAGAAGATTGCAGTACTTCCCGGCGACGGCATCGGCCCGGAAATCATGGCCGAGGCCGTCAAGGTTCTGCAGGCGCTGGACCTGCCTCTGGCGCTCGAATGGGCGGACGTCGGCGGCAAGGCCTACGAGACCAGCGGCCACCCGTTGCCGCCCGCCACGCTGCAGCTCGCCCAGCAGGCCGACGCGGTGCTGTTCGGCGCCGTTGGCGACTGGAAGTACGACAAGCTCGAACGCGCCCTGCGCCCCGAGCAGGCCATCCTCGGCCTGCGCAAGGCGCTGGGCCTTTTCGCCAACTTCCGGCCGGCCATCTGCTACGAACAGCTCACGCATGCGTCGTCGCTCAAGCCCGAACTGGTCGCGGGTCTCGACATCCTGATCATTCGCGAGCTCACCGGCGACATCTACTTCGGCCAGCCGCGCGGCCGCCGCACGGCGGTGGATGGCCACTTCCCGGGCGCTGAAGAGGCGTTCGACACGATGCGCTATTCGCGCCCCGAGATCGAGCGCATCGCCCACGTGGCCTTCCAGGCGGCGCGCAAGCGCAACAAGAAGGTCACCAGCGTCGACAAGGCGAACGTGCTGGAGACCTTCCAGTTCTGGAAGGACGTGGTCACCGAGGTCCACAAGGACTACCCGGATGTCGAGCTCGACCACATGTACGTGGACAACGCCGCGATGCAACTCGTCAAGGCGCCCAAGAAGTTCGACGTGGTCGTGACGGGCAACATGTTCGGTGACATCCTGTCCGACGAAGCCGCCATGCTCACGGGCTCGATCGGCATGCTGCCGTCCGCTTCGTTGGACGTGAACAACAAGGGCCTCTACGAACCCTCCCACGGCAGCGCGCCGGACATCGCCGGCAAGGGCATCGCCAACCCGCTGGCTACAATCCTGTCCGCTGCCATGATGCTCAAGTTTTCCCTCAACCTGCCCGACGCCGCTGCTCGTATCGAAGCTGCGGTGGAGTCGGTGCTGGCGCAGGGCTTGCGCACCGCCGACATCTGGAGTGAAGGCACCTCGAAGGTCTCGACCGTCGAGATGGGCGACGCCGTCGTCAAAGCCATCACCACCACCAAAACCATTAAGCGCTAAAGCTCCGTCTCGTCTCGCCCCTACCAGACCCGGCGAACGAGCCGGGGCCCGAAGTGGAAGGGGTTTGGTGACCGAAAGACGAAAGGATTGATGATGACGACCTTGGTAGGCCTCGTAGGCTGGCGCGGCATGGTGGGCTCGGTGCTCATGGAGCGCATGACCGCCGAAGCGGACTTCGACCTGATCGAGCCGCTGTTCTTCTCGACCTCCAACGCCGGCGGCGCTGCCCCGGCCCAGGCCAAGAACGAGAAGACGCTGCAGAACGCCTTCGACATCGATCAGCTCAAGCGCTGCGACATCATCATCACCGCCCAGGGCGGCGACTACACCACCGAGATCTACCCCAAGCTGCGCGCCGCGGGCTGGAACGGGCACTGGATCGATGCCGCTTCCACGCTGCGCATGGCCGACGACGCGGTCATCATCCTGGACCCGGTCAACCGTCCCGTCATCGACCAGGCGCTGAGCAGCGGCGGCAAGAACTGGATCGGCGGCAACTGCACCGTCAGCTGCATGCTGATGGGGGTGGGCGCGCTGTACAAGGCCGGGCTGGTCGAGTGGATGTCCACCCAGACCTACCAGGCGGCTTCGGGCGGTGGCGCCCAGCACATGCGTGAACTGCTGACGCAGTACGGCACGCTGAACGCCTCGGTCAAGTCGCTGCTGGACGACCCCAAGAGCGCCATCCTCGAGATCGACCGCCAGGTCATCGCCAAGCAACGCTCGCTGTCGGCGGAAGAGACCGCCAACTTCGGCGTGCCGCTGGGCGGTTCGCTGATCCCGTGGATCGACAAGGACCTGGGCAATGGCCAGTCCAAGGAAGAGTGGAAGGGCATGGCCGAGACCAACAAGATCCTCGGCTCGGGTGCGATTCCGGTGGACGGCTTCTGCGTGCGCGTGGGTGCCATGCGCTGCCACAGCCAGGCCCTGACCTTCAAGCTCAAGAAGGATGTGCCCCTGGCCGACATCGAGGCCATGATCGCCGCCGACAACGCCTGGGTAAAGGTGGTGCCCAACACCCGTGAAGCCACCATCCGCGATCTCACACCGGTGGCCGTCACCGGCACCATGACCATCCCGGTCGGCCGACTGCGCAAGCTCGCGATGGGGCCCGAGTACCTGGGCGCCTTCACCATTGGCGACCAGCTCCTCTGGGGCGCGGCTGAGCCGCTGCGCCGCATGCTGCGCATCCTGATCGAGCGCTGATCCCGCGCTGGCGGCCGTTCCTGTGCGTAACCGCCGTCTCCGTGATTTGCTTACGGTCTTTTACGTGCTGACCTAGGGTTCACCCGGGCGTTGATATTGAAACCAAGCGACACATCACATACCGCTTGAGCAATTCAGCGTATATGCTTGATGTCGTTGTGTTTTTGATTTGAAACTCGACGCAGGCCATATCGTGCAAACCCGTGTTACCAGCCGGTTCGTGCATTTGCTTGCTGAAGATCGAGACAGGCGGGGCCCTCCACAGCCCCGCCTTGTTGCTTTGGGGAATGCCTTGAAAGACCACATCCGCGACGCAATCGAGGGAGTTCGACCCATGGGCTTTGCTCGCCATCATCTCGCGTTGGCTGCTGCGCTGCTCGTGGCCGGCAGCGGTGCACAGGCGCTGGGCCTGGGCAAACTGAGTGTCCAGTCGGCGCTCGGCGAAACCATGCGTGCCGAGATCGACATCACCAGCCTGACGCCTGAAGAGGCCGCCAGCCTGAAGGTTCGAGTCGCGCCGCCTGATTCATACCGCAGCAGCGGCATCGAGTACAACCCGGTGCTGACCTCCACGCAGGTGCAGGTCGTGCGTAACGGCAGCCGCACCGTGTTGCGCGTGAGCAGCGACCGCTCCGTGCAAGAGCCGTTCGTCGACGTCATCCTGGAGCTGACGTGGACGGGTGGCCGCTTGGTGCGCGAATACACCTTGCTGTTCGACCCGCCGAGCCTGGCCAAG
>JAIPCJ010000168.1 GCA_021738245.1 Methylotenera sp. | reverse complement strand
CGGGCGGCGGCACGAAGGGCGGCGGCGGCGCCTTGAGGTCCGGCGGCGGAGGCACCACCTTCTCAGGCGGCGGCGGAGGCTTGACCTTCTCCTCGATCACCTTCACGTCGATCGGGCCGGTGACCTTCTTGACGAGATCCTTCGCGAGGCCGCTGGCCAGCGCGTAGATGGCCACGACGTGGATCAGGACAACGATACCGAAGCCCGTGAACCGGGACGCGCCCTGCTTCTCCTGCGCAAAATTCATGCGCGCTCCTTCTTGCAACTACAAATCACAGTCAAAGACTTCTTCTGAGGAACGTGACCACCGCCGCGGCAGGAAGTTGCGTCCCTGCCGCCAACAAGTCCCCGAAGGGCACGCATTCTAGACCGCGAAAATAACCGTTCCGCCTCGTCGAAAACACGCAGTACGGCCAGTGTGCAAGGCTTCTTTACAGCACCCTGTTCGCGCCAAAAAAAACGCCCGGTGGCCTGAGCCGTCGGGCATGCGTTTCATCGCCACGAGCCAGGCGCAGATGAACTGCACCTCCGGCCAAACCTGGCCACGCGGCATCTTAGCCCCCTGGTTTGGGGCCCTTTCCTGGGGCTAACCCGGGCAGCAGGTACAGGCTGATTACACGCATCTCGATACAAAAGAGGGCCGTTGCGGCAGCGCTCAGGCCGCAATCAGCCATCCGGTGATGGCGTTGCGCTGCCCCTGCGCAAACGGCGGCACATAAGACACGAAGTGCGTTTGTGGTACCGCAAACACCGACATTGAATTGAAATGCGGGAAGAACGTGTCGCTGACGCTGCCGTCCGGACGCCCGAAGTGAAGCAGGCCACCCCAGTCCGGGCGCCATTGGCGGGTCAGGTTGATCACGTAGGCGAGGCGGCGGTTCTCGGCGTCCACGTGATCATCATGTGCCAGCAGGAAACTCCCGGGGGCGTACATGGTGGCCTGCGCGTACACGCGGTTCACGTCGGGGATGCCGGTGATGCGCCGCATCACCGACAGGAAGGCCTCGTCGGCCATGTAGCGGATGAAGCGGGCGAGCAGGCTGTCATCGCCTCGCTTGAGGGCATCGCCCAGCGACTCGGTGTAGAACGAGAACTGAAACTGACGCCGCGCCACTTCGACGATGCCGTCCACGAGATAGGCGCGCTGACTGTCGTCGAGGCTCCGCAGCTGCTCGCCCGTCAGCCGGCGGTCGCCCTTGGCGTCGCGGTAGCACAGGTTCCAGTCGATGGCCTCGACGGCGCGGGCGAGTGCTTCCGCCACCTCGGGTTGGAAGAAATCGCGAATCAACAGACGGCGCTCGATGCCGAATTCCGCTTGGAGGCGGTCCAGGTCGAGCGCGGGGTTGAGGTAGTCCATGAGGGGGCGCCTCTGAGAAAGAAAAAAGCAGGCCCGAAGGCCTGCTCATTGTGGTTCGGACCCGGAAGGATCAGAACTTGTAGTTGGCGCGCAGGTAGAAGCTGCGGCCCTTGACGTCGGCATAGGTCGGGTCGAAGCCGACCTGGAAGTAGTCTTCCTGGACCGTGACCGGGGGCTTCTTGTTGAGCAGGTTCAGCACGCCAGCAGTCAGCACCAGGTTCTTCACGCCCTTGTACTGGCCTTGCAGGTTCCACAGGTCGTACTTGGAGACGTGACGGACTTCGTCGTAGTCGCGATAGCCGCTCTGGCGGAAGTAGCGAATGCCGGCTGCCCAGGCGCTGGTATCCCAGTCGAGGCTGAAGTTCTGCTTCACGCGCACGATGGGGCCGCCGAGGTAGTACTTGCCGAGGTTGTCTTCGACGTCACCCGTGACGACGTTGGTCTCGCTGCTCTTGGTGACGATGGTCGCTTCCCAGGCGGGGGTGAAGCTGCCGAAGTCGGTGCGCACGCGGTACTTGGCGGCCAGGTCGAAACCTTGTGCCGTGGCCTGACCCACGTTTTCCAGAGAAGCCTTGACGTAGTCGAGGTAGCCCTGGGCGTTCTTGATCAGGCGGTTGGCATAGACCGACGAGCTGGTCGTCGGGCCGGTCTGGTTCTTGTACCAGTCCTTCAGGATGTCGTCACCCGACAGCGACTTGATGCCGTCGGTGATCTTGATGCTGAAGTAGCCGACTTCCATCGACAGGTCCTTCATCGGCTCGAACACGACGCCGACGGTGGCCGTCTTGGACTTCTCAGGCTTCAGGTTGCGGTTGCTGTTGTTCTGCACCGTCAGCTGCGTGTCGCAGTAGTTGGTGTTGGGCTTGGCCGCGCAACCCACGGCGGTGTTGTAGTACGGATCGTTGAAGTTGCCGCCCGTGTTGGTCAGCGACGCCGGGGCGTACAGGTTGTCCAGCGCCGGGGCGCGGAAGCCCTTGCCGTAGGAGCCACGCACCAGCAGTTCCTTCACCGGCGTCCAGCGCAGGCCCACCTTGGGGCTGGTGGATGACAGGTTGGGCGAGCTGAAGGCGCCGTCACGCGACGAACCCGACGCGCCGGTGTAGCGGTCAGCACGCACGGCGGCGTTCAGTTCCAGGTTCTTGATGACGGGCAGGTTCAGCTCGGCATACACGCCCATGGTCTTGCGCTCGCCGCTGACCTTGCCGGCCGTGCCGGAGCCGCCAACGATGTCGCCCGAACCGGCGATGTCAGAGTAGCCGTCGAGGTACTTTTCCTGGCGGAGGTCCAGGCCGGCGGCCAGGGCGGCATTGCCACCCGGCAGCGCGAACAGTTCGCGCGAGGCCGACACGTCGAAGGCATCCAGCGTCGTTTTGGACGAGCGGTTGTTGCCGGACAGCTCGGCCTTCTTCAGTTCAGCCAGGCCGGCCGCGTCGTTCGGGCCGAAGGGGTTGACCAAGCCGGTCTTGAGCGCCTTGACGAGCGCCGTGTCGGAGAAGTTGCCGGTGAGGAAGTCTTCCTTGGCCTTGGAGGTCGCGCGCATCAGGCCGACCTTGTAGTCCCAGCCAACCAGGGTGCCTTCGGCGCCCACCAGAGCGCGGGTCATGTCGTTGGTGACCTTGGTCAGGCGCTGGCCGCCGTCGACGATACGCCAGGCGATGACGAGGTCACCGCGGTAGCCGGCGCTCGACGATGCATCCACCGCCGCGGTGGGGTAGTACTTGCCGCCGGCCGGGTAGTAGTAGTCGTCACGGCCGGAGGTGCTGGAAGGCGTCTGCGACGAGCCCAGGATGATCTCGTTGCGCGAGTAGGACAGCTCGGCGAACAGCTGGTGCTCAGCGCTCAGCTCGGCCGTGCCGCGCAGCAGACCGCCGATGCGGGTGGAGGCCGGCACGATGTCGATCTTGCTGGTGTAGTCGTAACGGCAGTTGGCCGCGCCCTTGAAGCTGTCAGGCGGGTTGCAGTTCGGGAAGCCAGCGACGCCCGGGATGTAGGCACCGGTCTGCGCGTTGTAGGCGTTGGCCGGGAAGGTGTTGCCGGAGGACTTGACCACGCCCAGGTCCGGGCGATTGCCGGTCTTGGCGAAGTCACGATCGGCCGCGCGGATCACGTCGTACTCCTGGAAGCTGAAGCTGCCGAGGACGTTGAACTTGTCTTTGGCCAGGTCGCCGAAACCGAAGCCGCCCTGGGCCGACACCACGGTGCCGCCCTTGGCCTCAGGCTGCTCGTAGCTGGCCGTGACCTCGCCACCGCGGAAGTCCTTGCGGGTGATGAAGTTGATGACGCCGCCGATGGCGTCGGAGCCGTAGGTGGCCGAAGCGCCGTCGCGCAGGATTTCGATGCGCTCGATGGCGGCCAGCGGGATGGCGTTGAGGTCGACGCCAGCGCCGGCGAAGGGGTAGATCGCCAGGCGGCGGCCGTTCAGCAGCACCAGGGTGCGTTCGCGGCCCAGGCCGCGCAGCGAGGCGCCGCTCTGGCCGGTGGCGTTGGAGTCACCGATGGACTGGCCGAGCGAGCGGCCGCCACCGTTGTTGGAGCTCAGGCGGTCCACCAGTTCCTGCACGTTGGACGCGCCGGACTTGTCGATGGACTCGCGGGTCACGATGGTCAGGGGCACCGCGGTTTCGGCATCGATGCGCTTGATGCTCGAACCGGTGATTTCGATGCGCTCCAGTTTCTGGGCGTCCTGGGCCAGCGCACTGCCGGCCGCGACGGCCAGCACGGCGCTGGTGATGATGGTTTTCTTGAACACTGTGACTCCTTGAGGGGTGAGGCTCGCCGTGATTGGCCGGCGATGCTGGACCGGGGTGTGGCCATCCCAAGTTCTGGGGTGGCAGGAGTTTGTGCGGGCGCAACATGACACCAGGGCAAGGAAAGCCCCTAGGCAAATGGCATGCCCATATAACCCTTTGATGCGTAAAGATATTTGGCGAAGCATGCCCCCTAGGTTCAAACCCGGGGCGTTGTCTGGGCGCGACGACTTGCGCGTCAGCCGTGGCGCCAACGCGGCACCGCCGCCAACAGCGCCTTCGTGAAGTCTTCCCGCGGGCGGGTGAGCACTTGATCACGCGACCCCTGCTCGACGATGCGGCCCGCCTGCATCACGGCCACCTCGTCGGCGATGAAGTCGACCACGCCGATGTTGTGCGTGATGAAGAGATAGGCCAGGCCCTGCTCGCGCTGCAGGTCACGCAGCAGGTTCAGGATCTGGGCCTGCACCGAGACATCGAGTGCCGAAGTCGGCTCATCGCAGACGATCAGCCGGGGCTCCACGGCCAGGGCCCGGGCGATGGCGATGCGCTGTCGCTGGCCGCCGGAGAACTCGTGCGGCCAGCGCTCCAGCGCATCCCGGCGCAGGCCGACCTGCTCCACCAGACGCAGCAGCCGCGCCTGGCGCTGGCCGGCATCGAGCTCGGGCCGCAGCGCCATCAAGCCCTCCTCCAACACCTCCGCCACGCGCAGCCGCGGGTTCAAGGAGGCAAACGGGTCCTGGAAGATGATCTGCACCCGGCGCCGCGCCTGCAGCAGTGCCTCACCCCGCAAGGCGAACAGGTCCTGCCCCTCGAAAAGCGCCTGCCCGCTGATCTCGGCCTGGCGGCGCAGCAACTGCACGATGGCCTTGCCTGACGTCGTCTTGCCGCAGCCGGATTCGCCGACCAACGCCAGCGTCCGCCCGGCGGCGAGCTGAAAGCTGATGCCGTCCACCGCATCGAAGTGGCGCGGCCCGCAGTGCAGCCAGGCCGTCTTGAGCTTGAAGCGCACCCGCAAGTCGCGCACGTCCAGCAGCGGGTCTCCCCCCTGCCCTGCCCCGGCCGGCCGCACCTCAGGCGTCGACACCCGGCGCGGCTCAGCCGTGATCGGCGCTGGCGCCTCGCCGGGCTGGCTGTAGAGCAGGCAACGCACCTGGTGCTGCGGCCCCTCGTTCGTCAGCCTCGGCGGCATCACCGCGCAGGTCGTCAACGCACGGTCACACCGCGGGGCGAAGCGACAGCCCTCGAAGCGCAGCCACAGCGGCGGCACCGTGCCCGGGATGGCCGCCAGCGGCTCGCCCCGGCGCGCAGCGTCCGGCAACGCCTGCAGCAGCAGCCGCGCGTAAGGATGCCGAGGCCGGGCGAAGAACTCGGCGGCAGGCGCCATCTCGATGATCTGGCCGGCATACATCAGCGCCACGCGGTGCGCCATGCCGCTCACCACGGCCAGGTCGTGCGTGATCAGCAGCACGCCCAACTGTCGCTCCCGCTGGAGATCGCGGATGAGATCGAGGATCTGCGCCTGGATGGTGACGTCCAGCGCCGTGGTGGGCTCGTCTGCGATGAGGTAGTCGGGTTCAGCCGCCAAGGCGATGGCGATCATCACGCGCTGCTTCTGGCCGCCGGAGAGATGAAACGGGTAGTCGTCGATGCGCCGTTCCGGCGCCGGGATGCCCACGCGGCGCAGCCAGTCCAGCGCGCGGGCGCGTGCGGCCTTGCCCCGCAGCGGCGTGTGCGCCTCGATCGCCTCCACGATCTGGTCGCCCACACACATGACCGGGTTCAGGCTGGTGGACGGCTCCTGGAAGATCATGGCCACGCGCCCGCCGCGCACCTCGCGCATGCGGCCCTCGGGGAGGTCCAGCAGTGACTGCCCCTCCAGCCGGACCGCACCGCCAGCGTAGCGGCCGTTCTCGGGCAGCAGGCGCATCAGCGCCAAGGCTGTCATGCTCTTGCCGCAGCCGCTCTCGCCGACCAGGGCAAAGGTCTCACCGCGGGACAGCGTCAACGCCAGGCCATCCAGCGCCTTCACGAGGCCCGCATCGGCCGCCAGGTGCACCTGCAGGTCGTCGATCTCAAGCATCGGAACTCCTGCGGCGCAGCAGCGGGCGGGGCCGGCTGGCGCGGGACTTGGGGTCGAAGGCATCCCGCACGCCATCGGCAAACAGGTTGGCCGCCAGCACCAGGCTCACCATGAAGCCGAAGGCTGCCGCAAAGCTCCACCACACCACCGGCTCGCGCGACATCTCCACGCGGGCGAGGTTGATCATGCCGCCGAAGCTGTTCATCAGCGGGTCCACGCCCACGCCGATGTAGGTCAGCACGGCCTCGTACAGGATGAGCTCCGAGAAGCTCAGCACCACCGTGATCAGCACCAGGTGCATGACGTTGGGCACGATGTGCCGCGCCATGATGCGCAGGTCGCTCACACCGAAAGCGGCCGCGGCCTGCACATAGTCCAGCTCCCGCACCTTGAGCGTCTCGGCACGCACCAGGCGGCACAGGCCCGCCCAGCCGGTCAGGCCGAGGATGAGGCAGAGCATCAGCATCTTCAGGTCGGACCGCTCCGCGGCGGTTTCGAAGAGCTCGGGGTTCTTGTCCAGAAAGACCTGCACCATCAGCACGCAGGCCGCGATCAGCAGCACGTTGGGGACCGAGCTGAGCGTTGTGTAGACGTACTGGATGACCTCGTCGACCCAGCCCTTGTAGTAGCCCGCCAGCACACCCAGCAGCAGCGCCAGCGGCAAGGTGGCCAGCGTGGCCAGCGCCCCGATGACGAAGGCGGTGCGGATGCTCTTGAGCGCCTGCACCAGCACATCGTTGCCCGTGCGGTCGGTGCCGAAGACGTGATAGTGCGGCATGAGCGCCATCACCGGCCCGGCCAGCAGCAGCACGACCGTCAGCGTCAGCAGCACGGCGCGCAGCGGGTAGATGGTGCGGTCGGCCGCCAGGTCGGCCAGGGCCGCGCCCCAGCCACCGTGTGAGCGCGCCAGCAGCGCCGCCGAGACGGCAACCAGCAGCATGGCCGCCACCAGGCCGCCTGCCAGGCCCGCGCCCACGCGCACCGTCACATCGGCGGCCCAGTCGCGCGCCGGGTCTGCCAGGTGGGCACCGCCGAACTGCAGGCGCGGGAAGTCCCGCTGCACCTGGCCCTGCGCGTCGACGAGGCTCTCCTTGCTGAAGCCGTGCGTGCCCAGCGGCAGCGAGTAACTGACCTCGCGCATGGCGATCTGCCGGGCCAGCAGCAGGTCCAGCACCGACACCGTGCGGGTGTCGTAGACCGCCTCGCCACCGCTGGAGGGCAGCGCCTGGCGCAGGTGCAGGCAGTCGAGCAGCGTGACGCCCAGGAACAGCGCCATCACGACACCCGCACAGGCCGCCACGGGGTCGCGGCCGACGCGCGTCCAGTTCGCCCGCAGATGCACCTGGCCTCGCACCCGCCAGGCATAGGCCAGACCCGCCGCAGCCATCAGCCACAGCGCCAGGTCGGTCCACAGCAGCACCGGCTTCATGACAACCGCACCCGAGGGTCGACCCAGGTGTAGGCGATGTCCATCAGCGCATTGCTCGCGATGTAGAGCAGCGCTCCGAGGAAGACCATGCTGCGCACGATGGCGAAGTCCTGCCCCGTGATCGCCTCGATGACGAAGGCGCCCAGGCCCGGGATGCCGAAGAAGCTCTCGAACACCAGGCTGCCCAGGAAGACATAGGGCAGGTAGCTGCCCGCGCTGGTGATGATGGGGATGAGGGCGTTGCGCAGCACGTGCCGGCGCAACACCTGCCCCTCGGACAGCCCCTTGGCGCGGGCGGTGCGTACGTAGTCCTTGCCCATCTCCTCCAGGAACATCGCCCGGTACAGCCGCGCCTCGCCGCCGAGCCGGCTCAGCAGCGACAACCCGATGGGCAACAGCAGGAACTTGACCGCATCCAGCCCGGGCGCAAAGCCGTTCATCGGCACCAGGCGCAGCACGCGCGCGAACAGGTACTGGCCCACGATGATGTAGAACAGGCTGCTGATCGACAGCATCAGCACGCACAGCACCACGCCCCAGAAGTCGATGCGGCTGTGGCGGAAGAACACCAGCAACAGCGCGAACGCCACGCTGACGATGACCTGCAGGACGAACAGCGGCAGCGCCAGCTGCAGGCTCACGCCCATGCGGGTCTTGATCTCATGCCCGATGTTGACGGCCTGGCGCGCATCGCTCTTGCCGAACTCCAACGCAAACAGGCTCACCGAGCGCTCCCACAGGATGGTGTGGGTCAGCTGCTCCAGGCCTTGGCGGCTCGCGTCGAAGTAGAGCGGCTTGTCATAGCCGCGCTCGGTCTTCCACTGTTCTATCTGGGCCTGCGTGACCCGCTTGCCGCCGATGTTCAGCCGCGCCATGTCGTCAGGCGTGTTCACCGAGAAGAACAGCACGAAGGTGAACAGGTTGACCCCCACCAGGATGGCCAGTCCATACAGCAGCCGCCGCAGCACGAAGCGCGTCATCAGCGCCCTCCCCCGACGGCCGTGGCCGTCTCACGGGCTCGCCAGGCGCGGCGCGTGGCCACGCCGAGGGCCAGGCCACCGGCGGCCAGTGCCAACAGCGGCCACCACACCGGATGGTTCCAGGCCGCGATGCTGCGCGCGCGGTCCTGCACGTCCACCCGCAGATAGCGGGCGCGGTCGCGCACCACCACGCCGGGCTTGCCGTTGTGCACCCAGCGCTGGAACGCCAGCCCCGAGTAGCTCCAGAAGCCCCAGGCCCAGGGCGCGTCCTGGCGAACGATGTCGTTCATGCGCGCCATCACGGCCACCTTCTCGGGGCCGTCTTCCAGCGACTGCAGCCGCTTGAACAGGCGGTCGAACTCCGGGTTGCTGTAGTTGGCGACGTTCTCGCCTTCGTGCAGGCTCTTGCTGTTGGGCCCGTAGAGCAGGAAGAGGAAGTTCTCGGCGTCGGGGTAGTCAGCGAACCAGCCCCACCAGAAGATCTGGTGCTTGCCCTTGAGCACCTTTTCCTGGAACTGGTTGAAGTCGGTGGCGCGCACGTCCAGCTGGATGCCCAGCTTCGCGAACTGCCGCACCAGCCAGTCGTTCTCGGCCTTGAGTTCCGGCGTCACCACGCGCTGGAAGTCGTAGTTCAGCACCAGGGGCTTGCCGGTCCGGGCGTCGCGGCCGCCGGGGTAGCCGGCCTCGTCCATCAGGCGCATGGCGTCTTCCAGCGGCCGGCGCACGGGGCGGCCGTTGACGAGTCGATGGGTCACCGGGTTGAACTCACCGGGCTGGCCTTCCTTCGAGCCAAAAACGCCGGGCGGGATGATGCCGTGGGCCGCATCGCCGCCCTTGGCACGAAAGATGCGGCCATAGCCCTCCTCCCAGTCGATGGCGATGGAGATGGCCTGGCGCAGCGCCCGGTTGCGGCGCTGCTGCTCGGGCGTGTCGCCGCGGCCGACCACCGGGTCCAGCCAGTTGAAGCCGAGGTACCAGTTGGTGATGTCCACATCCATCGGCAACTGAAAGCCTCGCTCCTTGAAGAAGGCCTTGACCTCGTCGGAGTCGTCGCGGTCCACGCCGAGGTTCACACCCCAGTCGGCGCGGTCCATCTCGGGCAGGTCGAGGTAGCCCTGCTTGAACATCTCCTTGATGGGCAGCTCTTCCTTCACGTTCACCGCCACCACCTTGTCCACGAAAGGCAGGCGCTTGCCGCAGTCGTCCAGCCGGCCCGCCTCGCGGTCGCCGGGGCTGCCGTCGCAGGGATAGGTGTCGACCCGGTAGTTGGGGTTGCGGCTCATCACATGGCGGCGGTCCTGCACCGACTCGGTCATCATGAAAGGCCCGCTGCCCACCGGCCACTGGTTCCAGCCCAGGCCGTTGGCGGCCATGCCGGGCTGGGCGTAGAAGGCGTCCACCTCCCAGGGAATGGCGGACAGGAAATTGGTGGCCAGCCAGTACTGCCACTGCGGGTAGCGGCCTTTCAGGCGGATGCGCAGCAGGTGGTCGTTCACCGCCTCGGCACCGGCCAGGGGCCAGCGGCGGAGGTCCAGGAAAGGCTTGTCAGCCAGGGTCTGCGGCAGGCCGGCGAGCTGCTTCTCGCTCTCGCGGCGCAGCAGCGCCATGTAGTCGCGCAACCCGATCACATGCTCCGAGAACACCGCCGCCAGCGGCGCCTCGACCCGCGGGCTGGCGTGGCGCTTGAGCGCGTAGACGAAGTCCTCCGCCACCACCTCGCGGGTGCCGAGCTGGGCAAAGTCGAAAGGGCTGCGTTTGTCGCCCAGCTCGCCAGGCTTGAGGTGGTGATAGCGGTACTGGCCCTGCGCGTCCGTGGCAAAGGCGGGATGCGGCGACCATTTCAACCCGGGCCGGATCTCGATGTCGTACACCGCCTGCGCGATCTGGTCGTCCGGCGCGTCATCGGGCAGACGCCGCCCCTGGGCGTCCAGGAAATAGGGGGAGGCCAGGGCCGCCGCCGCACGCGGGATCAGGGTGTAGGGCCGCTTGAGCGGGTGGTAGCCGTAGGGCGGCTCGGTGATCTCGTAGGTGAAGGTGCTCTCGGGCGCGGTGTAGGACGAGGTCGGGTCCAGATAGCGCGGGGAGCGTTCGCGGAAGGCCATGTAGAGCGCGTTCTCGCGCTCGGCGCCGGCCGGATGCGGGCTGTTGTTGCAGCCAACCAGCAGGCCGAGCGCCAACGCTCCCAAGGCCCTTTTGATCCGACGGCTCACCGACAACACCACGACAACCCTTCACAAAGACACGCGCCCCGGCAAGGACCGGGGCGCGGTTCAAATCATAGAGGCGGGAAGCCGGCTCCCGCGCCGCGAAGCGCTCGCCCGCCCGCTGTGAAAACCCGGGGTGCCTTCAGTGATGGTCGTGATCGTGATCGTGCGCGTGGTGGTGCGCCAGGCGCGCATCCGACTGCCAGCCCAGGATGGCCTCGCGGCCCTGGACGAACATCTCGACCGTCGCCCCCACCGGCAGGCACACCTTGGTGCGGATATGGCCGAAGGGCAGACCCGTCAGCACCGGCGTGCGGGTGCGCGAGCGCAACGCGGCCACGGCGTCCTTGATGCCGTAGCCGCGGTCCAGCGGCGACTTGGCCGCCCCGCTGAAATCGCCCAGCAGCACCGCCGCCTGCGCATCGATGACGCCAGCCTGCTGCAGCTGCAGCAGCATGCGCTCCACGCGGTAGGGATGCTCG
>JAIPCJ010000167.1 GCA_021738245.1 Methylotenera sp. | reverse complement strand
AGTGGCGAGCCGCGGTAGCCCGACACGAAACCGGCGGTGTTCAGGCCGGCGCGTTCGTCCAGCCGCTTCTGGGCCAGCAGCAGCCGCACCAGCGCCTGCGTGCCGGTCAGGAAGACCGCGCCACCGTCAGCGGCGAGGTTGTCGCTCAGGCGGTAGTCACGCAGGGCGGAGGTGTCGGTCATGGCGGGGTTCCCGGGCCGGTATGGAGGCGAGAGATTCTTCCCCCGCGCGTGCGGAGAAACTTGCCTCAATGTCGACTCCAAGGGCGCCTGGTGAGATGATTCCTCTCAAAACGAGGCGATTATGCAAACAAACGAACTCGATCGCGCCAGCCGCGAGATTCTCGAAGCCCTGCAGGCGGATGCGCGGCTGTCGACCCAGGCGCTCGCGGAGAAGGTGGGCTTGTCGGCCACGCCCGTGTGGCGCCGGGTGAAGGACATGGAAGAACGTGGCCTGATCCGCGGCCATGTGGCGCTGCTCGACCGCGAGAAGCTGGGCCTGTCGATCTGCGTGCTGGCCAATGTGAGCCTGGTGCGGCACAGCGAGGGCGCGGTGGAGCAGTTCGAGCGGCTGGTGGCCACCCAGCGCGAGATCATCGAATGCCACGCCATCACCGGCGAAGCGGACTACGTGATCAAGGTGGTGGCCGCCGACATGAAGGCCTACGACGCCTTCCTGCAGCAGCACATTTTCAAGTTGCCCGGCGTGAGCAGCGTGCGCAGCAATGTGGTGCTGCGCGAGGTGAAGTACGAAACGGCCCTGCCGGTCACCTGAGTTGCGTCAACGCGGCGGGTCTGCCTACAGTCGGGGCGTCGCCGCTTGCCGCACGCCATGGACGCCGTCATCGCGCAGATCTCCGACTCCGTGACCCGGGCCCGGTCCCTGGAGGAGCTGACCCGGCCGCTGTTGCAGATGCTGCAGACCGTGACCGGCCTGGAGTCGACCTATCTGACCACGGTGGACTTCAACACCGGCCTGCAGCAGGTCGTGTTCGCCAACAACTCGCGCCAGCTCCAGATTCCCGAGGGCGCGCAGGGGCGCTGGGACGATGCCCTGTGCAAGCGCGCCATCGAGGACGGCCGGCTCTACTCCGAGGACGTGCCCGCCCACTTTCCCGACAACCGCGTCGCACGTGAGCTGGGCCTGCAGACCTACATCAGCACGCCAGTGCATACCGAGGCAGGCGAGCTCTACGGCACGCTGTGCGGCGCGAGCACCGCGCGGCAGCCGGTCAGCCCCGAGGCGAGCCAGGTCTTGCGTCTGTTTGCGGGGCTCATCGAGCAGCAGATCGCGCGTGAGCAGCTGGTCACGCAATTGCAGCAGGCCAATGCCGAGCTGCTCACCCAGGCGCTGACGGACCCGCTGACGGGGCTGCTCAACCGGCGGGCCCTGATGCAGGAGCTGGAACGCCTGCGGGCGACAGCACGCCGCGCCGGCCAGTGGCTGCTGGTGGGCACGCTCGACCTGGACGGCTTCAAGGCCATCAACGACGAGCACGGCCACGAGGCGGGTGATGCGCTGCTGCGCGGCGTGGCGCTGGCGGTGCGCACCGCCTTGCGCGGCGGGGATGTGCTGGCACGGGTGGGCGGCGACGAGTTTGTCGTCGCGGGCCTCGGGCCACAGCGGGAGGCGGATGGCACCGCCGCGGCGGCGCAGTGGCAGGAGCGGCTGGCGGCTTCCACAGCCGGCCAGTACGCGGCGGGTGAGCGCTGCATCCGCTACGCTGGCGCGAGCGTCGGCGTGGTGGCGCTGGACCCGCAGGCGGTGGATGCCGATCAGGCGCTGCGCGAGTCCGACGCGGCGATGTACCGCGTCAAGGCCAGCCGGCGCGCGGGCCGTTGATCAGAGCGTGCCGTAGCTGTGCAGGCCTGACAGGAACATGTTCACGCCCAGGAAGGCGAAGGTCGTGACCAGCAGGCCCACCAGCGCCCACCAGGCCGACACCGCACCGCGCAAGCCCTTCATCAGCCGCATGTGCAGCCAGGCGGCGTAGTTCAGCCAAACGATGAGGGCCCAGGTTTCCTTGGGGTCCCAGCTCCAGTAGCCGCCCCAGGCCTCGGCGGCCCAGAAGGCGCCCAGGATGGTGGCAATGGTGAAAAAGGCGAAGCCCAGCGCGATGGCCTTGTACATGAGGTCGTCGAGCTGGGCGACATCCGGCAGGCGCGCCGTGAGCCGGCTGCGCAGCGCCACCGCGATGGCCAGGAAGATCGCGACGCCGGCGATCTTGCGGGCCCAGGCGTCCATGCCCGTGACGGTGGCGGCATCCAGCGAGGCGCCGAACCGCACCGCCAGGATCAACGCGATCACACCCACCGGCATGGCGACCAGCCCGACCCAGAGCGAGCGGGTCTGGGCCGTCTTGAGCAAGTAGGCCAGGGCGACCATGGCGGCCAGCGCGAAGCAGCCGTAGCCCACGAAGTTGGCGGGCACGTGGATCTTCATCCACCAGCTCTGCAGCGCCGGCACCAGCGGCTGGATCTCCTGCGCATCGCGGGCCACCGTGTACCAGAGCAGGAAGCTCACCGCGGCACTCACCACCAGCATCACGTAGGCGCCCAGCGAGCGGGTGGCGAAGCGGGCTTCGTAGTACAGGTGGAAGAGGGTGGTCATCCAGCAGAACAGCACGAACACTTCGTACAGGTTGCTGACCGGGATGTGGCCGATGTCGGGGGCGATCTGGTGGCTCTCGTACCAACGCACCAGAGTGCCAATCAGGGCCATCAGCACGCCGCCCCAGGCCAGCTTGGAGCCCACCACCTCCGCCACGCTGTTGCGGCCGGCGCCGGTGAAGATGCCGCCCCAATAGAACAGGGTGCTCATGTAGAAGAGCAGGCTCATCCAGAGGATGGCGCTCTGGCTGGAGAGCATGTACTTCAGCCAGAAGACCTTTTCGCCGGCGGCGAGGTCGGCGCCAAAGCTGTCGGTCTGCTGGGCGTACAGCCCGATGGCCAGCAACGTGGCGCCGCCGGCGGCCACGCACAGCAGGCGCAGCGGTTTCCAGAACCAGCCCAGGGCGATCAGCGAGGGCAGGGCGCACAGCAGGATGCCCTTCTCGTAGACGTCCATGCTGGCGTGGTAGCGGCTGAAGGCGTAGGCGCCGCCCAGCAGCACCAGGGCGGCAAACACCCAGTCCAGGGTGTCGCGACGCTGCAAGGCGTGCCGGCGGGGCAGATCGAAGGTGGTGGTGTTCATGTGGGGTCCTTCAGCAGCGCGACCTTGAGCTGGGCGAACAGCGTGGCATTGTCGGGCGACTCGCGGGTGCTGGACATGGCCATGCGCACCTGCGAGCTGGCGGTGTCAGCGCTGGGGGCGATCCAGATCCACAGGCGCCGCTCCTTCACGTAGAGCATGGCGAAGACGCCGATGATGAGCAAGAGGGCGCCCAGGTAAACCAGCTTCTGGCCCGGCGCGCGGGCCACCTGGAAGACGCTGGCCTGCACCTGCTCGAAGTCCTGAAGCTGCAGCAGCATCGGCGAGGGGTAGTACAGGCTGTCGGACAGCGACATCACGGCCTGCGTCATGAAAGCCTGGGTGGCCGCGTCGGTGGCTGCCGGCTTCAGGCCGGCCCGCTCTCGCGCCAGTTGGTTCAGCTCGAACAGGCTGCCGTTGAGAATGCGCAGCAGCACCTCGGATACGCGCTGGCGGTCGGACTCCGGCACGTCACGTTCGACGAACTGCGACAGCGCCGGCAACCCGCCCTTGACCTCGTCACTCGGTTTGGCCGCGGCGCCCGAGAACAGGGTCAGGGCACGCTGTGCGGTCAGCTTGAGCTGGGGCGCGAGTTGCGGCTGGGTGGGCGGCGTGGCGGCGGTGGCGTAGCGTTGGGCGGCAGTGTCTCGCAGGGCCGCGTCACCCAGCGCCTGGCGCAGGCGCAGCCAGCCCGCCAGCTCGCCGTTTTCGTCAGCCGGCATGCGCAGGTAGCGGAAGGCATCAGCCGGGCTCTCGCGCACGCCGGCGAGGAAGACCTTCTGGCCGTCGAGCTCCACGGGCAGCATGTAGTTGCTGAACTCGCGCGCCTGGCCGGCGGCGTCGCGCAGCTTGTAGCTGAAGCTCGGGCCGACGTTGTGCAGCGATTTGGTGGTGTTGCCCTTGGCGCCGCTGCCCAGGTGCTGGCCCAGGCGCTCGCCCAGGTCGACCTTGCGCACATCCGCGCCGCTGGGGTTGTTCGCATCGCCGGCGAGGTTCTCGACGTTGATGACCCGCAGGCCATCGAGCTCCAGCATCTGGTCGCCGAAGGCCAGGCGCGTGCCCACGCGGCCCTCGATCGGCAGCGGCGTGCCGGCACTGGCCAGCGGCTGGGCCAGCAGCCGGAGCTTGCTGCCGCCGTCCTCGAAGCTGCTCTGGTAGATGGCCAGGCCCTGGTGGATGACCGGCTCGTTGACCTTGACCGTGGCTTCGCGCGTCTGCCCGCCATCGTGGATGACGATGTCGCTGGCAAAGCTCTTGGGCATGCCGGTGGGGTAGTACTCGACGTTGAACTTCTTGAGCTCGATGTCGAAGGGCAGGTCTTGCAGCACCACGCCGCTGGGCAGGCTCAGCACGGCGATGCCCTGGCGTTGGTTCTCGGCGACCGACACATTGCCGCGGAAGCTCGGGTTGGCGGTGGACAGGCGGTACTCGGGCTTGATCTCCGACAGGAAGCCGGTGCCGGTGTAGAGCTCTTTGCCTTGCAGCCACATCGCGAGCTTGACCATGGCGTTGCCGTCCAGCACGCCGCCGATCAGGATCAGCACGATGGCGGAGTGCGCTGCGATGTAGCCCAGCTTGTTGGCCGCGCCCTGGCGCGCCGCGATCATGGTGCCGTGCTCGCGCTGCTGCACCCGTGCCTTCCAGCCCAGCTGCGTCAGCGCCGAGCCGATCTCCGCCAGGGCCATGGCCGGGTTGCTGGGCAGCTCCGCAATCGCCTTGTGGTGGTGGGCCTGCAGCGACTGCTCACGCACGCCTTCCTTGTAGTTCTTCAGGTCCGCAATGATCTTGGGCGTGTTGCGGGCGATGCACAGGCTGGTTGAGACCACCAGGAAGGCCAGGATCACCAGAAACCAAGGGGCGCTGTACACCGTGTAGAGGTTGAACGCGCCGAACACCTCGGCCCAGAACGGCCCGAACTGGTTGATGTAGTTGCCCATGGGCTCGCTCTGCCGCAGCACCGTGCCGATGACGGAGGCGATGCAGATCACGCTGAGCAGCGTGATCGCGAAGCGCATGGACGACAGCAGGTCCAGCAATTCGCGGGCGACGGAAGGGCGGGAGGTGGCGGGCGAGGTCATCGGTCTGAGAGTGTTGCCCAAGAAAAAAGGCCGGTGGGTCACACCGGCCTTCATTCAGCAAGGCTGCTTGTGATGCATCAACGCAGGCCAGCGACGTAGTCGGAGACGGCCTTGATTTCCTTGTCGTTCATCTTGGCGGCGATGGTCATCATCATCGGCGCGTTTGCGCGGGCGCCGCTGCGGAAAGCGTTCATCTGGGCCTCGACATAGTCGCCATGCTGGCCGCCCAGGCGCGGGTACTGCGACGGGATGCCGGCGCCAGTGGGGCCGTGGCAGCCGGCGCAGGCCGGCACGGCGCGCTCGGCGATGCCGCCGCGCCAGATCTTCTCGCCCAGCGCGACGGTGTCCTTGTTCTTGGCAAAGCCGGGCTTGGCGGTCTTGGAGGCGTAGAAGGCCGCGACGTTGCGCATGTCTTCTTCAGACAGCGGTGCGGCCATGCCGTTCATGATGGCGTTCTTGCGCTTGCCGGCCTTGAACTCGGTCAACTGCTTGACGAGGTAGTCGGCGTGCTGGCCTTGCAGGATGGGGTTGGCGGGGCTGCCGCGCGAACCGTCTGCCGTGTGGCAGGCAGCGCAGACCTGGGAAGCGATCGTGCCGCCCTTGCCGAGATCAGGCTTGGCCGGGGCAGCGGCGGGCTCGTTGGCATGGGCCGCCGTGGCCAGGAGGAGACTCGACAGGAAAGAAGCGACAGTCTTCATGGAGTTTTGGGGTCTCAAAGGGCGCAACCCGAGAATTTTACAATGCTGAATCACAGCGCCCGAGCTTTCCATGACCGACACAATCCCTGATGCCGTGGCTTTCGAGCCCATCACCGAAAAGCTCGCCCTGGCCTGGACGCACACCGCGCGCTTCCTGACCACTGCCAGCCAGCTCATCCACCTGCCGCCGACCGAGCTGCCCGAGATCGCCTTCGTGGGCCGATCCAACGCCGGCAAGTCCACCGCCATCAATACGTTGGCCCAGCAAAAGCGGCTGGCCTTCGCCTCGAAGACCCCGGGCCGCACGCAGCACATCAACCTCTTCGAGCTTGGCCCCAAGGACGCGCCGGATGCGCTCTTCGCCGACCTGCCCGGCTACGGCTATGCCGCCGTGGCCAAGGCGGCCAAGCTGCGCTGGCAGAAGGTGATGGCCGACTACCTCGAGGTGAGGCGCAGCCTGTCGGGTGTCGTGCTGATGGTCGACTCACGCCTGGGCCTGACCGACCTCGACAAGCAACTGCTGCAATTCGTCGCCGCCCGTGTCGCCACCGGCGAGATCAAGCTGTTGGTGCTGCTGACCAAGGCCGACAAGCTCAACCGCAAGGAAGCCGATGCGGCCTTGCATGCCACCACCGACTTCCTCGCCGGCATGACGACCGAGCACTCCGACGTGGCGGTGACACTCTTCTCCGCCCTGAAGAAGAGCGGCGTGGGCGATGTCGCCCAGGCTTTGCATGGGTGGACCCACGCGCCGAGACCCGCTCCCGAGCCCACGCACGACCCGGTCTGATCCCGTGAGCGCCGCGGCGCAGCCGGCGGCAACCTCCCGCAGCGCACGCTGATCCGGCTTCGCCGCGCAGCCGAGCGCGCCCCCTTGAGGGTGCTGAGGCCGGACACAAAGAGTCCTGAGGGCTCTTGTGCCTGCCGAAGGACAAAGCCCCTGGCTTTGGCACGGCGCAGCCGGCACGGGGTGGTCCGTTTACCCGCCGTCGTCCAGGTCGTTCATCAGGGTGTCGACCGCGCGCTGCACGACGCTGTCTTCCTCGAGCGCCGTGATCAGGCCATTGGCCAGCAGCGCCTCCAGCGCACGCCGTGTCAGCGGCAGCCGTTCATCCGCCTCGCGGCCCACGAACAGCATGAACTGACGGCCCTCGCCGATCCAGGCCAACTGTGCGGTGTGCCAGTCGCCCTGGATGAACAGGTGGAACCAGCGGCCGAGTTCGATGCCGTCGATCCAGCGCTGCAGGGCCGCGCGGGCATCGGGTGAATCGTGCTCGTTGTAGAGCTGCACCGGCACGGTCGGCAGTTCGCCCCGGTCGACGTCGGCGCTGAGCCAGTGGGAGGGCACCTGCGAATCGCGCTCTTCCATCAGACGGCGCACGATCTCGTCGGCCGACAGCGGCGCCGAGGCGGTGTTGCTGGGCTTGGGCGCCTGCGGGCGGCGCTCTCCCGGCTCGAGTGCCGGCAGACCGCGCAGCAACCGGCCGTGCTGAGCCATCAGCTCGGACAGGGGCGGTTCACGCTTGGCTTCGGGCAGCTGGATGCTGTCGCAGCCCGTCACCAGGCGCTCGATCAGCACGGGCAGACGCATGCGCAGCGTCTCGCGATCGGCCAGGTCACGCGGGGTGATGAGGCTCTCGATGACGGCGTCCACCACCTCCATGGCGGACTGCGCCTCGCGGGAGTCGCGGCCGTGGCGCACCATGGCATCGACGATGACGTCGACCCAGCTGGTCTGCAGGAAACGGTGCATGCGCGGCCCGAGCGGCGCACCCGCGATCTGGTGATCGATCTGCTCCCGCACCAGCTCGCGCCAGTCGCGGCGCATTTGCTCCCGCTCCAGCGCCGCCATCGCGACCGCATTGCGCTGGCCACTCAGGCGTGCCTGCTCGTCGATGTGCGCATTGACCCGCGCCAGCACCTGCTGGAACAGCAAGGCCGTCGGCGTGGGAGCGTCGACCAGAAACTGGGCCTCGCCCTCCATGAAGCGCAGGAACTCCACCAGGCGGGGGTCATCGGCGCGCTCGAAGGCCATGCCATGGGCCGCCACGCGGTTGAGCAGCGCCCAGGTGGGATGGTCCTGCCGGCGCAGCAGCGTGCTGTCAGTGCGTGCCAGGCGCACCACGGCGATCTGCAGGCGGGCCAGCAGCCCCTTGAGCGGCGGCAGCAGGCGGGGGTCGGCCAGGATCTGGTCGTACAGCCGGCTGAGCATGTCCGGCCCGGTCGTGCGGACAAAGGGCGCCGGGGCTGCGGGGTCTCGTGGCGGTGTCGGCATGAAGCCGGCGGGCCGCGAGTTGATGAACTCGACCCGGCGAGACAGGCCGTCCAGGGTGCCCGGCGTGCTCGGGCGCTGGCCGAGGCCGCGCGTGGCAGCCAGGCGCTGGTGCGCGAGCGGGTCGCCGCCGCCGCGGCCATGCGAGGCCACCATGTCGCCGATGTCCGCCGCATGCAGCATGGCGCAGGCCTGCACGTAGAGGCGATTGAGCGCGCGCGCCATCGGCGTCGCGGCCACGCGCATCAGCTCGTACTGGGCTTCCGCGCCCAGCGGGCTTGCGGCCAGCGCATGGTGCAGGGCATGGGCGAACAGGGCCGGGCGCATGGGGTTGTCGCGCTCGCGCGCCCGCGCGATGCCGCGCAGGGCGGCGAAGTAGTTGCCGATCTGATGCAGTTCGGCGCGGCTGAGTTCTTCCGCGGCATGCGTGACGTGGGCAATGGCCACATCCTGCAGCGCCTGGTGCTCGTCGACGAGGCTCAGGCTGTCGAGCCCGCCCGCCTGGCGACCCGTGCGCTGCAGCGGGTCCTCGCCGCGGCGGCCGGCCTGCAGCAGTTCGATCAGGCGACCCTCGAAGTCGGTCGCGAAGTGATTGCGGACCTTGCGCCAGGCCTCGCGCAGCGGGAAGTGCTGCGGCTTGGCGTCAAGCTCGTCCTGCACCACGTTCAGGAGCTCGCGGGCCAGCGGGCCCGCTTCGGTCATCGCGTGGTCCAGGAGGGCGTAGGGGTGCAGGGCAGGTGGCATGAAGTGCGGATACAGCGAAATTTGATTATCCGGCGCGGGCTGCAGCCCCCCAGCCGACCGGCCCCCCCTGCATGCGTTCCCCGAACCGCAGGGGCTGCGATCGATTTCAGCGGCCTTTTTCACGGTTTTGCCGGTCCAGTGGCGGCAGCCTTCGTCATGCAGGACGCGAGCTGTGGCTGAACAACACCGGCGGCGACGCAGACATGAAAAAAGGGGCTGCAAGCGCAGCCCCTTTGTCAGTCCGGCGAACAGGTCGCCAGGCGTGGACTTACATGTCCATGCCGCCCATGCCGCCCATGCCACCGGGCATGGCGGGCGCAGCAGCTTCGTCCTTCGGCGCTTCGGCGACCATGGCTTCGGTCGTCAGCAGCAGCGAGGCCACGGAAGCGGCGTTCTGCAACGCGGTGCGGGTCACCTTGGTCGGGTCCAGGATGCCCATCTCGATCATGTCGCCGTAGGTGTCGTTGGCCGCGTTGAAGCCGAAGTTGCCCTTGCCTTCCAGCACCTTGTTGACCACCACGCTCGGCTCGCCACCGGCGTTGAAGACGATCTCGCGCAGCGGCGCTTCGATGGCCTTCAGGATCAGCTTGATGCCGGCGTCCTGGTCGGGGTTGTCGCCCTTGATTTCGCCAGCCGCTTGACGGGCGCGCAGCAGGGCCACGCCGCCGCCGGCGACGATGCCTTCTTCAACGGCGGCACGGGTAGCGTGCAGCGCGTCTTCCACGCGGGCCTTCTTTTCCTTCATCTCGACTTCGGTGGCAGCACCGACCTTGATGACGGCCACACCGCCGGCCAGCTTGGCCACACGCTCTTGCAGCTTCTCGCGGTCGTAGTCGCTGGTGGCTTCCTCGATCTGGATGCGCACTTGCTTGACGCGGGCTTCGATGTCGGCAGCAGCGCCGGCGCCGTCGATGATGGTGGTGTTTTCCTTGCCCACTTCGACGCGCTTGGCCTGGCCGAGGTCGGCCAGCGTGACCTTCTCCAGCGTCAGGCCGACTTCTTCGGCGATGACCTTGCCGCCGGTCAGGATGGCGATGTCTTCCAGCATGGCCTTGCGACGGTCACCGAAGCCCGGGGCCTTGACGGCCACGACCTTCAGGATGCCGCGGATGGTGTTGACCACCAGGGTCGCCAGGGCTTCGCCTTCGACTTCTTCGGCAATGATCAGCAGCGGACGGCCGGCCTTGGCCACTTGCTCCAGCGTGGGCAGCAGGTCGCGGATGTTGCTGATCTTCTTGTCGAACAGCAGCACGAACGGGTTGTCCAGGATCGCGGCTTGCTTCTCGGGGTTGTTGATGAAGTAGGGCGACAGGTAGCCGCGGTCGAACTGCATGCCTTCGACGACGTCCAGCTCGTTGTCCAGCGACTTGCCGTCTTCGACGGTGATGACGCCTTCCTTGCCGACCTTGTCCATCGCGTTGGCGATGATGGTGCCGATGGAGTCGTCGCTGTTGGCGGAGATCGAGCCGACCTGGGCGATTTCCTTGCTGGTGGTGGTGGCCTTGGAGGCCTTCTTCAGCTCGGCCACCAGGGCCGTGACGGCCTTGTCGATGCCGCGCTTCAGGTCCATCGGGTTCAGGCCGGCGGCCACGTACTTGGAGCCTTCGCGCACGATGGCTTGAGCCAGCACGGTCGCGGTGGTGGTGCCGTCACCGGCGTTGTCGCTGGTCTTGGAGGCCACTTCCTTCACGAGCTGGGCGCCCATGTTCTGCAGCTTGTCCTTGAGCTCGATTTCCTTGGCGACCGACACGCCGTCCTTGGTCACGGTCGGGGCGCCGAAGGAGCGCTCCAGCACCACGTTGCGGCCCTTGGGGCCCAGGGTCACCTTGACCGCGTTGGCCAGGATGTTCACGCCTTCAACCATGCGGGCGCGGGCGTCACCGCCGAAAATCACGTCTTTTGCAGCCATTTTTCGTTCTCCGAATACTAAAAGTCAATAAGTTCGCGCTTCAGCGGCGAATCAGCGCTCGACAACGGCGAAAAGGTCTTCTTCGCGCATCACCAGCAGCTCGTCGCCATCAACCTTGACGGTCTGGCCGCTGTACTTGCCGAACAGAACGCGGTCGCCCACCTTGATGTTCAGGGCAACGAACTCACCCTTGTCGTTGCGCTTGCCCGGGCCGACAGCCAGCACCTCGCCCTGGTCGGGCTTCTCGGCGGCGTTGTCGGGGATGACGATGCCCGAGGCCGTCTTGGTTTCGTTTTCCAGGCGCTTGACGATCACGCGATCGTGCAGGGGACGCAGCTTCATACCATCTCCTTGTGAGAAAAAAACAATGTTCAACCGTTCGAAAGCCATCAGCCCGAACGGTCTGAGGACATGAGGGCAGGCACGGGGCCCGCTGTTAGCACTCGATGATTTCGAGTGCTACCAAACCATTATAGGGACGGGTTGGGGGGCTTCAAGAGGCC
>JAIPCJ010000166.1 GCA_021738245.1 Methylotenera sp. | reverse complement strand
CTGAACGAAGCGCAAATCAACCATTTCGTCCGCGGCCTGGTGGACAACTCCTGGAGCGAAGGCCAGGTGGCGGCGCTCGGCATGGCCGTCTTCCTGCGCGGCATGGGCCGCGACGAAGCCGTGCTGCTGACCCGCGCCATGATGAACTCCGGCCGCGTGATGCGCTGGCCCGACATGCCCGGCCCCATCCTGGACAAGCACAGCAGCGGCGGCGTGGGCGACAAGGTCAGCCTCATGCTCGCGCCCATGGTCGCGGCCTGCGGCGGCTACGTTCCCATGATTGCCGGCCGGGGCCTGGGCCACACCGGCGGCACGGTCGACAAGCTCGAAGCCATCCCGGGCTACTCCACGACGCCTGACCCGGCCAGGTTCGATCAGCTGGTCCGCTCGCTCGGCTGCGCCATCATCGGCCAGACGGCCGACCTCGCCCCGGCCGACAAGCGCTTTTACGCCACGCGCGACGTGACCGCCACGGTCGAGAGCGTGCCGCTGATCACCGCCAGCATCCTGTCCAAGAAGCTCGCCGCCGGCCTGGAAGGCCTGGCCATGGACATCAAGTGCGGCAATGGCGCCTTCGCCGCCACGCCCGAGTTCGCGCGCGAGCTGGCCGAAAGCATCGTGGCCGTGGCCGGCGGCGCCGGCCTGCGCACCAAGGCGCTGATCACCGACATGAACCAGATCCTGGGCACTGACGTCGGCAATGCACTGGAGATCTGGGAGACGGTGCGCTACCTGAAGGGCGATGGCCCGCGTGAGGCGCGCCTGCACGAGGTGACGCTGGCGTTGTGCGCCGAGATGCTGGTGCTGGGGCGCCTGGCGCCTGACACCGCTGCCGCGCGTGTGAAGCTGCAAGCCGCGCTGGACAGCGGCGCCGCGGCCGAGAAGTTCGCTCAGATGGTCTCGGCCCTCGGCGGCCCGGCGGACCTGCTCGACAAGCCAGCCCACTACCTCGCGGCTGCGCCCGTCGTGAAGCCCGTGCCCGCACCGCGGGCCGGCGTGCTGCAGGCCATGGCCACGCGCGACCTGGGGGTGCTGATCGTCGAGCTGGGCGGTGGCCGCCGCAAGGCGGGCGACGCCATCGACATGCGCGTCGGTTTCTCGGCCGTGCAGCCGGTCGGCACCCGCTTCGCCGCGGGCGAGCCGCTGGCGTTGGTGCACGCCGCCGACGAAGCTGCGGCCGACCGTGCGGTGGCCTCGTACCTGGCCGCGTGCACGCTGGGCGACGCCGACGTGGCCGCGGCGCCGATGGTCATGGCCGAGGTGGGCTGATGAGCGACGACGATCAGGTCACGCCGCCGCGGCGCGCGATCAAGAGCTTCGTCACCCGTGCCGGCCGCATGGGCACGGGCCAGATCAAGGCTCTGGCCGAACTGGGCCCGAAGTTCGTGCTGCCCTACCAGGCTGAGAAGCTCGACCTCGCTGCCACCTTCGGCCGCACGGCGCCCGTCGTGCTGGAGATCGGTTTCGGCATGGGCGGCGCGACCGCCGAGATTGCGGCCACGCTGCCCGACCACGACTTCATCGGCTGCGAGGTGCACGAGCCCGGCGTGGGCGCGCTGCTCAAGCTCATCGACGAGCGGCAGCTTGGCAACATCCGCATCGTCCAGCACGACGCGGTCGAGGTGCTGCGCGACATGGTGGGCGAGGGCGTGCTCGCCGGGGTGCACATCTTCTTTCCCGACCCCTGGCACAAGAAGCGCCACAACAAGCGCCGGCTCATCCAGCCAGCCTTCGTCGCGCAACTGGTGAAGCACATCGCCCCGGGTGGCTACCTGCACTGCGCGACCGACTGGCAACCTTATGCCGAGCAGATGCTCGAGGTGCTGTCCGCCGAGCCGGCCCTCCTGAACACCGCGGCAGGCTATGCTGACAAGCCCGCCTACCGGCCCCTGACCAAGTTCGAGGCCCGCGGGCTGCGTCTCGGCCATGGGGTCTGGGACCTGGTTTTCCGAAGAAGGTAAGGCGTGCGGCTTGCCATGAAGAGGATGGGAGCTGGCAGCTATCTGCTGTCGATGTCTTCGGCAACGCTGATCTGGTGCGTTCTTGTTCGTTGTCGGATTGAGTTCGATCAGTACTTCGAGTCACTGCTTCCTGGCATGGCGTCGCTTCTTCTGGGTATCGCGACGGTCATCTTCGGATGCCTCTTCTTCGTGTGTTCAGCGAAGCGACTGAGGGACCTCAACTTCCCGACCTGGACTGTCAAGGTACTGGCTTTTCCTCTCATCGCTGTGATCCTCCTGCCGCTGCTATGTGGGCTTTCCGGATCACGATGGGATAACGATTTTGGTGAGGCGCCGCCTGCTTCAAGCTGGGGCAAAGTCGCGTTGGCACTCTTCCTCTTTGTGCTTGCTTTCAACTTCGCCTACACCACAGGTCGAGAGTACTTTCTGTTCAGCCGTAGCCAGGCGGCTCCAGTTTTGCAGCCGATGTCGGAGGACGGTGGAGCTTTTCTT
The DNA here is from genome assembly GCA_021738245.1 of Methylotenera sp. Classification (GTDB taxonomy): domain Bacteria; phylum Pseudomonadota; class Gammaproteobacteria; order Burkholderiales; family Burkholderiaceae_C; genus Pelomonas. The sequence goes on along the minus strand of JAIPCJ010000166.1, from coordinate 8,960 downwards.
CTTGACTCGGGAGCAGCCTGAATGCCGATGCACACCAGCCCACTGGCGGGCAAACATATCCTCCTGGCGATGACCGGCGGCATCGCCGGCTACAAGATCGCCGAGCTGACCCGGCTTCTGGTGAAGGCCGGCGCGACCGTGCAGGTCATGATGACCGAGGCGGCCGAGCAGTTCATCACTGCGGTCACGATGCAGGCGCTGTCGGGCCGGCCGGTCTATACCTCGCAGTGGGACACGCGCCCGGCCAACAACATGGCCCACATCAACCTCAGCCGCGAGGCGGATGCGATGGTGCTGGCGCCCGCGAGTGCCGATGCGATCGCCGCGCTGGCGCAGGGCAGGGCGGACGACCTCGTGAGCCTGACGGCCCTGGCCCGTCGCATCGATGAATGCCCCTTGTTCGTCGTGCCCGCGATGAACCGCGAGATGTGGGCCCATCCGGCCACGCAGCGCAATGTGGCGCAGGTCAAGGCGGATGGCGCTCACCTCATCGGCCCGGCCAGCGGTGACCAGGCCTGCGGCGAGACGGGCGACGGTCGGATGCTGGAGGCGCAGGACATCTTCGACGAGATCGAAGGCCGCGTCGCCCCCAAGCCCTTGCGCGGCCGCAATGTGCTGGTGACTGCGGGCCCGACCTTCGAGCCCATCGACCCGGTGCGCGGCATCACCAACCACAGCAGCGGCAAGATGGGCTTTGCCATCGCGCGCGCAGCAGCCGAGGCGGGTGCCATCGTCACGCTGGTGGCTGGCCCGGTGCACCTGCCCACGCCGCGCCATGTGCGCCGCATCGACGTGCAGACCGCGCGCGAGATGCACGATGCCGTGCTGCGCCAGGCGCCCGGGCAGCATGCCTTCATCGCCACGGCTGCTGTCGCCGACTGGCGGCCCGCCGAGGTGCATGAGCACAAGCTCAAGAAGGCCGAAGGCGGCGCGACGGCGCCCACCATCGCCATGACCGAGAACCCCGACATCCTGGCCGAGGTGGCCCGACTGCCGTCGCCGCCCTACTGCGTGGGCTTCGCGGCCGAGAGCGAGAAGCTCGCCGAGCATGCCGACGCCAAGCGCCGCCGCAAGGGCATCCCGCTCATCGTCGCCAACCTGGGCCCGGCCACCTTCGGCCGAGACGACAACGCCCTGCTGCTCATCGACGAGCACGGCCAGCGCGAACTGCCCGAGGGCGGCGGCACAGCCGACAAGCTCAGCCTCGCCCGCGCGCTGATCGCAGAACTTTCCACAAGACTCGGATGACCTCCATCGACCTGCAAGTGCTCGACCCCCGCATGGCCGAGCAGATTCCCGCTTACGCCACCCCCGGCAGCGCCGGCCTGGACCTGCGCGCCTGCCTGGATGCCGCCATCACCCTCGAGCCGGGTCAGACGACGCTCATCCCCACCGGCCTGGCCATCCACATCGGCGACCCGGGTCTGGCCGCCATCATCCTGCCCCGCTCCGGCCTGGGCCACAAGCACGGCATCGTGCTGGGCAACCTGGTCGGCCTGATCGACAGCGACTACCAAGGCCAGCTCATGGTGAGCTGCTGGAACCGCGGCCAGGCGGCTTTCACCATCCAGCCCTTCGAGCGCATCGCACAGCTCGTCATCGTGCCGGTGGTGCAGGCCACGTTCCGGCGCGTCGACAGCTTCGAAGCGTCGGATCGCGGCACGGGCGGCTTTGGTTCGACCGGTAAGGCTTGAAAAAAGGGCGCCATGGGCGCCCTGGGTTGTCAGTGAATCGGCTCGTCCGGCGGTGCGCCGGTCTGGACCATGAAGATCGGCTCGCCGACCGAGCCGGCCTGCACTTCCTCTTCGGTCGCCGCGCGCACGTCCAGCAGCGTGAGGTGCATGCGCAGGCCGATGCCGGCCAGCGGGTGGTTGCCATCGAGCACCACATGCTCTGGATAGACCTCGGTCACGGTGTACACCGCCTCGGCGGGCATGCCCTCGGTGGCGGCACCTTCGGGCAGACCCTCGAATTGCATGCCCGGCTCCACGTCCTTCGGGAACAGAGCGCGGGCCTCGAAGCAGACGAGGCTGGAGTCGTAGTCGCCGAAGGCCTCTTCGGGCTGCAGGGCGATGTCGGTCTCGAAGCCGGCTTCCTGGCCTTCCAGTGCGGTCTCGACCTTGGCGAACAGGTCATCGCCCCCCACCAAAAATTCCATCGACTCGGTCAGCTCATCGATGAGTTGGCCTTGGGCATCTTCCAGTCTCCAACGCAGGGAGACGACACAGGGGCGGGTCACTTGCATGCCGGCATTTTCGCATCGGCACAATGCCCGTATGCAGATTGACCTCCCGACCCCTCTGCTCAGCGGCCTGAGCCCCGAGCAATTCATGCGCAAGCACTGGCAGAAGAAGCCGCTACTGGTGCGCCAGGCCTTTGCCGACGCTGCGCCGCCTGCCTCGCTCAAGGAGCTTGCGACGCTGGCGTCGCGAGACGATGTCGAGTCCCGATTGGTGACGGCCTTCGGCGGTGACTGGCAGCTCAAGCACGGCCCCATCGCCCGCCTGCCCGCGATGAGCAAGCCCGGCTGGACCCTGCTGGTGCAGGGGCTGGACCAGCATCTGCCGCAGGCGAGGGCGTTGCTGGATCTCTTTCGTTTCGCCCCCGATGCGCGGCTGGACGACCTGATGCTCTCCATCGCCAGCGATGGCGGCGGCGTGGGGCCGCACTTCGATTCCTATGACGTCTTCCTGATCCAGCTCGGCGGCCGCCGGCGCTGGCGCATCGGCGCGCAAAAGGACGCGGTGCTGCGCGATGACGTGCCGCTGAAGATCATCGCCAACTTCAAACCCGAGCAGGACTTCGTGCTGGAGGCTGGCGACATGCTCTACCTGCCGCCCGGCTGGGCGCACGACGGCATCGCCGTTGGCCCGGGTTGTTTCACGGCGTCGGTGGGCTTTCGTGCGTCCAGCGCCGAGGGCCTCGCCGCCGAGTTGCTGCCTCGTCTGCTGGACGACGTCGACAGCGCCGGCAAGCTCTACGCTGACCCGCGCCAGCCCGCGACTACGGAGCCTGCGCGTGTGCCGGCCGATCTGCTGGCGTTTGCGCGGCGTGCGGTTGAGGCCGCCGTGCAGCGGCCCAAGGCGCTGGAGCGTGCGCTCGGCGAGGCTCTGACAGAGCCGAAGCCGACCGTGTGGTTCGAGGTCAGCGACCCACTGCCCTCGGGGCTGGGCGCCATGCTCGACCGCCGCAGCCGCATGCTCTATGACGACGCGCATGTGTTCCTGAACGGCGAGAGCTTTCGCGCGGCTGGCCGGGATGCCACGCTGATGCGTCGCCTGGCCGATGCGCGACAGCTGACGCCCCGGGAGGTCGAACGGCTGTCCCTGGGCGCACGCGAACTGCTCGACCAGTGGACCGAGGACGGCTGGGTGCAGCCGTGGCAGCCATGAAGGCCCAGACCTTTGCGGGCCGGGCCGAGTTCCAGGGGCTGATGCTTGAGGCACTGGGCTGGATCGCCGCGCAGGGCTGTCGCGAGGTGCATGCCTGGGACGGCAGCTTTGTCGACTGGCCGCTGTCGGACGCCCAGGCGCTGGCGTCGCTGACAAGCTGGGCGCGTGCCGGGCGTCAGCTGCATCTCCTGGCGGTGCAGTACGACGACATTGCCCGCCGGCATCCGCGGTTTGTGCGCTGGCGGCGTGACTTCGCGCACTGCATAACGGCGCGGGCGGTGGAGCCGGAGTTGCGGCTCGAAGGTGCACCGGAAAGCTTGCTGATGGCTGTCAGCGCCGACGCCACTTTGACGCTGCGCCTGTTCGACCGGCATTTGTGGCGGGGAGAGGTCAGTCTCGAAGCAGCGCAGCGGCTGCGTGGGCTCGAGTGGTTTGATGCCGTTGCACAACGTTCGAGCGAATCATTTGCGCCCACGACTTTGGGGTTGTGACCGAAGCTGTCGCGCAAACCCCTATAATTGTTGGCTAGGCGAGGGAAGCGCTCGAGGTTTTCCGCGTCTTGTTCTGTCGGGGTCGGCAGTCGGTGTGAAAAACGCACTGGCGCACGACCCCAAAATTATGGTGTGCACCGTCGTATCAACGTTTGAGGACAAGTATGAATAAGTCGATCCTGTTGGCTTCCCTGCTGGCTGCTGCTGCTCTGACCGCTTGCAGCAAGAAGGAAGAACCCAAGGTTGAGGCCCCGGCCCCCGTCGCCGCTCCCGCCCCGGCCGCTTCGGAAGCTGCTTCGGCTGCTGCCAGCGCTGTGGACGCCGGCGCTTCGGCTGTCGACGCTGGCGCCTCGGCTGCCTCGAAGTAATCACTTCGTCCCCACGAGAAGAGCCGTCGCTGCGAAAGCAGCGGCGGCTTTTTTCTTTTTTGCGACGTTTATCCAACGCCGCCGGGCTCGATTACAAATCTTTGCGCGCTGTGCGCGGTGCCGGCATCAGCCGACCGTGAACCAATCCAGCCCCAGCTTCGGGTCGGCCACGCGCACTTCCGGCCCGCCCCCCTGCAGGACGGGCGCAAGCGCTGCGAGCGCCAGTTCAGGCGTGTTGTTGGTTTCGCTGAGGTGGGCCGCCGCCACAAGCGACAGGCTCCCGTGCAGACAGCGCGCCAGCAGCTCCGCCGCGGCCGTGTTCGACAAATGTCCGTGGCTGCCCAGGATGCGCTTCTTGAGCGCCGGGTGATACGGCCCGCTGCGCAGAAGCGCCTCGTCATGGTTGCATTCCAGCAGCAGCGCCTGGCAGCCTGCCAGGGCGTGTGACACGCTCTCCGGCGCGCTGCCCAGGTCGGTCACCAGGCCCAGTCGCGCGGCGCCGTCGTTCAGGGTCAGCTGCAAGGGCTCGTTGGCATCATGCGGCACGCTGAAGGGGCTCAAGGCCATGTCGCCCAGGGCCAGGGTCTCGCCGTCGCGCACGAGGCGCAGCAGGGCGGGATCGAAATCCTCCTTGCCCACCGCGCGCCAGGTGCCGCGGCTGGTGACGAGTGGCACCCGGTAGCGGCTGGCAAAGGCCAGTGCGCAACCGATGTGGTCGCCGTGCTCGTGCGTGATGAACACGGCATCGATGGAATCTGGCTCGCAGCCCGCGCGCGCCAGGCGCTTGACCAGTTCGCGCACGCTGAAGCCGGCATCGACCAGCAACCGCGTGCTGGTGATGCCCTGGCTGGCCTCGATGAGTGTGGCGTTGCCGCCGCTGCCGCTGCCGAGGCTGCAGAACCGCATCACGGCAGTGTGGGTCGACTTACTTCAGGTCATCCATCAGCAGGCTGAGGATGCGCTTGGCGTTGTCATCCGTCACTGGCTGGCCGCCATCGTTCAGGATGCGCACCGTGCTCTTCACGCCATCGGCCTTGACCGAGACGCGGTAGCGCACCGGCGCGGACGCCTTGGCGCCAAACAGGCGCTGGAAGAAGTTGGGCTCGTCCTGGCCTGCCTTCTCGGGGTCGGCATAACGCAGGAAGAACAGGCCCGCGGCGCGGTCCCGGTCTTCGATGGTGAAGCCATGGCGGTCCAGCGACAGGCCCACACGGCGCCAGGCGCGGTCGAAGCCGTCGTTCACGGTCAGGCTGTCAGGCACCTCGGAGAGCGCGCGGCGCTCTGTGCGAGGCGTGTCGCCACCCACCTTCATCGAGCTGGCCGCGTTCGTCGTGGCCGGCTTGCCGGGCTCCGTGATGATCAGCTTGGCCTGGTCCTCCTTGCCGCCGAGCTTGAGCATGAGGCGCGACAGCATCTCGCCTTCGAGGAAGGGGTCGGTCGGGCGCGCCTGCCAGGCGGTCGAATCGCGGCTCTGGGAGGTGTAGACCTCCTGCATCCCGCGGTGGCTGATGAAGATGTCGGTGCCGTTCGTGCCGCGCTCGATGCGGGTGCGGTACATGTCGCGTTCGCCCGTGGAGTACAGGCCGTCGAACACCTTGCCGATGGTGGAGCGGATGAAATCCTGCGGCAGCTTGGCGCGGTTCTCGGCCCAGTTGGTCTCCATGACGCCGATCTCGGGCTGTTCCTTCACGACCTCCAGGCCGCGCTCCTGCCAGAAGGTGCGGATCTGCGGCCAGAGCTGTTCGGGTGTGAGCGAGGTGTGCAGCCAGCGCTCGCTGCCGCTGCGCTCCAGGCGCACATCACCGGCGACGTTGGTCGCCACGCTTCCCGCCACGAGGCCGGCGGCGTTGGTGGCGTTCGCCGGCCGGACCGCCGACAGGGCCGAGGCGGTGATCGAGCCGCCTTGCACCTGGGCGCGGTTGTCCTTGGCAAGCTGGGTCAGGTCCGGCGGGACTTCCAGGCCTTGGGTCTGGCGGGCGGCGGTCTTGTAGTCGACCTTGTCGGACGAGAACACGCTGTCAAAGGTGCTGCAGCCGGCGAGCGACAGGACGAAGGCCGTGCAGGCCAGACGGGTCGCCGTGGGGCGAAGCGAGGAAACAGACATCACGCTGGAAATCTCCGGGGAACAAAAGCGCCAGACCGCGCTGGCGCAGCCGCGCATTAGAGCAGACCTGCCTCGACCATCGCCTGACCGACGCTGGCCTGGCCGGCCGAGGTCAGCGGCGTGATGGGCAGGCGCAGCGTGGCACCGCAGCGGCCCAGGCGCGACATCGCCCACTTGGCCGGCGCGGGGCTGGGTTCGCAGAACAGCTGCTTGTGCAGGCCGAGCAGCTGGAGGTGGATCTTGCGGGCCTCGACGACGTTGCCGGCGATGGCCTGGCGGCACATCTCGGCCATCTGGCGCGGGGCGACGTTGGCGGTGACGCTCACGTTGCCATGACCGCCCAGGAGCATGAGCGCCACGGCGGTGCCGTCATCGCCCGAGTAGATGTGGAAGCCCGCCGGCGCGTGCTTGATCAGGTAGGCCGCGCGCTCGATGTTGCCGGTGGCCTCCTTCACGCCGAACACGCCGGGCAGGCTGGCGCAGCGCAGCGTGGTCTCCGGGGCCATGTCTGCCACGGTGCGGCCGGGCACGTTGTAGAGCATCATCGGGATGTCCACGGCCTCGGCGATCGCCTTGAAGTGCTGGTAGATGCCTTCCTGCGAGGGCTTGTTGTAGTAGGGCACCACTGACAGCGTGCAGTCGGCGCCGACTTCCTTGGCGTAGCGGCTGAGCTCGATCGCCTCGGCGGTGGAATTGGCGCCCGTGCCGGCCAGGATGGGAATCCGGCCCTTGGCATGCTCGACGGCCACGCGAATGATTTCGCGGTTCTCTTCCATGCTGACCGTGGGCGACTCGCCCGTGGTGCCGACCACGCCGACGCAGGCCGTGCCCTCCTCGACATGCCAGTCGATCAGGCGACGCAGTGCCGGGTAGTCGATGCTGCCGTCCTCGTTCATGGGGGTGATGAGGGCGACGATGCTGCCGAGGATGGGCTTCATGGTGTGTTGCGGATGTGAATCAGAGGATTTTAGGCCGGCCCGCCGGGCCGGATGGCCGCAACGCGCTGCACGAAGCGCGGGTTGACGCCCGGCTCGAACAGGTCTTCGTAAGCCACGATGCGCCAGTCGGCGCAAACCCGCAGCAGTTCGCCGCGTTGCAGCAGGAAGTCGGGCCGCGCCGGCCGGCCGATGGTCTGCTGGCCGTCGGCGAAGGTTTCCCAGATCAGCCAGCCGCCGGGTTTCACGGCATCGCGAATGCGCTCGAACAGCGGGCGCCACAGGTAGTTGCAGACCACGACGAGGTCAAAGCCCGCACCGGGCAGCGGCCAGGGGCCGTTCTCGATATCGGCGTGGATGATCTGCGCCAGGTGCTGCAGCGGCGCGGTGGCGGCGGTGTCGCGGTCCACGCCGGTGACCCGCCAGCCAGCGTCGACCAGCCAGGTCAGGTTGCGTCCCGATCCGCACGCCACATCCAGGGCCGTGCCTGGCGGTTGGGGGGCGAAGCGCTGCAGCCAGGCGGAAGGCGAGGCCGGGGCGGGCGAGGGCGTCATCCGAAGCAGGCCCACAGCTGTTCGCCGAGTTGAATCATCACCGCCGGGTGTCGGTAGGCCAGGGCGGTGAGCGTGAGCACCGCCACGACGGCCAGCGGAATGATCCAGCGCCGCACCTTCATGCCGGGCGAGCGCTCGGGGCACGTTGGATGGGGCCTTCACGCACGGGCAGGTTGGCCAGCATGGCCATCACGCCGAGGGCAATCGCCAGCCACCACACCACGTCGTAGCTGCCGGTCGCGTCATACAGCTTGCCGCCCAGCCACACGCCCAGGAAGCTGCCGACCTGGTGGCTCAGGAAGACGAAGCCACCGAGCATGGAGAGATGCTGGGCGCCGAAGATCTGCGCGACCACCGCATTGGTGGGTGGCACGGTGGACAGCCACAGGAACCCCATCACGGCGGCGAAGACGTAGACGCTCAAGGGCGTCAGCGGCACCGAGATGAAGGCGAGGATGGCCACGGCCCGTGCCCCGTAGATGACGGACAGCAGATAGCGCTTCGGGAAGCGCTGGCCCAGCATGCCGGCGGCATAGGTGCCGAAGATATTGAACAGGCCGATCAGCATCAGCGCGCCGGTGGACACGCCCAGGCCCAGGCCATGGTCCTTCAGGTAGCTCGGCAGGTGCACGCCGATGAAGACGACCTGGAAGCCGCAGACGAAGTAGCCCAGCATCAGCAATTGGAAGCTGCGGTAGCCGAAGGCCTCGCGCAGCGCCTGGCCGATGCTCTGGTGCCCGGCGTTCGTGGCCGGGCCATGCCGCTCCCGCACGCCGAGTGCCAGCGGCACGATCAACAGCGCGGCACCCGCCAGCAGGAAGAGGGCGCCCTGCCAGCCCAACTGGCTGATGAGCCAGGTTTCCACCGGGATCATCACGAACTGTCCGAAGGAGCCCGCGGCCGCGGCCACACCGAAGGCCCAGGAGCGCTTCTCGGCCGAGACCGTGCGGCCCAGCACGCCGTAGATGACCGCATAGGTCGACCCCGACTGCGCGATGCCGATGAGCATGCCGGCGCCGAGCGTGAAGCTCAGCGGATGGCTGGTCACCGCCATCAGGGCCAGGCCTGTGGCGTAGGCCAGCCCACCGCCGATGAGTACCCGCCACGCGCCGAAGC
>JAIPCJ010000165.1 GCA_021738245.1 Methylotenera sp. | reverse complement strand
GCTCGGCCTTGATCATGGCCTTGAGCGCCGTGGGGAAGAGGAAGCTGTGGGTCACGCCGTAGGTCGCCATCAGCTCAAAGGCCTTGGCCGCCGAGAAGCGCCCCTGCCAGGCCACGATGGGCCGGCCGAAGTAGAGCGTGGGCAACAGCGCGTCCATCAGGCCACCGGTCCAGGCCCAGTCGGCCGGGCTCCAGAAGACGGCATCGCTCGGCCGACTCGCATCGAAGGGATCGAAGCCGAACCAGTTCTGGCTGGCGATGAAGCCGGTCAGGTTGCCGATCAGCGCGCGCTGCGGGATCAGCGCGCCCTTGGGGTTGCCGATGGTGCCGCTGGTGTAGATGAGGATGGCCGGGTCGTCCGCGCGGGTGGCCACGGGCTTGAAGCGGGCTTCCTCGGCCTGCAAGGCCTCCATCCAGTGCAGCTCGTCGCCCTCGGCCGGGCAGTCGCCCACCACCAGCACACGCCGCAGCGCCGGGCATTGCGACTTCACCTCGCGCAGCGCCGGCAGCACCTCGCAGGCGGCAATCGCGGGCACCGCGCCGCTGTCCTGCAGCCGGTAGGCCAGCGCCTCTGCGCCAAAGAGCATGGACAGCGGCATGGCCACGGCGCCGATCTGCTGCAGCGCGATGTGGGCGACGGCGGTCTCGAACCGCTGCGGCAGCACGATGGCCACCCGGTGGCCGCGGCGCACGCCCTGGTTCAGCAGCGCATTGGACAGACGGTTGGCGGCGCGCTGGAGTTGCGCGTAGCTGTACTGCGCGCGGCAGCCACTCTCGCTGTCGAAGTAGATGGCCGTGGCCTTGGGCGTCGCGCGCGCCCAGCGCCCGCAGCAGGCCTCGGCGATGTTGAAGTCCGGCGGCACCTGCCAGCGAAAGGCGGCGTGCAGTTGCTCGTATCGGTCTTCCACCATCCGTCACCGCGCTCCTGGGTCAAGGAGGCGCATGCTAGCCAGCCGCCTGACCGACAGCCTCATGGATTGCCCGGGGCCGCGTCGCGCCGGGCGCTCAGAGCCCGAGCCAGGCGGAGGGCGACCACATGCTGGGGCGGTCGCCGTCGGCATAGCGCTGCAGCGCCTCGCCCGTGAGGCGGCAGATGCGCCACTCGGGCATGACCTCGGCGCCGAGCTTCTCGTAGAAGCGGATGGCGTCTTCGTTCCAGTCGAGCACCGTCCAGTCGAAGCGGCCGTACCCGCGCTCACAAGCCAGCTGCGCGAGCTGGATCAGAAGCGCCTTGCCCAGGCCGCTGCGGCGGTGGGCGGGGCGCACGTAAAGATCTTCGAGGTACAGGCCCGGCTTGGCCAGGAAGGTGGAGAAGTTGGTGAAATACAGCGCGAAGGCCACGACCTCGCCCTGCACTTCACCCACCAGGCATTCCGCGACCGGGTGTTCGCCGAACAGATGCGGCTCCAGCTTGGCCGGCGTGACCTCCAGCAGATGGGTGAGCTGCTCGAACTCGGCCAGTTCGCTGATGAGTTGAACGATGGCGTGCAGGTCGCGCGGTTCGGCGGGGCGGATGTCGTGACGGGGTGGCATAGGTGACATTCTCTGCGCCCTGCCGTCGCCTAAAGTGCGGATATGCCCGATGTCTACACCCCGCGCCGCCTTCATCGAGACGAGTTCGTGACCCTGCGTGGCCTGCGCCACCACCTGCTGAGATGGGGTCAGCCCTTGCCCGGCCAGGCGCCTCTCGTGATGCTGCATGGCTGGATGGATGTGGGGGCGTCGTTCCAGTTCGTGGTCGATGCGCTGGCGCAGGACCGCGAGGTGATCGCCATGGACTGGCGGGGTTTCGGCCTCAGCGAGGCGTCAGGCGCCGACTGCTACTGGTTCCCTGATTACCTCGGCGATCTGGACGCCCTGCTGGACCTCGTCAGCCCCGGCGCGCCGGTGGACCTGCTGGGGCACAGCATGGGTGGCAACGTGGTCATGACCTACGCGGGGGTTCGCCCCGACCGCATACGTCGCCTCGTGAATCTCGAAGGCTTCGGCATGCCCGACGTGGCGCCCGCCGCCGCGCCCGAGCGGCTGGCCAAATGGCTGGACGAGCTGAAAGACCCGCCGAGCCTGCGCCCCTACGCCACCCAGGCCGACGTCGCCGAGCGACTGCGCAAGACCAACCCCCGCCTGCCCGCCGACAAGGCCGCCTGGCTGGCTGGCCACTGGGCCCGCGAGACCTACGAGGGCTACCGGCTCAATGCCGACCCCGCGCACAAATTGCCCAACCCGGTGCTCTACCGCAAGGCCGAGGCGCTGGCCTGCTGGCAGCGCATCGCTGCGCCCACGCTGTGGGTGGAAGGCAGTGACGACCAGCTCACCCGCTTCTGGGGCACCCGCTTCCCGCGTGAAGAGTTTGAGGCCCGGCTGGCGGTGGTGCCGCAGTTGCAGCGCAGCGTGCTGCAGGATGCCGGCCACATGCTGCACCACGATCAACCCGAGGCCCTGGCCGAGCGCCTGCAAGTTTTTTTGGCGTAAGCCGCCTCGGCCAGAATCGGCCGCGATGCCTACGTCATCCGATCCCGCTCGACAGCGACCCTCACGCCGGTGGTGGCTGGGCCTGACCCTGGGCCTGCTGTGCAGCCCTGTGCTTGCGCAGGCCCGGTGCGGCCGGCCCCTGGTGGTGGCGGTCTCGGAATTGGGGCTGGGCGCCTACCAGGAGCAAGGCGAGCTGCGCGGCATCGTCCCCGACCTCATCCGCGAATTGCAGGCCCGCAGCGGCTGCGCGTTGAGCCTGGTGATGATGCCGCGGGCGCGGGCGCTGCTGGCCTTCGACCGCGGCGAGGTGGACGTCATCACCTCGGTCATGCGCACCCACGAGCGTGACCGCGTCGGGGCCTTCCTGCCCTACGGCTACACCAAGCACGACCTGCTGGTGTTGCCCGAATACGCCGCCGGCATTGGCAGCCTGGCGGACGTGGTGCGGCGGCCCGAAATGACCGTGGGCGTGGTGCGGGGCATCCGCACCAACAGCCGGGTCGATGCGCAGATCGAGCAGCTGCTCATGATCCGCCGCGCCGAGTACTCGGCCGACTACACCGGCCTGAGCGCCAAGCTCAGCGCCCGTCGCATCCAGGCGGCCATCGTGCCGAATGCGCTGCATGTGAAGCTGCGCCGCGATGGCCTCGTGCCGGCCGACCTGGCCCTGATCGACGTGCCCGAGGCCCGCCCGCAGGCGCTGGGCCTGTATCTGAACCGCCAGCGGGTCACCGCGCCCATGATCGTGCAGCTGGAGCGCCCGCTGGCCGCCATGGTCAGCAGCGGCTGGGTGCGCCAGACCTATGTGCGGCACCTGGGCGAGGCCGAGACCCGGCGCATGTACCGGGCCCTGGAGCAACGCTGACGCCTCAGCCCTCCTGCTCGGGCGGCGCCTCGGCCTCCAGCCGGTTCATCCAGCGGGCGTAGAGGATGACGATGGCGCAAAACCCCAGCAGCGCGCCCTGCGACGCCAGCCAGAAGCCCAGCGGCCAGCCGAACACCTCCACCGTCAGCTCGCGGGCGAAGAACACCGGCCCGAACGCCACCACAGCCCAGGCCAGCAGCAGCCCGACCGTGATGCGCCGGGTGCGGCGCCAGTAGGCCTCACTCATTCAGCAGCCCCCACTGCTGCAGCATGAAGGCGTAGGTGCGCGCCGTCTCGCGCAGCGCGTCGAAGCGGCCGGAGGCGCCGCCGTGGCCGGCGGTCATGTTGATGTCGAACAGCACCGGGTTGCGGCTGGTGTTGACCGTGCGCAGCTTGGCCACGTACTTGGCGGCCTCCCAGTAGGGCACCTGGCTGTCGTTGATGGCCGTCTTGGCCAGCACGGCCGGGTAGGCGGCCGGCTTGAGGTTGTCGTAGGGGCTGTAGGCGCGCATCCAGGCATACTCGGCCGGCTTGTTGGGGTTGCCCCACTCGATGTACTCCTCGGTGGTGAGCGGCAGGCTGGCGTCCAGCATGGTGTTGATCACATCCACGAAGGGCACCTGCGCCACCACGGCCTTGAACAGGTCGGGTCGCAGATTGGTCACCGCCCCCATCAGCAGGCCGCCAGCGCTGCCGCCGTTGATGATGAGTTGGCTGGGCTGGGTGTAGCCGCGGTCCACCAGGCCCTGGGCGCAGGCGACGAAGTCGGTGAAGGTGTTCATCTTCTTGCCGAGCTTGCCGTCCAGGTACCACTGCCGGCCCAGGTCGCCGCCGCCGCGGATGTGGGCGATGGCGAAGATGACACCGCGGTCCAGCAGCGACAGCCGGCTGCTGGCAAAGCGCGGGTCCATCGGGATGCCGTAGCTGCCGTAGCCGTACAGCAGCAGCGGCTGCGGGCCGGGGCGGCGCTTGTCCTTGCGGTAGACGAGGCTGATGGGCACCCGGGTGCCGTCGGCGGCGCTTACCCAGAGGCGCTCGCTGGCATAGAGGCTGGCGTCGTAGCCGCCCTGCACCGGCTGCACCTTCAGCAGCTCCAGCTTGCCGGTGGCGAGTTCCGCCTCGTAGGTGCTGGGCGGCGTGGTGAGCGAGTTATAGGCGAAGCGCACCCGCGGCGCGTCGAACTCGCGCTGCTCGCCCAGCACGGCGCTGTAGGCCAGCTCCTGGAAGACAATGTCACGCGGCTTGCCCCCGGCGAGCGGGAACAGGCGCAGCTTGACCGAGCCGCCCTCACGCACCTGGGCCACGGCATTCGTCTTGAACGCGGCCACCTGTTCGATCATCGCGTTGGCGCGGTGGGGGATCAGTTCCTTGGCGGCCTTCAGCGCCGCGGCGGTCACGACGGGGCCGGTGCCCGGCTTCATCGGCAGGCGCAGCAGCCGGAAGTTGACGCCGCGATCGTTGATGCGCAGCAGCAGCTCGCGGCCGACCGGCGTGATGCCGTATTCGAGGCCGGCCCGGCGCGGCAGCACCTCACGCCAGCGGCCGTCGGGCTGGTCGGCAGGCAGCACGCGCCAGTCTTGCGTGTCCTTGGCCATCGAGCCCAGCATCAGCGTGCGGCCGTCGAGCGACTTGGTCAGCATCAGGTTGAACAGCTCGTCCGGCTCCTCGTGCACGAGTACATCCGGCCCCGCGGCGCCGATCTGGTGGCGCCAGAGCTGGTGGGAGCGTCGGGCCTCGTTGTGGCGGATGTAGAACAGCGTGCGGCTGTCGGCGGCCCACACGTAGGCATCGGCATGCGGCGTGGTGGCCAGCACACGGTCCTCGCCGGTGGCGATGTCGCGCAGGTGCAGCTCGAAGTCGCGCGCGCCGGTGGCGTCGACGCCGTAGGCCAGCAGGCGGTCGTCGGGGCTCACCGCCAAGCCATTGAGGTTGACGAACTTGCGCGTCTTGGCGAGTTCGTTCATGTCCACGAGGATCTGCTCGGGCGCCTGGGGGTCGAGGCGGCGGTCGGGGCCAGCGGCGGGCGTGCGGAAGAAGACCGGGTACTGCTGCCCGACGTCGATGCGCGAGCTGTACCACCAGGCGCCGCGGCGCTGCGGCACGGCGCTGTCGCGCTGCTGGATGCGCCCCTTCATCTCCTCGAAGAGCTTGTCGGTGGCGGCGGCGTAGGGCTGGTACCAGGCCTCGGCGTAGGCGGCTTCGGCCTTCAGGTGGGCCTGCACCTCGGGGTCGTCCTTCTCGCGCAGCCAGAAGTAGTCGTCGATGCGCCGATCGCCATGGACGCTCACGTCCTTGGGCTTCTTCGCCGCCACGGGGGGCTGGGGCGCGTCAGCCTGTGCGGGCCATGCGGCCATGAGCGGGGCCGCCAGGGCCACCGCGCGGGCCACAGCCCGCCAGCAGGACAGCAGATGCATGCAATCGTCTCCCGCCGGACGCCGCCCACACGGCAGCCCGCACTCCGGCGGGGGCGAGTGTGCCTCCAGTTGGCGGGGGCATGCAAAAATCCGCCCCTTTGCAAGTTCCGCCGGAAACCGTCATGGACACCGAACACATCAATCAAATCGGCAACAGCCTGGCCGACCTCTCAGCGCGCACCGACGCGCTAAGGGGGTATCTTTGACTTCGACCGCAAAGCCCTGCGCCTGAACGAAGTCAATGCGTCGCTCGAGAACCCCAACGTCTGGAACGACCCCAAGCGCGCCCAGGAACTGGGCAAGGAAAAGCGCACCCTCGAGGCCGTGGTCGACACGATCACCCACCTGACCTCCTCCCTGGCCGACAACACCGAGTTGTTCGAGATGAGCCGCGAGGAAGGTGACGAAGCCGGCATGCTCGCCATCGAGGAAGACGTCGAGAAGCTGCGCAAGACGGTCGAGGAACTCGAGTTCCGCCGCATGTTCAACAACCCGGCCGACCCGAGCAACTGCTTCATCGACATCCAGGCCGGCGCCGGTGGCACCGAAGCCTGCGACTGGGCCGGCATGCTGCTGCGCCAGTACCTGAAGTACTGCGAGCGCAAGGGCTTCAAGGCCACGCTGGAAGACGAGACCCCTGGCGACGTGGCCGGCATCAAGAGCGCCACCATCAAGGTGGAGGGCGAGTACGCCTTCGGCCTGCTGCGCACCGAGACCGGCGTGCACCGCCTCGTGCGCAAGAGCCCGTTCGACAGCAGCGGCGGCCGCCACACCTCGTTCGCGTCGCTGTTCGTCTACCCGGAAGTCGACGACTCCATCGAGATCGACATCAACCCGGCGGATGTGCGCACCGACACCTTCCGCGCCAGCGGCGCCGGCGGCCAGCACATCAACAAGACCGACTCGGCGGTGCGCCTGACGCACATCCCGACCGGCATCGTCGTGCAATGCCAGGACGGCCGCAGCCAGCACAGCAACCGCGACGTCGCCTGGCGCCGCCTGCGCTCGCGCCTGTACGACCATGAGATGAAGAAGCGCATGGAAGAGCAGCAAAAGCTGGAAGACACCAAGACCGACGTCGGCTGGGGTCACCAGATCCGCTCCTACGTGCTCGACCAGAGCCGCATCAAGGACCTGCGCACCAACTACGAGACCTCGGCCACGCAGAAGGTGCTGGACGGCGACCTGGACCAATTCATCACCGAGTCGCTCAAACAAGGCATCTGATGCCCCGACCGGCCGCTGCGGCGGCCGTTTTTTCGCCCCGAACCCCTCCTCACCTCAAGGAAGCCCCTCATGCGTGAAGGCACCGCTCCCCTGATCCAACGCCTGGACTACCAGCAACCGGCGTTCTGGATCCGCAAGGTCGACCTGAGTTTCGACCTTGACCCGGCCAAGACCCTGGTCACGAGCAAGATGCAGATCGAGCGCAACGCCTCGGTGCCCCACGGCCCGCTGCGCCTGCATGGCGAAGAGCTCAATGTGCTGCGCGTGCTGATCGACGGCAGCAGCGTGTCCTTCCGTCAGGAAGGCCATGAGCTGATCATCGACAACGCGCCCGACGCCGACTTCGCGCTCGAGATCCGCAACACCTGCTGCCCCGACAAGAACACCGCGCTGTCGGGCCTGTACACCTCGGGCGGCAGCTTCTTCACGCAGTGCGAGGCCGAGGGCTTCCGCCGCATCACCTACTTCCTGGACCGGCCGGACGTGATGGCCGTCTACACGGTGACCCTGCGCGCCGACGAGGCCAAGTACCCCATCCTGCTGTCCAACGGCAACCTGGTGGACAGCGGCAAGCTCGACAACGGCCGCCACTTCGCCGTCTGGCACGACCCCTTCCCCAAGCCCAGCTACCTGTTCGCCGTGGTGGCGGGTGATCTGGTTGCCCGCGAGCAGCGCATCCGCACCCGCGCCGGCAAGGATCACCTGCTGCAGGTCTACGTGCGCCGGGGCGACCTGGAGAAGACCGAGCACGCGATGAACAGCCTCATCGCCTCCATCGTCTGGGACGAGGCCCGTTTCGGCCTGCCGCTGGACCTGGAGCGCTTCATGGTGGTCGGCGTGTCCGACTTCAACATGGGCGCGATGGAGAACAAGGGCCTGAACATCTTCAACACCAGCGCCCTGCTCGCCTCGCCGGCCACCGCCACCGACGTCGACTTCGCCCGCATCGAGTCCATCGTCGCGCACGAGTACTTCCACAACTGGACCGGCAACCGCGTCACCTGCCGCGACTGGTTCCAGCTGTCGCTGAAAGAAGGCCTGACCGTCTTCCGCGACCAGGAGTTCAGCATGGACATGGCCGGCAGCCCGTCGGCCCGCGCGGTGTGCCGCATCCAGGACGTGCGCCAGCTGCGTGCGCTGCAGTTCCCCGAGGACAGCGGCGCCATGGCCCACCCGGTGCGCCCCGACAGCTACAGCGAGATCAACAACTTCTACACCGCCACCGTCTACGAGAAGGGCTCGGAGGTGGTGCGCATGTACCAGACGCTGGTCGGCCGCAAGGGCTTCGAGGCCGGCATGAAGCTCTACTTCGAGCGCCATGACGGCCAGGCCGTGACCTGCGACGACTTCGCGCAGGCCATCGCCGACGCCAACCCCGGCTCGCCGCTGGCCACGCGCCTGGACGCCTTCAAGCGCTGGTACGCCCAGGCCGGCACGCCGCGCGTGACCGCGCACGGCGAGCACGACGCTGCCGCGCGCACCTACACCCTGCGCTTCACGCAGACCACGCCGGCCACGCCCGGCCAGGCAGACAAGCAGCCGCAGGTCATCCCGGTCGTCATGGGCCTGCTGGACCGCCATGGCAACGCGCTGGCACTGAATGCCGCCGGTGACACCGAGACCGTGCTGGTGCTCGACCAGGCCGAGCAGACCTTCACCTTCGAGAACATCGACAGCGAGCCCGTGCCCTCGCTGCTGCGCGGCTTCTCCGCCCCGGTGGTGCTGGACGACGGCCTGTCCGACGCCGCCCTGCTGGTGCTGATGCGTCACGACACCGACCCCTTCAACCGCTGGGAAGCCGGCCAGCGCCTGGCGCTCAACCGCATCCTCGCGGCCCTGCGCGCCGGCCAGCCGCTGGTGCTGAGCAATGCCTTCATCGAGGCGATGCGCGGCGTGCTCAACCACCCCGAGCTCGACCCCGCCTTCAAGGAACTGGCCCTGACCCTGCCGGGCGAGAGCTACATCGCCGAGCAGCTGGACGTCGTCGACCCGCAGGCCATCCACGCCGCCGTCATGGCCGCCCAACGCCAACTCGCCAGCGCCCTGCGCGACGACTGGGCTGCAGCCTTCGAGGCCCATCAGGTCCAGGGCGGCTACACGCCCGACCCGGTGTCCGCCGGCAAGCGCGCCCTGGCCAACCTGGCGCTGTCCATGCTGGTGCTGGACGCGCAGGCCACGGGTGACACCGTCTGGCCGGGCAAGGCCTACCAGCGCTTCAAGGACGCCTCCAACATGACCGACCGCATGGGCGCGCTGGCGGCCCTGGTCAATGCGCATGCCGAACTGGCCGCACCGGCGCTGGAGCGCTTCCATGCGCTGTTCAAGGACGATGCGCTGGTGGTGGACAAGTGGTTCGCCCTGCAGGCCCGCGCGCCCGAGGCCGAAGGCCGCGTGTTTGCCCGCGCCAAGGCGCTGACCAAGCACGCCGACTTCACGCTGAAGAACCCCAACCGCGCCCGCAGCCTGCTGGCGTCGCTGTGCATGTTCAACCCGGCGGCCTTCCACCGCGCCGATGCGGCCGGTTATGTTTTCTGGGCCGAGCAGGTGCTGGCCATCGACGCGATCAACCCGCAGCTCGCCAGCCGTGTGGCCCGCGCGATGGACCGCTGGGCCGTGCTGGCCGAGCCCTACCGCAGCGCTGCCCGTGAGGCCGTGGCCCGCGTGGCCGCCAAGCCTGACCTCTCGCCCGATGTGCGCGAGATCGTCGAACGCGCACTCGCCTCGGGGAGCTGAACCATGTCCCGCCAAACCAGCCTGACCCAATACCTCGTCGAGCAGCAGCGCGAGCACGGCCACATTCCGCAGGAGTTGCGCCTGCTGATCGAGGTCGTGGCCCGCGCCTGCAAGCGCATCGCCATCGCCGTCAACAAGGGGGCCCTCGGTGACGTGCTCGGCACCGCCGGCAGCGAAAACGTGCAGGGCGAGGTGCAGAAGAAGCTCGACATCATCGCCAACGAGGTGCTGATCGAGGCCAACGAATGGGGCGGCCACCTCGCCGCCATGGCCAGCGAAGAGATGGACGGCATCTACGTGGTGCCCAACCGCTACCCGCAGGGCGAGTACCTGCTGCTGTTCGACCCGCTGGACGGCTCGTCCAACATCGACGTGAACGTGTCCATCGGCACCATCTTCAGCGTGCTGCGCAAGGTGGGCCATTCGCGCGGCGTCAGCGAAGACGACTTCCTGCAGCCCGGCAAGCAGCAGGCTGCCGCCGGCTACTGCGTCTACGGCCCGCAGAGCATGCTGGTGCTGACCGTGGGTGACGGCGTGGCGGTGTTCACGCTCGACCGCGAGACCGGCTCCTGGGTGCTGACGCAGGACCAGGTCAAGATTCCCGAGGACACGAAGGAATTCGCGATCAACATGTCCAACATGCGCCACTGGGCGCCGCCCGTGAAGCGCTACATCGACGAATGCCTGGCCGGCAGCACCGGCCCGCGCGGCAAGGACTTCAACATGCGCTGGGTGGCCAGCATGGTGGCCGACGTGCACCGCATCCTCACGCGCGGCGGCGTCTTCATGTACCCCTGGGACCAGCGCGAGCCCGACAAGCCCGGCAAGCTGCGCCTGATGTACGAGGCCAACCCGATGGCCTTCATCGTCGAACAGGCCGGCGGCGCCGCCACCAACGGCACTGAACGCATCATGGCCCTCAACCCGACCAAGCTGCATGAACGCGTGGCGGTGGTGCTCGGTTCCAAGAATGAAGTGGAACGCTTCACGGCCTACCACTTGGAAGCAGGCCAAAAGTAGTGGCTATAATGGCGGGCTTCGGCAGCAGCGGGTCACCGCACGCTACCGAAGACGGGCCGGCATAGCTCAGTTGGTAGAGCAGCGCATTCGTAATGCGAAGGTCGGGGGTTCGACTCCTCTTGCCGGCACCAAGATCCCAAAAGCAAAGCCCATCCTCGCGGATGGGCTTTGTCGTTTCTGGGTCAGCGTTTGAGGGTCAGCGTTTGTGGGTCGGCGTTTCTGGGTCGGCGTTTGTGGGTCGGCGTTTCTGCGTCGGACATGGGGCAGCGGCCGGCCTGTGCATCCCCGGCCTGGGCGCCATCAACCCCGCACGCATGCCCGCGAAGGCCGCCTCAGCACGGGCAGGAGTTCACTCGGAAGGGTTCTCGCGCGGCGTGCGCTTTCGCAGCGCAGCGGCACTGGCCAGCAGGCCCAGCAGCCACAGCGGTGATGCCGTCCCGCCACCACCGCCTGAGCCCGAGCCCGAGCCCGAGCCGGCGCCGGGTGCGGGCGCAGGTGAAGGTGCCGGTGGCGCAGGTGCCGGGGGTGGCGGCGCGGGCGGCGGAGGGGGAGGTGCAGGGGGCGGTGGAGGCGGCGTCAGCGGGATGGCGATGCTGCCTTGCGCCTGGCCGCAGCGGCTCAGGTTGGTGCTCTGCAGGCCAAGGGAGGCACGCAGCGGCGCGGTGTAGCCCGCGGGGTTCAGCGCGAACTTCACTGCCTCGGCGGCG
>JAIPCJ010000164.1 GCA_021738245.1 Methylotenera sp. | reverse complement strand
CGAAGTGTTCGACGGCTTTCGCAAGGGCGTGGCCGACAACCGCGCGCAGATGTTCATGGACGTGCCCGCCGGCCCGTTCTACGGCTTCAACCGCCCGGGCGTGAAGCCGCTGCCGGGCGTCATCAACAACTGGTGGCGCCAGGGCATGATGGGCAGCGCCAAGGCCCACTACGAAGGCATCAAGGCCTTCTCCGAGACCGATCAGACCGAGGACCTCAAGGCCATCACCGTGCCCACGCTCGTGATGCACGGCGACGACGACCAGATCGTGCCGATCGCCAACTCGGCGCTCAAGGCCGTGAAGCTGCTCAAGAACGGCACGCTCAAGGTCTACAAGGGCTACTCGCACGGCATGCTGACCGTCAACGCGGACGTGCTCAACGCCGACCTGCTGGCCTTCATCAAGGGCTGATTGCCATGAGTACGCAGCGCCTGACCCACGCCAACGGCGCGCCGGTGGCGGACAACCTCAACATCCAGACCGCCGGGCCGCGCGGGCCGGCGCTGCTGCAAGACATCTGGCTGCTCGAGAAGCTCGCCCACTTCGACCGCGAGGTCATCCCCGAGCGGCGCATGCACGCCAAGGGCTCGGGGGCCTACGGCACCTTCACGGTCACGCAGGACATCACCCGCTTCACACAGGCGGACGTGTTCTCGGCGGTGGGCAAGCAGACCGAGGTCTTCCTGCGCTTCTCCACCGTGGCCGGCGAGCGCGGCGCGGCGGACGCGGAGCGCGACATCCGCGGCTTCGCGGTCAAGTTCTACACGAACGAAGGCAACTGGGACCTGGTGGGCAACAACACGCCAGTGTTCTTCATGCGCGACCCGCTGCGCTTCCCCGACCTGAACCACGCCGTCAAGCGCGACCCCTGCACCAACCTGCGCAATGCGCAGAGCAACTGGGACTTCTGGACCCTGATGCCCGAGGCGCTCCACCAGGTCACCATCCTGATGAGCGACCGTGGCCTGCCCGATGGCTACCGCTACATGCACGGCTTCGGCAGCCACACTTTCAGCTTCATCAACGTCGAGGGTGAGCGGCATTGGGTGAAGTTCCACTTCCGCAGCCAGCAGGGCGTGCGCTGGCTGAGTGACGCGCAAGCCGAAGCGCTGATCGGCCGCGACCGCGAAAGCGCCCAGCGCGACCTGTTCGACGCCATCGCCCGAGGCGACTTTCCCCGCTGGACGCTGTGCGTGCAGTTGATGACTGAGGCCCAGGCCGACGCCTGCCCCTTCAACCCCTTCGACCTCACCAAGGTCTGGCCGCATGCGGAGTACCCGCTGCACGAGGTGGGGGTGCTGGAGCTCAACCGCAACCCGCAGAACTACTTTGCGGAGGTCGAGCAGGCCGGCTTCTCGCCGGCCCACGTCGTCCCGGGCATCGGCTTCTCGCCCGACAAGATGCTGCAGGCGCGGCTCTTCAGCTACGGCGACGCGCTGCGCTACCGCCTGGGCGTGAACTTCAACCAG
Source organism: Methylotenera sp. (assembly GCA_021738245.1). Taxonomy (GTDB): domain Bacteria; phylum Pseudomonadota; class Gammaproteobacteria; order Burkholderiales; family Burkholderiaceae_C; genus Pelomonas. The sequence goes on along the minus strand of JAIPCJ010000164.1, from coordinate 10,017 downwards.
ATCCCGGTGAACGCGCCGCGCTGCCCGGTGCACAGCTTCCACCGCGACGGCGCGATGCGCGTGGACGGCAACCACGGCGCGACGCCGGGCTACGTGCCCAACAGCCTGGGCCTGTGGCCCGACCGCCAGCACCCGGCCGAGCCGCCGTTGCCACTGGAAGGCACAGCCACGCACTGGGACCACCGCCTGGATGACGACTGCTACAGCCAGACCGCGGCCCTCTTTCGCCTGCTGCGCGCCGACGAGCGCCAGCGCCTCTTCGACAACACCGCCCGGGCCATGCAAGGCGTGAGTCGCGAGGTGCGCGAGCGGCATGTCGAGAACTGCTGCAAGGCCGATCCTGCCTACGGTGCTGGCGTCGCCGTCGCGCTCGGCCTCATCTGATTTCCCTCACCCCTCCACCCGCCACAAGGACACACCCATGAGCACTCCCACCGCCAAGGCCGCCCCCGGTGCCAAGCTGCTGAACCCGACCGACCATCTGCTGGTCATGATCGACTTCCAGTCGCAGATGGCCTTCGCCACGCACAGCATCCCCATCATCGAATTGCGCAACAACGCCTCGCTCGTGGCCCAGGCCGCCGCGGGCTTCAAGGTGCCGACCATCCTGACGACGGTGGCCGAGAAGAGCTTCTCCGGCCCGATGTTCGATGAGGTCACCGCGCCCTTCAACGGCCAGAAGATGCTGGATCGCACCTCCATGAACACCTGGGAAGACGTGGCCGTCATCCAGGAAGTCAACCGCATCGCCAAGAAGCGCATCGTGCTGTCCGGCCTGTGGACGAGCGTGTGCATCGTCGGCCCGGCGCTCTCCGCACTGGACCAGGGCTTCGAGGTCTACGTGATCACCGACGCCTGCGGCGACGTCTCTGCCGAGGCGCACGAACGCGCCGTCACCCGCATGGTGCAGGCCGGCGCGCAGCCCATCACCTCGCTGCAGTACCTGCTGGAGTTGCAGCGCGACTGGGCCCGCGGCGAGACCTACGACCTCACCACCGGCATCGCCAAGAAGGTGGGCGGCGGCTACGGCATCGGCGTGACCTACGCCAAGACGATGTTCGGCGCCCACGAGGGCTGACCGCGCCTGCGCTGAAGGACGCTGACGATGAAGCCCTACCTCCTTTCCGCCGCGGTCGGCCTGCTCGTCGGCGTCATCTATGCGCTGTTCAACGTGCGATCGCCGGCACCGCCGGTGATCGCCCTCGTCGGGCTGCTGGGCATCCTGGCCGGGGAGCAGATCCCGCCGCTGGTCAAGCGCTGGCTGGCACCGCCGAGCACCGAGACCTCCTGGCTGCACCACCAGGTCAAGCCCCACATGTTCGGCGAGCTGCCGCGCTGCGCCGACACGGCCGCCCCTCGCCCCGATCCGGAGAGCCGCCATGGCTGACGCCGCCCACCCCGACCTCATCCTGTTCAACGGCCGCTTCACGACGCTGAACCGCGCCCAGCCCGAAGCCACGGCTGTCGCCATCCGCGACGGCCGCTTCGCCGCCGTCGGCACCCATGAAGACGTGCTTGCGCTGGCCGGCGCTGCCACGCGCCGCATCGACCTGCAGGGCCGCCGCGCCCTGCCCGGCCTGATCGACAACCACCTGCACCTGATCCGCGGTGGCCTGAACTACAACCTAGAACTGCGCTGGGACGGCGTGAAGAGCCTCGCCGACGCGATGGCCATGCTCAAGGCCCAGGTGGACGTGACCCCTGCGCCGCAGTGGGTGCGCGTGGTCGGCGGCTTCACCGAACATCAGTTCGCCGAAAAACGCCTGCCCACGCTGGCTGAACTCAACGCGGTGGCGCCCGACACGCCGGTGTTCATCCTGCATCTCTACGACCGCGCCCTGCTCAATGGCGCCGCGCTGCGCGCCGTGGGCTACACCAAGGACACGCCCGCGCCCCCGGGCAGCGAGATCGTGCGCGACGCCGCCGGCAACCCGACGGGCCTGCTGCTGGCCAAGCCCAATGCCGCCATCCTCTACGCCACACTCGCACGCGGCCCCAAGCTGCCGCCGGAGTACCAGCTCAACAGCACGCGGCACTTCATGCGCGAGCTCAACCGCCTGGGCGTGACCGGCGCGCTGGATGCCGGCGGCGGCTTCCAGAACTACCCCGAGGACTACGCCATCGTGCAGCAGCTCGCCGATGCCGGCCAGCTCACGGTGCGCCTGGCCTACAACCTCTTCACGCAGAAGGCCAAGCAGGAGAAGGACGACTTCCTGCGCTGGACGAGCAGCGTCAAATACAAGCAGGGCGACGACTACTTCCGCCACAACGGCGCTGGCGAGATGCTGGTGTTCTCGGCCGCCGACTTCGAAGACTTTCGCGAGCCGCGCCCCGAGATGGCCGCGGCCATGGAACCCGAGCTGGAAGAGGTCGTTCGCATCCTGGCCCAGAACAAGTGGCCCTGGCGCATGCACGCCACCTACGACGAAACCATCAGCCGCGCGCTCGATGTGTTCGAGAAGGTGCACCGGGACACACCCATCGACGGCCTGCACTGGTTCTTCGACCATGCCGAAACCATCTCCGAACGCTCCATGGACCGCATCGCCGCGCTCGGCGGCGGCGTGGCCGTGCAGCACCGCATGGCCTACCAGGGCGAGTACTTCGTCGAACGCTACGGCGCCCGCGCGGCCGAGGCCACCCCGCCGGTCGCCAAGATGCTGGAAAAGGGTGTGCGCACCTCGGCCGGCACCGATGCCACGCGTGTGGCCTCCTACAACCCCTGGGTGTCGCTCGCCTGGCTCATCACCGGCAAGACCGTCGGCGGCCTGCAGATCACGCCGCAGCGCAACTGCCTGAGCCGCGAGGCGGCCCTGCGCATGTGGACGGAGAACGTGACCTGGTTCAGCAACGAAGAAGGCAAGAAGGGCCGCATCGAGGTGGGCCAGCACGCCGACCTCGTGGTGCCCGATCGCGACTTCTTCGCCTGCCCCGAGTCCGACATCGCCGACACGACCGCGCTGCTGACGATGGTGGGCGGGCGCATCGTCTGGGGTGCTGGCCCCTTCGCGCCGCTGGACGAAGCCCCGCCGCCGCCAGCCATGCCGGACTGGTCCCCCGTGCGCCGCTGGGGCGGTTACGGCGCGTGGGGCGCCTATCGCGAGAGCGGCGAGGCACGCCCGCCGCTGAGTGCCGCAGCCCTGGCCGCCGCCTGCGCCTGCGCCAGCGGCTGCCAGGTGCACGGCCACGCCCATGCGCAGGCCTGGCGTGCCAACGCGCCGGTCAGTGACAACGCCGGTTTCTGGGGCGCGCTCGGCTGCGCCTGCTGGGCGGTGTGACGATGCCCCTGCGTCACCTGTTGCACGGCCTGGCCTTGCTGGCCCTGTGCGCCGCCTACCTCGAAGGTGGCATCACCAAGCTGATGGACTTCGGCGGCGCGCTGGCCGAGATGCAGCAATTCGGGCTGCAGCCCGCGGCGCCGCTGGCAGTGGCCGTCATCGCGCTGGAGCTGGGTGGCGCCGCACTGGTGCTCAGCGGCCACCTCCGCTGGCTCGGCGCCCTGGCGCTGGGCGCCTTCACGGTGGCGGCCAGTTTCATCGCGAATGACTTCTGGGCGATGAGCGGCCCGGAGCGCACACCCGCGATGCACGCCTTCTTCGAGCACCTGGGCCTGGCCGGCGGCTTCGCCCTGGTGGCCTGGCACGACCGGTTCGGCGCCGGGTCTTCGCCATGAGCGCGGCCGAGGACGGCGCCTTCGCCCCGCTGCGGGAGCGGGTGTTCGCCGTGCTGTGGCTGGCCACGGTGCTGGGCAACGTGGGCAGCTTCATGCGCGACGTGGCCAGCGCCTGGCTCGCCACCGAGCTCAGCACCAGCCCCACCGCGGTCGCCGCCGTGCAGGCCGCAGCCGCGCTGCCGGTCTTCCTGTTCGCCATTCCGGCCGGCGTGCTGGCCGACATCCTCGACCGCCGCCGCCTGCTGATCGCGGTGCAACTGCTGCTGGCGGGCGTCAGTGCCACGCTGATGGTGCTGGCGCACACCCAGCGGCTGGACATGACCTCGCTGCTGGCGCTCACCTTTCTCGGCGGCACCGGGGCTGCGCTGATGGCACCGACCTGGCAGTCCATCGTGCCGGCATTGGTGCCCAAGGGCCAACTCCGCTCAGCCGTGGCGCTGAACTCCCTGGGCATCAATCTCTCTCGCGCAGTGGGCCCGGCTGCCGGCGGCCTGTTGCTGGCAGCCTGGGGCGCCGCCTTCACCTACGGCGTGGACCTGCTCACCTATGGCCTCGTCATCGCCGCCCTGCTGTGGTGGCGCCCTGCTGCCGCCGCGGCCGACCCGCTGGCCGAGGTGTTCGGTGGCGCGCTGCGAACGGGCTTGCGGCATGCGCTGGCCAACCGCCGCCTGCAGCGTGTGCTGTGGCGCGCGGCCCTCTTCTTCACGCTCGCCAGCGCGCCCTGGGCGCTGTTGCCCCTGGTCGGCAAGCAACTGCTCGGCAGCGGCGCGGCCTTCTACGGTGTCATGCTGGGCGCCGTGGGTGTCGGCGCAATTGCCGGCGCGCTGCTGCTGCCACGGCTGCGCCCCCACCTCGGGCCGGAAGGGCTGATGTCGGGCTCCGCCCTCACCTGCGCGGCCGTGCTGCTTGTGCTGGCCAGCGCGCCCGCGGCGCCGCTCGCCCTGGCCCTGTTGCTCTTGCTCGGCATGGCCTGGATCGTGGCCCTCACCACGCTGGGAGCCATCACGCAGGCGGTGTTGCCCGACTGGGTGCGCGGCCGCGGCCTGGCGGTCTACCTCACGGTCTTCAATGGCGCGCTGGCCGGCGGCAGCCTGGCCTGGGGTGCCACGGCGCAGCAGCTGGGCCTCGTGGCCGCGCTGGGCATGGCCGCCGCCTTGCTGACGCTGGGTGCGCTGGTCAGCCGTCGCTGGCCGCTGCCGGCGGGCGACGACGTGCTCGACCCCGCCCATGCCTGGCCGGAGCCGACCCTGGCGGCCCCGGTGGCCGCAGAACGTGGGCCGGTGCTGGTGCTCGTGACCTATCACATCGACCCGGCGGACCGCCGCGCTGCCGCGGCCTTGCTTCATCAGCTGGCCGAGCACCGCCGCGGTGACGGCGCCAGCGGCTGGGGCGTGACCGAAGACACCGCCAACCCCGGCGTGCTGGTGGAGTGGTTCACCCTGCCCTCCTGGCAGGAGCACCTGCGCCAGCACCACCGCACCAGCCATGCCGCCGCCGCGCTGCAGGCCCGGCTGCGCGAACTTCACCGTGCGCCGGACGCCCCGGTCGTGCGCCACCTGCTGACCCTCCACACCCACGACCTCCACGAAGGACCGCCATGAAAGACGCCGCCACCGCCCGCCGCCACCGCCAGGCCCCCCTGGCCACGCCCGGCTCGCTTGGGGAAGCAGCCCGCCACGACCTCGGCGCCGCGCTCAACCAGCTGCTGGCTGACGTGTGGGCGCTCTACCTCAAGACGAAGAACTTTCACTGGCATATGTGGGGCCCGTCATTCCCGAGCTATCACGCCCTGCTGGACGATCAGTCCACGCAGCTCTTCGCCATGACCGATGCCCTCGCCGAGCGGGTGCGCAAGCTCGGCGGCAGCACGCTGCGCTCCATCGGCCACATCGCGCGGCTGCAGCGCCTGGCTGACAACGATGCCGAGCTGGTGCAACCCAGCGGCATGCTGGCGGAACTCTGCGAAGACAACCGCCGCCTGTCCGACTGGCTGCGCGCGGTCCACAACCTCTGCGACACCCACGGCGACGTCGCCACCGCCAGCCTGGTGGAGAACTGGCTGGAAGAGGCCGAACAGCGGGTGTGGTTCCTGTTCGAGTCCGGGCGGCAGTGAGGTCCCGCCCATGCAAGCCGGTCACCACCCCCTGCAGGAGCTTTTCGCGCAACTGGGCCTGCCCGCCACGCCAGAGGCCATCGACGACTTCATCACGCGTCATCGGCCCGCATCACTGGGCTGCGCACTGCCTGACGCGCCGGTGTGGACGCCCGCGCAGGCCGGTTTTCTGCGTGAAGCCATCGCGGCCGATGCCGACTGGGCACTGCCGGCCGAGTGGCTGGGCCAGGCGTTGTGCCAGCCGCTGCCCGAGGCGTGACGCGCGGGCACCTGGGCCCCTGAGCCCCTCGCTAGCCCGCGAGCTGGCGCAGCGCATCGGCCCGCGACTGCGCCCATTGGGCAAAGCCCTGCAGCCCCGGGTGCAGGGCACGCGCGACCTGGGGCGCGCGGGCTGCGCAGTAGGCTGCCTGCTCGCGCTGCTGCCAGGCAAACATGCGGGCCAGCTCAGCCGCGCCCGGGAAGGGTTGCCGGCCGAAGTCCTCCGGGCTGACCGCGCGGTAGTGCACGGGCTCCTGGAGCACCTGGCTCAGCACCTGCGCCATCTGCGCCCCGGTCAGCTGCTCCGCGGCCAACCCGACGCGCTCGCCCACCGCTCCCTCCCCCTGCACAAACAGCGCGGCGACGCAATGTCCGATGTCCTCGGCGGCGATCCCACACAGGCGTGCCCCGCCCAGCGGCAACGACCACTGCAGCACGCCGCTCGCGTCGCGAAGTGGATGCAGCCCGAGGTGGATGAAGTTGTCCCAGTAGAAAGACGGCAGCAGATAGGTGGTGGGCAGCCCCCGGAAGAAGGCATCGGCCTGCCCCTTGGCATCCATGGGCGGCACGCACCAGGGCCCGCCGTCGGGTCGGGTGTCTTCCTGCGTGGACCAGATCACGTGGCGCACCGAGGCCGCTGCAGCGGCCGCAGCGAGTTGCGCAGCCTGGCGCAGCTCGCGCTCGGGGCTGAAGTGGGCCCAGAAGTCGGTCACGGCAAACAGCCCGTCCATGCCCGCCAGGGCAGCCGCCAGCGTGCCGGGCCGGTCAAGGTCGGCGTGCATGACATCGGCCCCGGCTTGCGCGAGCGCGCGCGCGGCCCGCGCGGCAGGCTGCCGCGTCAGGGCCCGCACGCGGTAGCGCTGCCAGGGGTCTCGCAACAGCGCACGCACCAGGCCTCCACCTTGGGCGCCCGTGGCACCGACGACCGCGATGACCGGTCGACTGCGGGACAGGAGCCCCGTCATCGCACAGCCTTGCCGGCAAGAGGTGGGCGAGCGTTCACGAGGGGCATGCGGACTCCGGCATTGACGGTCAGGATGACCGTCATCGTCCGCCTCCAGTGCCGCGCGCGCATCGCTCCTTGGAGCCATGCCGCGTGTCGCGCGGCGGCGACTCAGCGCCGGTGCCAGCAGGCCGCGGCCTGGGTGCGGCTTTCGACCGCCAGCTTGGTCAGGATGTTGGCCACGTGCCGCTTGACCGTGTGCAGGCTCAGGTCGAGCGCACGGGCGATGAGCTTGTTGCTCTGCCCCTCGGCCAGCAGGGCCAGCACCTCGCGCTCACGCTCGGTGAGGCTTGCCAGCAGGCCTGGCACATCGCCGGCGTCGTCGGCACTGAGGGCTGGCCGCACGGCCATCGGGCGGGGCGGGCCGGGTGGGCCGGGTGGGCAGGCTGGGGGCGCTGACCATTGCTCGATGCGGGTGATGAGGCCCGCCACGCCCGGGCGGTCGAGCCAGTGGCCGGGCGTCAGGGCCAGCAAGGGGCCGCGCAAGGCGGGCGGCGCGAGCAGCCAGGCGCCAATGGTGTCGGCGCGCAGGCAGTCCTGCCACACGTCTTCGAGCAGGCCCAGGGCGGCGGCCGGTCGGTCCTGCTTCCAATGCAGCCAGGCCAGGTCGAGCCGCGGATCGCCGGTCTGGGAGCTCACACGCCACTGGGCATAGCCCTGAACCGCCGCCTGCAGCAGGTGCTCTGCGTCCGCCCACTGCCCCCGCAGCAGGGCCAGGCGCCCCAGCATGGCCAGCCGTCCGCCTTCGACAAACGGCCACTCTGACGCGCTGCGCGGCAGCTGCATGGCCGCCTCCAGGCCGGCCAGGCTGTCGGCATCGCCAGCGCACCACATCAGCCGCGCCGCGCGGAACTGGATGGGCCGCTTCCAGCTCGCCTCCAGGCCTTCGAGGGGCGGCTGCAGCACGGCCTCCACCGCTCGCTCGATGCGCTGCCTCGCCTTGACCAGGTCGCCCTCCAGCAGCCCTTGCATCTCGCGACTCTCGAAGGCGTCGAGCCAGGTGGCAGGCAGATGGTGCAGTGCGTCGCGCACCCGGATCTGTTGCTCCAGACGGGCGGCGAAGGCCGCGCGGTCGCCGTGCCAGAACTCCGGCCAGGCGGTGCTGGCCTGCACCAACCCCTGCCAGTGCACCGGGCCCCGCGCCGCGGCGCGGGCGCAGGCCTCGCGCAAGCGGCGCCACAGGGCCTGCGTACCCGGAATGTCGTAGAAGAAGTCGTTGTAGAGGTCGTTGATGGCGGGCACGAGCAGGTCGGCCCGATGCCTGGCCACCGCGTCCTCCACCCTTTCGACCAGCGCCTGCAGCGCGGGCAGAAACTCCCGGGTGCAGGCCCGCGCACCTGCCTCCCAGCAGCGCACGCCGGCCAGCGCGAGCTGCGTGCGCTCATCGGCCGGCAGGCCCTCGCATTCGGCCAGCAGCCGGGCCGACACATCCAGCGCGCCCAGCGAGTTGTGCGCCCGCGCGCGCAGCACCAGCACCGCGTGCAGCCGGCAGCGGTCGTCGTGGGTGCCCCGGGCGCGGTAGCCCTCCTGGGCGCGCTGCAGGTGCACATCGGCCTGGGCGTACTGGTAGCTGGCCCAGGCGCAGTGCCCCAGCAGTTCCTGCAGCTCGGGTTGCGCGGCCAGGGCCACCTCCGGGAGTTGGCCGAGCCAGCGCTGCACCGTCTGGTGCGCCCCCTCGGCCAGCAGCCCGGGCGCGGCTTGCAGGATGCGGGCAATCGCGCCGTCCCAGCGGTGGGCGGCCAGCAGATGCTGGACGGCGCGTGCCGTCACGGGCTCCACGGCCGCGGCCCGGGCGTGCAAGGCCGGGGCGAGCCCCGGTTCGCGCCGCTCCAGCTCCCGCTGCAGGAAGTCCCGGAACAGGTCATGAAAGCGCAGCACGGGCACGGTCTCGTCCAGCGCGCTCAGGAAGAGCTGGCGGCGGTACAGGCTCTCCAGCACCTGTCCGGCATCCGCGCGCGCCGTGACCGCCTCGCACAGCACCGGGCTGAGCTCAGGCAGCACCGAGCACTGCAGCACGAAGTCCTGCAGGTTCACCGGCAGTTCGCCCAGCACCTCCTGGGCGAAGTAGTCAAACAGATGCCGGTGCGCCGCCGGCCCGATCAGCGTCGGCACGCCGGCCTGGTCGCGCGCATGCCCCAACAGCAGCTGCAGCCCGGCGGGCCAGCCATGCGTGCGCGCCAGCGCCGCCTGCAACTGCTCATCCGACACCCGCGCCAGGCCGCGCAGCTCGCGCAGCGCGGCTGCGGCGGCCGCGTCGAACTGCAAATCCTCGAAACCCAGCTCCACCAGCTCCCCCGCCGCGCGCCAGCGTGGCAGGGACAGTGCCGGCGCCACCCGGCTGCCGACGAGCAGGCAGGCTTCCGGCGGCAGCCGGTCGACGAACGCGTCCAGCAGCGCCAGCGCGCCGCTGTCGGTGACGTGGTGCAGGTCGTCCAGCACGAGCGCGACGCCCGGGCCCTGCCGCCCTGCCAGCGCGTTGAGCAGGGGGCCCAGCGCCGCACGCGCCTGGGGGCCGGCATCCTGCAGCTGGGCCAGCCAGGCCGCCGGCGGCAACGACCAGGGCAGGCCCAGCGGTGCCAGTGCCGCACAGATGGCGGCGAACAGGCGGTTGGCGTCGTTGTCTTCGGAGTCGAGCGCCACCCACACCACATCCACCGGCTGCAACCGCGCCAGAGCCTCGGTCAACTGCACCAGGAATGTCGTCTTGCCAAAGCCCGCGGGCGCCTGCACCAGCACGAGGCGGGCCTCGCGCGCCGGCGCCAGCGCCCGCTCGATCACCGCGCTGCGCAACACCATGTCGCGCCGCAGCCGGGGCACGCGGAACTTGGTCAGCGGCACACCAGCGACAGGTTCGGCGGCAGTGGAGGACGAGTGCATGCGCGGTCTCCGGGAGGGCGGGCGAGCTATCGCGACAACCCGGGGGGCGGGCCGCCCCCCATCGACGGGCGCGATTCTAGAAACCAGGAAGTC
>JAIPCJ010000163.1 GCA_021738245.1 Methylotenera sp. | reverse complement strand
CAGCAGACCCGAGCTGGGTGAGGGAGCTGCTCGCGCAAGCCTGGCGAGACAACGGCGGTGAGCACTCGCCGCGAGCCTGACCAAGCCAGCCCGCAGACGATCGCTCAGCGCGTGACCGTGCCGCTCTCGGCCGCGGCCTTCAGGTCAGCGCGGCGGGCGCCCGTGAAGCGCTTGGCCCAGTAGGAATCGCGCATGTCTTCGACCCGCACCGCACTGCCGGTGCGCGGGGCGTGGATGAACTTGCCTTCGCCGACGTAGATGCCCACGTGGCTGAAGGTGCGCTTCATGGTGTTGAAAAAGACCAGATCGCCGGGCTTGAGCTCGTCCTGGCGGATGGACAGCAGGCTGCTGTCCTTGGCTTGCTCGTCGGCTCGACGCGGCAGCACGAGGCCCACGCTCATCTCGAAGATGTGGCGGGTGAAGCCGCTGCAGTCAAAGCCGTTCTCGACCGAATTGCCACCGCGGGTGTAGCGCACGCCCAGGAAGTTCATGGCCGACAGCACGAGGTCGGAGGCGGTGTCGCGCACGCTGGCCAGCAGGCGAGATGACCCGGCCTGCTCGACGCTGTTGAGCAGGCCGCGCTCGCTCAGGAAGCGCGTCACGGCGTCTTGCGTCGGGGCCTTGGCGGGGGCGGGCTGCTGCGCGGCAGGGGCGGGCTTGTCAGCTGCGGTGGCCTGCTGCTGCAGGCTCTGGCCATAGGCGCCGGTCATGGTGCCCGGGGGCGGCGTGACCGTCGCGGCCTGGGCCGTGCCCTGTGCATGCGCCGTGCCGCCGGCTGCCAGGAGGCATGCCAGCGCAAGGCGGGTCAGCAGACGACGGGAAACCAGGGACATGCAGGACGGAAACCGGAACCAGGGGCGGGCCGCAAGCGGTCGCAGTAGCGGAAGGGAGACAGCGGGGCGCAGGTTAGGGATGGCGCCGGGCAGCGTCAACCCAATCGAGACGTAAAGCTTGTAATTTTCAGGGCAAACCCGGGCTTCGTCTTTGACGAGATGGGTAGAAACCCGAGATTTTGTCACGCGCGCCACGGGGTCAGACTGACGTCAGTGCCCCGAGCCCACACTGGTCGGCATGAACACCTATGCCGACTTCCACCGCCGCTCGATCACCGACCGTGATGCCTTCTGGGCCGAGCAGGCCCGGCGCATCGACTGGCAGACACCACCCGAGCAGGTCTGCGACACGAGCCGCCCCCCGTTTGCGCGCTGGTTTGTCGGCGGCAAGACCAATCTCTGCCACAACGCGGTCGACCGCCACGCGGCCACGCGGCCGGACGACGCTGCGCTGATCTGGGTGTCGACCGAGGTCGGTCAGGAGATCGTCTACAGCTTTGCCCAGTTGCAGGCCGAGGTGCAGACGCTGGCCGCCATCTTGCAGGCCCAGGGCGTGGGCGAGGGCGACCGGGTGTTGATCTACATGCCCATGATCCCCGAGGCGGCCTTTGCCATGCTGGCTTGCGCCCGCATCGGGGCCATCCACTCGGTGGTGTTCGGCGGCTTTGCGTCGGTCAGCCTGGCCAGCCGCATCGACGATGCCGCCCCCAAGCTCATCGTGAGCGCCGACGCCGGCAGCCGTGGCGGCAAGGTGGTGCCCTACAAGCCGCTGCTGGACGAAGCCATCACGCTGGCAGCGCACAAGCCCCAGAAGGTGCTGATGGTGGACCGCGGGCTGGCGGCTTTCACGGCGGTGCCTGGGCGTGATCTGGACTACGCCGCACTCCGCAACCAGCACGCGGGGGCGCAGGTGCCGGTCGCCTGGCTGGAGTCCAACAGCATCAGCTACACCCTCTACACCAGCGGCACGACCGGCAAGCCGAAGGGCGTGCAGCGCGACGTGGGCGGCTATGCGGTGGCATTGGCCACCAGCATGGACTACATCTTCGGCGGCAAGCCCGGTGAGACCTATTTCTCCACCAGCGACATCGGCTGGGTGGTGGGTCACAGCTACATCATCTACGGACCCTTGATCGCCGGCATGGCCACGCTGATGTACGAAGGTCTGCCGGTGAACCCCGATGCGGCCATCTGGTGGAGCCTGGTCGAGAAGTACAAGGTGACCGTCATGTTCAGCGCGCCGACCGCGGTGCGCGTGCTCAAGAAGCATGACCCGGCCCTGCTCAAGCGCCACGACCTGTCCAGCCTGCGGGCGCTTTTCCTGGCCGGCGAGCCGCTGGACGAGCCCACCGGCCGCTGGATCGCCGAGGCCCTGGGCGTGCCCATCATCGACAACTACTGGCAGACCGAGACCGGGTGGCCGCTGCTGACCGTGGCCCGCCACATCCCCGGGGTCGAGGCCGTGCCCACGCGCTTCGGCTCTCCGGGCGTGCCGATGTACGGCTACGACGTGCAACTGCTCGACGAGCAGACCGGCCAACCGCTGACCGAGCCGAACCAGAAGGGCGTGCTGACCATCGCGCATCCGCTGCCGCCGGGCTGCCTGCAGACCGTCTGGGGCGATGACGATCGATTCGTGCGCACCTATTGGAGCAGCGTGCCCGGACAGCAGGTGTACTCCACCTTCGACTGGGGCCTGCGCGACGCGGACGGCTACACCTTCATCCTCGGCCGCACGGACGACGTCATCAACGTGGCCGGCCACCGCCTGGGCACGCGCGAGATCGAGGAAAGCATCTCCAGCCACCCGGCGATCGCCGAGGTGGCGGTGGTGGGCGTGGCCGATCAGCTCAAGGGGCAGGTGGCGATCGCGTTTGCGGTGCTGCGCGACCCAGCCCAGGCCGGCATGGCGCTGGAGGGTGAGGTCATGAAGCATGTCGATGGCCAGCTCGGCGCGGTGGCGCGGCCCGCCCGGGTGCACTTCGTGAGCCTGCTGCCCAAGACACGCTCCGGCAAGCTGCTGCGCCGCGCCCTGCAGGCCGTGGCGGAGGGGCGTGACCCCGGCGACCTCACCACGCTGGACGACCCGAGCGCGCTGGCGCAGGTCAAGGAGCTGCTCGGCCGCTGACCGAGGTAGCTATGCTGGCAGCCACTGCTGCCGGCCATGCTGACCTACCGCCAGACCCTGCCCATCCCCGCCCTCGGCGGCATCGTGGCACGCTTCTCGCAGCGGCGCTGCCGCGAGGCGCAACGCCATGTGCCGACCTTCGGGCTGCCGGCGCGCCTGGACCGGTTCATCGAGTTCTACCTGGGCGAGCCGGTGCGCGTGAGCCTGGGGGCAGAGACGCCGCGCACCGTGCCCGAAGTCGTTCTCGTGGCGCCACACACCCGGCCGGGCAAGCGGCTGCAGATGGTGGGTGAGGTCGATACCTTCACCATCCATTTCGAGCCTACCGGCCTGCACCGCTTGTTTGGCCTGCCCCTGCAAGGCCTGGCCGACCAGGCGCTGGCGGCGCCGGATGCGCTCGGTGCTGCAGTGCTGCGCCTGCGCGATCGTCTGGCCCGGGCGCCCGACTTCGAGGCCCGCGTGGGTTGTGCCACCGCCTGGCTCAGCGAGCGGCTGGCCTCGGCTCGGCCAGCCGACGGGCTCGATGCCTGGCTCGCCCGCGGAGCGCTGGGGGCCGGCTGGCCGGGCGTGGGTGTGCTCGATGCCGGCCAGGTGGCCTCGTGGGCGCGGGAACTGGGCTGGAGCGAGCGGCACCTGCACCGTCGTTTCGTCGAGCGCACCGGTCTGCCGCCCTCGCTGCACGGCCGCCTGCTGCGCTTTCAGGCGCTGATGCAGGCTCATGCGCGCGCACCGGCGGCGCCGCTTACGCAACTGGCGCTGGATGCCGGCTACTTTGACCAGTCGCACTGCATCCGAGACTGTCGCGCGTTCACGGGCCAGCCGCCTCGGGCCTTTCTGGCGGCCTGGCCTGACCTCGGTCAGCCATGAGGCCCGCCCTCATCTCCCCTTGCGGTCGGCCATGTCCGATCCGTGCAATCGCACGGGGGACGGGGTGCCTAGAGTGGCGCGATGTTTCACCCCTCTGGCAGACCCGTCATGCCCTCATCCCGACGCCGCCACTGGCTGCAGCAATGCATGAGCACCGCGGCGCTGCCCCTTCTCGGAGCCGTTGCCATGCCCACGTCGTCGTCCACACCCGCCCCTGATGCCTCTGTCGAACCCGCGGTGGCTGCGCTGCTGCGTGTCATGGAAGACACCTGGAACGCCTCTGACATGGACGCCATGTTCGCGGTGGCCACGCCCGACGTTCACTGGGTCAACGTCGTGGGCATGCACTGGCAGGGTCATGCGGCAGTGAAGCGGGCCCATGTGGTGTTCTTCGACCTCATGTTCCGCGGGGTGCCGCTGAAGCTGGAAGCCGTCGAGCATGTGAAGGCCTTGCCCGGCGGCCTGCGGCTGCTGGTGGTGCGCTGGCTGCTGGGCGCCTACAAGACGCCGTCAGGCGAACCCCGGCCGCCGTCGCAGAACCGCATGTCCATCCTGGCAGTGCCTGGGCCGAACGGGCTGTTGATCAGCCACGTGGCCAACATCGAGGTCAATCCGCATGCGGCGCGTCACAACCCGGTGTGACCGGGGCCAAGCGCTACGCCGTGCGAGCTCAATGGCCGCAACTGCTGCCGCCGCAGCCCGAGCCACTCTCACCGGCGGCCACCAACTCGCGGCGCTCGCCAGTGACCGGGTCGAAGCCTTGCTGTTCCATCGTGAACACCAGGGCGGCATCCATCATCTCGGCATGCTGGGGGAACCAGCCGGCCAGCTCGGTGCGCAGGATGTTCAGGGGCTCTCGGTCGTTCAGCTCGGTGGCGTAGCGCAGCGCTTCGCGCATCACGTTGAGCACCATCTTGTGCTGGCTGGCGTGGCAGTTGACCGGCTCGAAGCCGCAGCGGGCCATCCAGTCCTCCTCCATGGCGAAGTGGGCCTCGGTGTGCGCCAGCAGCGCGTGGTAGGCGGGCAGGGCGTCGTCGCCAGCGTCGAGCGCGGCGCCGAAGGCATTGAGCAGGCCCACGAACTCTTCGTGGGTGTGGTCGAGCTGGGGTTGGTTCAGAACCAGCTTGTCGGTCCAGGCGAGGGTGGTCATCGTGGAATGCTAGGCCTTGGGTCGTTCAGCGGCGTTGCGCCAGCTCAAGCCAGCCGGGCGCGGTGGCGCTCGACTTGCGCGCGCACCTGGGCGGGCGCGGTGCCGCCCAGCACGTTGCGGGCGTTGAGCGAGCCTTCGAGGGACAGCACCTCGAACACATCCGCCTCCACGCGGGCGTCGAAAGCCTGCAGCTGTGCCAGCGTCAGCGCGGCCAGGTCCACACCCTGCTGCGTGGCCGTCTTGACCGCGTGGGCCACCACCTCGTGCGCATCGCGGAAGGGCAGGCCCTTCTTGACGAGGTAGTCGGCCAGGTCGGTGGCGGTGGCGTGGCCCTTCAGGGCCGCGGCGCGCATGGCCTCGGGCTTGACGGTCAGGCCGGCCAGCATGTCGGCAAAGATGCGCAGGGTGTCCTTCAACGTGTCGACGGTGTCGAACAGCGGCTCCTTGTCCTCCTGGTTGTCCTTGTTGTAGGCCAGGGGCTGGCCCTTCATCAGGGTCACCAGCCCGACCAGGTGGCCGACCACGCGGCCGGTCTTGCCGCGGGCCAGTTCCGGCACGTCGGGGTTCTTCTTCTGCGGCATGATCGACGAGCCCGTGCAGAAGGCATCAGGCAGCGCGATGAAGCCGAAGTTCTGGCTCATCCACAGGATCAGCTCTTCCGACAGCCGCGAGATGTGGATCATGACCAGCGAGGCCGCCGCGGAGAACTCGATCGCGAAATCGCGGTCGCTCACCGCGTCCAGGCTGTTCTGGCAGACGCCGTCCATGCCCAGCGTGCGCGCCACGCGCTCGCGGTCCAGCGGGTAGCTGGTGCCGGCCAGGGCCGCGGCGCCCAGCGGCAGGCGGTTGACGCGCTTGCGCGCATCGGCAAGGCGCTCCGCGTCGCGGGCGAACATCTCCACGTAGGCCAGCAGGTGGTGGCCGAAGCTCACCGGCTGGGCCACCTGCAGGTGGGTGAAGCCGGGCAGGATGACCTCGGCATGCTCGGCCGCCTTCTCCACCAGCACGCTCTGCAGCGCGCGCAGCAGGCCGCTGATCTCGTCGATCTCGCTGCGCAGCCACAGCCGCACGTCGGTGGCGACCTGGTCGTTGCGGCTGCGACCGGTGTGCAGCCGCTTGCCGGCAATGCCCACGCGCTCGGTCAGGCGGGCCTCGATGTTGAGGTGCACGTCTTCGAGGTCGAGCTTCCATTCGAACTGGCCCGCCTCGATCTCGGCGGCGATCTCGTTCAAGCCTCGCTGGATGGCGGCGTGATCTTCCGCGCTCAGGATGCCCTGGGCGGCCAGCATCTCCGCATGCGCGAGGCTGCCCGTGATGTCGGCACGCCACAAGCGCTGATCGAAGCCCACGCTGGCTGTGTAGCGCTTGACCAGGTCGCTCATGGGTTCGGAGAACAGCGCAGACCAGGCTTGAGATTTGTTGGCGAGTTGGTTGTCGGACATGGGGCAGCGGTGGGAAATCAGCGCGCACAATGCGCGGCGCAGCCCGGGATTATCGAACGCCAACAAAACAACCCGCTTCGTGGGCCCCTGTCATGTCCTTCTTCAAGCGCCGCGCCCCCATGCGCCACAGCGTCTGGCATGAGTCCATGCACCTCAGCCAGTGGCTCGGCTTTTCGACGACCGAACTGCCCGATCAGCCGGAGCTGAGGACGCCGCCGCTGCTGGATGCCACCCGGGCCTTCGACGTCTGCCATGTCGGCCTGGTGCTGCGGGCCGTGCTTGGCGTGCAACTGCTGCTGGCCCTGGGCGCAGCCTTGGTGGCGCGGGACCTGTTCCAGTGGTTCACGCTGACCGCCAACGGCACGGTCGTGACCATGTTCGCGGTGCTGTCGTGGCTGCTGATCGTGTGCGCCGCCAAGGCCCTGTGGCCGCGGCTGCCCGAGCCGCTGCAGTGGCTGGTGCTGATGAGCCTGGGCAGCGCCTGTGCGCTGATGGGCTTCGGCCTGTTGAGCTTCACCTGGATCGAGCCCGCCAGCGTCTGGCGTGTGGGCAGCGTGGCAGCCACTGGCGCCAGCGGCGCGGGCCTGCTGCTGGCCTGGCTGAAGCTGCGCGAACACACCCAGCGGCCGGCGGATGCGCTCGCCCAGTTGGTGGAGCTGCAGTCACGCATCCGGCCGCACTTCCTGTTCAACACGCTCAACAGCGCCATCGCGCTGGTGCAGGTCGACCCGGCGCGAGCCGAAAGCGTGCTGGAAGACCTGGCCGAACTCTTCCGCGTCGCGCTGGCGGACGCGAGCGCCTCCGTCACGCTGGAAGAAGAGATCGAGCTGGCTCGCCGCTACCTCGCCATCGAGCAGATCCGCTTTGGCAGGCGGCTGCGCATCGTCTGGCACCTCGACCCGGAAGCCCAGGCCGCCCGGGTGCCGCCGCTGCTGCTGCAGCCATTGGTGGAGAACGCGGTTCGCCACGGCGTGGAGCCCAACGACGACGGCGGTGAGCTGGAGGTGCGCACACGCCGGCGCGGCGCCGAGGTGGAGATCTGCATCACGAACACCGTGGGCGCGCCGTCGCGCACGGCCGGACACGGCCTGGCGCTGCGCAATGTGCGCCAGCGCTTGAAGCTGATGCATGACGTGGCCGCCCACTTTGACATCGAGCAGACCGAAGACCGCTTCACCTTGCGCATACTTGTGCCGCTATGACGACTCCCTTGCGAATCCTCATCGTCGACGACGAGCCGCTGGCCCGGCTGCGCCTGCGCGGGCTGATTGACGCCATCACCGAGCCGCGCTGTGAAGTGCTGGCCGAGGCGGCCACCGCCTCGCAGGCCGCGAGCTGGCTGCGTGAGCACGGCTGTGACGTGGTGCTGCTGGACGTGCAGATGCCGGGCGCCGACGGCCTGCAGTTTGCCGACGGCCTGGCCCAGCGTTTGCCGGGGGTGCCGGTGCCCTTGATCATCTTCGTCACGGCCCACGCGGTGCATGCGCTGCGCGCCTTCGAGCTGGAGGCGCTGGACTACCTCACCAAGCCCGTGCGCCGTGAGCGACTGCAGGCGGCACTGGCCCGCGCGGCCCGGCGCCTGGCCGAGCGGGCGGCGGCCCAGTCCAGCCTGGGCAGCGAGGGTGAGCGGGCTGCGGCCTCCGAACCCAACGACTTCATCACGCTGACCGACCGCGGCCGGCTGCTGCGCATCCCGGTGTCGGACGTGCTGTACTTCAAGGCCGAGCTCAAGTACCTCACCTTGCGCACCGCGAGCGAGAGCCTGGTAATGGACGGTGCGCTGTCGGAGCTGGAGCAGCGTCTGGGCGACCGCTTCCTGCGCGTGCACCGCAATGCGCTGGTCGCCCGCTGGGCCGTGCGGGAGCTGGCGCGGCATGCGCCGACCGACTTCGGCGAGCTGGACGGTGGCGGCGCCCCGGAGGCCGCCGACAGCTGGGCGGTGCGCATCGTGCATGTGGATGAATGGCTGTCGGTGTCGCGCCGGCAGGTGGCGGCGGTGCGGGAGGCGCTGGCGGGGTTGAAGGGCTGATGGGCGACCGCAGCCGCAAGCTGCTCGTCGCGCTGGTGCTGATCGGCCTGGTCGCCGGGTTGGGCTGGCATGCCGTGCAGGATCCGGCACCCAGCCCGGCGCCGCCGGCCCCAGCCGTCGCGCTCGACGGAGCGGGCCGGCCTGCCAACTGGCCAACGCCTGCGGCGCGACCGCGACCGAGCGCGGCGGCAAGCGCAGCGTCCGCACGCACGGCCAGCGAGCCTGGCAGCCAGCGCCAAGTCCAGGGGGCACAGGCCTCTTCGGCAGACGAAGTGCCGCCGGAGGGGATCGAGCTGTGCGGTGTCGGCCGGTTGACGGCCGAGGAGATCCGGCAGCGGGGTCTGCCCTGGTTGAAGGCGCAGATGGACCGCTCGATGCAGCAAGGCGATCTGGCGTTGAGCCGCATGGCCAGCCGGCTGGCGGCGGGCACCCTGCGGCAGCAGGTGGCGGCTCGGCTCGTCATGAGCGATGTCGAAGGTGCTGCGCTGCTGGCAGCCAACAGCCACGACGCCACGGCCTACCAGATGGCGCTGACCTCCTGCGCTTCACCGGTGCACGGCCCCCCGGGGCCGCAGTGCCAGCAGCTCAGCATGGAGCGTTGGGCGGCGCTGGATCCGGCGGACGCGCGACCGTGGCTGCGGCTGCTGACGAGGGCGGTCTCGCAACGAGACGAGGCCGCTGCGGATGCGGCGCTCGCCCAGGTGGCATCGCGCACGCAGCTGTCAGCCGGCTCGTTCTTGCTGGAGGCGCAGGTGGCGCCCATCGCCTCGATGGAGCCCGATGGCCTCGCGCGCGAGCATGCCTTGGTCAAGGTGATCGGCATCGATGCGGCGATGCCGGGGGTGGACATGGTGGGTCTGACGCGCGCCTGCGCTGTGCAGCATCCCGCGCATTCGCGACGCCTGCCGCACTGCCGAGCCGCCGCGGCTCAGTTGCTGGCGGCCTCGCGCGACCTCGTCGATGCCCGGATCGCGCAGTCTGTGGCGACGCGTGTGGGCGTGCCGGCGTCAGCCCAAGCCCATGACGCGGCGACGCTGAAGGCGGCCATGGACGTGTTCGCAGAGGAAGCCGGCGGGGCGGTCGGGTTCGATTGCCAATCAGCCCAGCGCCTGCATCGTTTTTCCGAGCGACGCGCAGCAGAAGGGGAACTCGGCTTGGCGCTGAGTCTGCTGCGGGATCGACAGGCGCGCGATGCCAAGCCCTGACGATTCAAGCGGGGGCAGCCTGCGACTTGGGCAGCGTCAGCTGCTCGTACCGTCTCCGCAAGGCTGAGTCCGGCGACAAGGCGGCCACCGCAGGCGCCAGCTCGGCCAGCAGCGCCGCCGCTGCTGCACGGTCACCCGACTGCAGCAGCAGCGCGTGCCGGCGCAGGGCGGGAGCGACGCGGCCGGGGTGGCCGGCAGGCAGGATGGCCGTGGTGGCTGCCCAGGCGGCCTCGCTCAAAGGCAGCGCGTCGGCGCCCCGCTGTTCGCCCAGGGCTTGTGCGGCGCGAAGCTGCAGCCAGTGGGCGCGGTTGGCGCCGTAGAGCGCCTTCTCGGCGGCGCCAAGCTCCTGCAGCCGTCGCGCCGCGTCGGCCCACTGGCCCTGGGCCTGCGCGTTCTCGGCCCGCAGCAGCTGGGCGGTGAGGCGGTCGGTGTCCGTGGCTTCTCGCGGTTCGCGCTCCTGCCACAGCAGGCTCAATTCCTGAGCCGCGTCCGCGAAGCGGCCCTGGCCGTGCAGCCAGCGCACATACGCTGTGCGGGTCAGCTGCGTGCCGGTGGCCTGCGGTCGGCCGTGCAGTGTGATGCGCTCGGCCAGCGTGGACTTCAGCCAGGGGCCGGCGCGTGGATCGTCCTGCGCCAGCCACAGGCGGGCCAGCTGGAGCTTCGCCGAGGCCAGTGGCATCGTGACCTGGCCGCCGGCCCGGTCCTGCTGGTCGCGCAGTGCCGCCTCCAGCAGCGGCCGGGCTTCCTGCAGTTGGCCCGCGTCCACCAGCAGGGCGCCCAGCTCGCCCCGCATCTCGGGCAGGAAGGCACTGCGCGGCCCGTAGATGCGCTCGTACGTGGCCAGCGCCTCGCGCGCCAGCTGCAGCCCTTCGTCCAGGCGACCTTGCTCGACCAGCAGCCGCGCCAGCTGCCGCTGGGACGTGAGCACGGATTCATCACCCGACTTGATCTCGCGCTTGATCTCCAGCGAGCGGCGGAATGCGCGTTCGGCGGCGTCGACATCTCCGGCGCGCCCATAGGCCCGGGCGAGGTTGTGCATGACCTGGGCGACGTTGAGGCTCAGCTCGCCTTCGGTCGCCGAGCGGCGCTCCAGGGCCGAGGCCAGCAGGCGGCGCGCCTCGCTCAGCTGGCCCAGGTTGGTCAGGCTGATGCCCAGGCGGTTCTCGGCATTGGCGATGCGGCCGATGTCCGGCGGGCGGCCCTGCAGCGAGAGTGGGAGGGCACGTCGCGCCGGTGCGATGGCTGCCTCGGGTCGGCCAGTGTTGGCATAGGCCAGGGCCAGGTTGGCCTGCAGCCGCTCTTCCTCATCGGGGGCGAGGTCGGGATTCTTCAGGCCCTGCTCGAACATCTCGGCGGCCTGCGGCATCTGGCCGAGCTTTTCGTAGACCTCGCCCAGCACCGCCTGCAGGCGGGCCCGTTGCGCGGGCTGGTCTTTGAGGGAGTCGGCGAGTTTGGCGCGGCCCTTGTCGATCAGCTCCCGGGCGGTCACGTCATGGCGGGTGCCGGTGGCCGGGTCGGCACCCTGGAAAAGCGAGATCATGAAGCGGCTGACCTCGCGCGTGGTGCGCGCTTCAGCCTCGGCGCGGTCGCGCTGGGCGATCAGGCTGAAGGTGAAGGCGGTGCTGCCCGCGGCCATGGCGCTGCCCACCAGCACCCAGGGCCAGCGCCGGCGCAGCCACTTGGTGGCGAGGTAGCCCGTGCTGCGCGGCAGCGCGGCCAGCGGCAGGTGGGCACGGAAGCGGCGCAGGTCGGCCAGCAGGCCGCTGACGTCGAGGTAGCGGTCGGCGGGCCGGGCTTGCGTGGCATGCGCGACGATCGCGTGGAGTTCGTGCCGGCGCGGCAGCGGGTTCAAGGGCTTGAGCAGTTCCTCCAGCAGGCGGCCGAGGCTGTAGATGTCGGAGGCTGGCGTGGCCGCCTCGCCGGCTTGCTGCTCGGGGCTGGCGTAGCGGGGCGTGAGGCCGGGGCTGGACCCGCCTTCAAGCTCGCCGTCCTGCCCGTCGAGGTGGGCGATAC
>JAIPCJ010000162.1 GCA_021738245.1 Methylotenera sp. | reverse complement strand
GTGGCGCCGCCCCAGGCAGCCGTCTCGCCGGCGCCCGCGCCGGTGGTGCTGGCTGAGGCGACCCCAGCGCCGGTGATGGAGGCGCCGCGTGCGGTGGCGCCGGCACCCGTCGCCGCGCCAGCGCCCGTCGCAGCCCCGGCGCCGGTGGCGGCGGCTGAGCCGGCAGTCCCGCGCTTGAGCGACCGCCTGCGTCCGCGCCCGGTCGAACCGCAGGCCCAGGACGACGATGACACCATGGCCTTCGACGGCCCGCCGCCGGACGACGCGCCACCACCCTGGATGGACGCCGACGACACGCCCGCGGCGCCCACCAACAACCCCTTCATCGAGCCCGAGGCCCCACGCCGCGCCGAGCTGCGCGAGACGCCGGAAGGCGCGCAATGGGCCGAGCGCATCGCGGGCGTCTCTCTCGTCGGCATGACCGGCGAGCTGGCCCGCCAGGCCCAGGCCCTGGGCTGCAGCACAGTGGACGGGCGCGAGGTCTGGCGGCTTCGCGTGGAGCGCGAGTCGCTGCGCGCGCCCGCGCTGGTCGCCAAGCTGGAGGCCGCGCTGAATGCCCGGCTCGACATCGAGGCCGGCGTGGCCGAAGACTCCATCGCGCTGCGCACCATCGCCCGCGCCGAGGCGCAGCAACGTGCTGCGGAAGAACTTGCCGCCCAGCACCCGATGACGCGCACGTTGATGTCGCAATTCCCGTCAGCCCGCATCCTGCCCGGCTCGGTGCAGCCGCTGACCCCCACACCCTGACCAAGGACACACGATCATGATGAAAGGCCAACTCGCCGGCTTGATGAAGCAAGCCCAGGCGATGCAGGACAACCTGAAGAAGGCGCAGGAAGAGCTCGCCAACATCGAGGTCGAGGGCCAGAGCGGCGCCGGCCTCGTCAAGGTCGTCATGACCTGCAAGAACGAGGTTCGCCGCGTGACCATCGACCCCAGCCTGCTGGCGGACGACAAGGACATGCTGGAAGACCTGGTCGCTGCAGCCTTCAATGACGCCGTGCGCCGCGCCGAGGCCACCAGCGCCGAGAAGATGGGCAAGCTGACCGCCGGCATGCCGCTCCCCCCCGGCATGAAGTTTCCTTTCTGACCGGCGCGGCCTTGAGGCGTCGTTCACCAACCCCGCCACAGAGACACAGAGACACAGAGGCCGCGCGCCTGATCCAGTCTCTCTGTGATGCTGTGCCTCCGTGGCCGGCTGCTTCGGTGCTCCACGGCGGAGCCTGCCCGTGAACGCGCTCGATACCCTGATCGAAGCGCTGCGCCGCCTGCCGGGCGTGGGCCAGAAGTCGGCCCAGCGCATGGCCTATCACCTGCTGCAGCATGACCGGCAGGCCATGCCGCAGCTGGCAGCAGCGCTGACGGCGGCGGGCGAGCGCATCAAGCATTGCGAGCGCTGCCACACCTTCAGTGAAACGCCGCTGTGCGCCGTCTGCGCCGACGCTGAGCGCGATGGCCGGCTGCTGTGCGTCGTCGAGACGCCGGCGGATCAGGCAGCGCTGGAGCGCACCGGCTCCTACCGCGGCTATTACTTCGTGCTGCTCGGCCGGCTGTCGCCGCTGGACGGGGTCAGCACCCGCCAGATCGGCGCGGCGGAGCTGCTGCTGCGCGCGGCCGAGGCGGGGGTGGAGGAGGTGATCCTCGCCACCAGCTTCACGGCCGAGGGCGAGGCCACCGCCCATGTGCTGGCCGAGGCCCTGCGGGCGCGGGGTATCACGTCCACCCGCCTGGCGCGTGGCGTGCCGGTGGGCAGCGAACTTGAGTATGTCGACCTGGGCACCATCGCGCATGCCCTGTCGGATCGTCGATGAACCCGGAGTGATGATGACCCTCGCCCAGCTCTGCCTGCTCGTCGCCTGCCTGCTGCCCATCGGCTGCGCCGGCCTGGCCAAGTCCAAGGGCTTCGGCAAGCGCCGCCGTGATGGCGGCTTCGACAACCACCGGCCCCGCGAATGGCTGGCCGGCCTGCAGGGCTGGCAGGCGCGTGCGAACGCCGCGCAGGCCAACAGCTGGGAGGCGCTGCCGGTGTTCATCGCCGGGCTGTTCGTCGCGCATCAGCACCAGGCCGCGCAGGCCACGGTGGACACCCTGGCGGTGGCTTTCGTGGCCTGCCGCCTCGTCTTTGTCGGCCTGTACGTGGCCGACAAGGCTTCGCTGCGGTCGGTGGTGTGGGTCGCCGGCCTGGGTGTGTGCGTGGCCCTGTTTTTCGTGAGCTGACTTCGTGCGCTGACCTTGGGCAGCGCGGGCTGAGCCGTCTTCGCTCAGGGCGCGGCGGACGCCACCACGTTGCTGCGGCCCTTGCCGCTGCCGGCCTTGGCGACGGTGTTCGTCCCCTTGGCTGACGCCGTGCGCGTGGGGGCCTTGGCGCGGGTGGCGGCGCGCGGCTTGGCCGGGGTCGACGACTTGGCCACCACCGGCGGCGCAGCGCTGTAGACCACGATGGACTGGCCCGGCTTGAAGCGGGCATTGCTGCCCACCTTGTTCCACTGGGCCACCTGTTCCGCCTTGACCCTGTAGCGCGCGGCGATGCTGGCCACGGTGTCGGCCTTGCCGGCCTTCAGGGTCAGCCGGCGCTGCGCGGGGGCGTCGGGCGCGAGGTTGAGCGCGGCGGTGTCTGCCAGGCGCTCGGAGACGTCGTCATGCACATGCTCGCCGCGCGGCACCAGCAGCGTGGAGCCGGCCTTCACCAGCATCTTGGGCGGAATCCGGTTGATCTCGCGCAGCAAGGCCTCGGGCATGCCGGTGCGCTTGGCGGCGTCGGCCGGGCTCATGGTCTTGGGCACGACCCAGGCCGTCCAGCTGGCCATGGGGCCGCTGTGCCGCGCCAGGTTCTCGGCGAAGGCGCTGGCCTGGTCATAAGGCAGCAGCACCTGAGGCGTGGCCGCGGCCAGGATGACCGGCTTGTTCATCTGCGGGTTGAACTGCTGGAAGGTCTCCAGCGAGATGCCGGCGAGCTGGGCCGCGAGGGCGACGTCGATGTCGCGCTCCACCTTTACCGTCAGGAAGTAGGGGTGGTTGGCCACGGGCGGCAGACTCAGCGCAAAGCGTTCGGGTGCGAAGACGATGTTCTTCACGGCCTGCAGCTTGGGCACGTAGTAGCGCGTCTCGTCCGGCATCTTGAGGCTGGCGTAGTCGGTCGGCAGGCCCAGGCGCTGGTTGCGCGCGATGGCCTTCTGCACATTGCCCTGGCCCCAGTTGTAGGCCGCCAGCGCGAGGTGCCAGTCGCCGAACTGCTTGTAAAGCCGACCGAGGTAGTCGAGCGCCGCGCGGGTGGAGGCCAGCACGTCGCGGCGGTCGTCGCGGAAGATGTTCTGCTTCAGGTCGAAGTCACGGCCGGTGGCGGGCATGAACTGCCACATGCCGGTCGCCTTGGCCGAAGACACCGCGTGCGTCACGAAGGCGCTTTCGATGAAGGGCAGCAGGGCCAGCTCGGTCGGCATGCCGCGCTTCTCGACCTCCTCGACGATGTGGAAGAGATAGCGGCTGCCGCGGGTGGTCATGCGCTCGACGTAGTCGGGGCGGGGGCTGTACCAGGTCTCGGCCTTGCGCACCCAGTCGCCGTCCAGGTCGGGCAGCTGGAAGCCCTTGCGCACCCGGCCCCAGAGGTCGATGTTGAGGTCGGGGGCATCGAGGTCCACCTTTTCGCCGGGCCGCAGGCTGTCTTCCAGCAGTTCGGCGGCCATCGTGCGCGCCTGCGGGCCCGTGGCCACGGCGGGCGCGGGCGGTGGTGCTTCGGCGGTGATGGCGGGTTCGGGCGGGGTGGGCGCGGCAGGCTGCTGCGGCGGTGCAGTGGTGGCGCAGGCCGTGAGCAGCACGGCAAGCGCCAGGGGGGTGAGGCGGTGGAGGCTGTGGAGCAGGGTCATCGGAATCCGTTCTTCCATTCACGCAGCGTGGCAAACACCTCGACCGGGCTGGGCGCGGCCGTGAGCTTCAGGGGAGCGTGCCGCCGGGCCGCGTCGCGCAGGGCGGGCTCGGTGCAGCGCAGGAATGGGTTGATGCGTCGTTCGGTGCCCAGGGGCACCGGCAGGGTGGGGCGGCCGGCGGCGCGCTCGGCCTCGCACCATGCGGTGTGGGCGGCGAGTGCGGCATTGCCGGGGTCGACCTCCCGCGCGAAACGCAGGTTGGACAGGGTGTACTCGTGGGCGCAGCACACCCGCGTGGCGCCCGGCAGGGCGGCGAGCGATTGCAGCGAGGCGTGCATCTGCGCGGGCGTGCCCTCGAAGAGGCGGCCGCAGCCGGCGCTGAAGAGGGTGTCGCCGCAGAACAGCAGCGGGTCACCGCCTGGCACGTCGGCCGCGAAATAGGCGATGTGGCCGGCCGTGTGGCCGGGCACGTCGAGCACGGCCAGGCGCAGGCCGAGCAGTTCCACCACGTCGCCGCCGCGCAGGCGGGTCACGGGCTCGGGCAACTTCTCGCCAGCCGGGCCGTAAACGGGCCCGCGCAGGCGTGATCGCAGCGCGTCCACGCCGCCGACGTGATCACCGTGGTGGTGGGTCAATAGAATGCCCGCGAGCGTCAGGCCCCGGGCATCCAGGGCCGCCAGCACCGGCGCGGCATCACCGGGATCGACGACGATGGCCTCACGGCCGTTGTCGAGCAGCCAGAGGTAGTTGTCGTCGAATGCCGGGACAGGCGTGAGCGTCAAACTGAGCGTCAATGTGGCGCCAACCCATGACAGAGAAAGCGCCGAGTATAGATTTGGCAGCCTGGCTGCAGACGCCCCCGGGCCGTCACCTGCTGGCCTGGGAACAGGCGCAGGTGGATGCGGCCGTGGTCGACCTGTTCGGCTTTCATGCGCTGCAGCTCGGCCTGCCGGAGCTGGACGGCCTGCAGGCCAACCGCATGCCCCACCGCTGGCTGGCCGGCCGCGATGTGCTGTGCGAGTTCGACGCGCTGCCATTCGAGAGCGCGAGCCTGGACCTGGTGCTGCTGCCGCATGCGTTGGAGCTGGCCTGCGATGCCCACGCGCTGCTGCGCGAGGTGGAGCGCGTGCTGCGGCCGGAAGGCCGGCTCATCGTGTTCGGCCTCAACCCGGCCAGCCTCTGGGGCCTGCGCCAGAACCTGGGCCGGCTGCGGCGCCGGGGTGAGCCGTACCTGCCGCGCGACGGTGAGTTCATCGGTTACTGGCGGCTGCGCGACTGGCTCAAGCTGCTGAGCTTTGACGTGGAGGCGGCCCGCTTCGGCGTCTACCGGCCGCCGATGCGCTCCGAAGCCTGGCTGCACCGCTGGCGCTGGATTGACGACGTCGGCTCACGCTGGTGGCCGGTGCTGGGCGCGGTGTACTTCATCCAGGCCGTCAAGCGGGTGCAGGGCACGCGCATGATCGGCCTGGCGCGCAATTCCCGGCTGGCCGCCAACAAGGCGCCGGCCGTGGCCTTGAACAACAACCACAAGAAACGATGACGGAACCCAACACGCCTGCGCTGGCCATCAAGAAGCCCCAGGTCACGATCTATACCGATGGCGCCTGCAAGGGCAACCCCGGCCCGGGCGGCTGGGGCGCCTGGCTGTCCAGCGGCGGGCACGACAAGGAGCTGTTCG
This sequence comes from Methylotenera sp., assembly GCA_021738245.1. Classification (GTDB taxonomy): domain Bacteria; phylum Pseudomonadota; class Gammaproteobacteria; order Burkholderiales; family Burkholderiaceae_C; genus Pelomonas. The sequence continues at coordinate 6,210 of JAIPCJ010000162.1, read as the reverse complement.
GCGGCGAACGCGAGACCACCAACAACCGCATGGAGCTCACCGCGCCCATCGAGGCCCTGGCCTCGCTCAAGCGCAGCTGCGACGTGGTCATCTACCTCGACAGCGAATATGTGCGCAAGGGCATCACCGAATGGATCATCAACTGGCAGCGCCGCGGCTGGAAGACGGCCGACGGCAAGCCGGTCAAGAACGCCGACCTCTGGCAGCGGCTGGATGCCCTGCGCAAGCTGCATCGCGTGGAGTGGCGCTGGGTGAAGGGCCATGCGGGCGACCCCGGCAACGAGCGGGCCGACATGCTGGCCAACAAGGGCGTCGCGTCCATCAGTAAAGTGCGCGCCACCTGAACCTCACGCCCAAGGCGGACCGATGAAGCTGCTGCCCCCGCTGATTGCCCTGCTGCTGGCCTCGGCCGCGCAGGCGCAGACCTATACCGTGCTGTGCGTGAAGACGGCCTGCGGCCACCTCAAGGCCACCGAGGCGGCCGGCCGGCTGGAGATCGACTACCGCTACCGCGACAACGGCCGCGGCCCGGACCAGAAGGAAACCCTGACGCTGGCCCCCGACGGCACCTGGCTGGCCTACCGCACCGAGGGCGTGTCGACCTACGGCGCCCGCATCGACGACCGCTATGACTGGGCCGACGGGCGTGCCAGCTGGCGCTCACCGGTCGACCAGGGTGAGCGCCCGGGTGCGGCGCGCGACCTCGTGTACCTGCCCGTGCAGGCCAGCCCCGCCTGGGCGGGCAAGCTGGCGCAGACCCTGCTGCAGCGCCCAGGCCGCAAGGCGGCGGCGCTGCCGGTGGGGCAGGTCAGCATTGAGCGCCTGCAGACGCTGCGGCCGGCGGGGGCCGGCTTCGACGTGGGCCTGTACGCCCTCGAAGGGCTGGATCTGGGCCCGACCTATCTGTGGCTGCGCGAGGATGACCGCAGCTTCTTCGCCGAGGTGGCGCCGGGCTGGGGCGGCACCCTGCTGCAGGGTTTCGAGGCCGAGGTCGACCGCCTGGGCGAGGTGCAGAAGGCGGCCCAGCGGGCGCGCCTGGAGCGCCTGGCCCAGACCCTGCCGCAGGTCTTGCCCGGCCTGACCGTCATCGAGGGCGTGCGCTGGTTCGATGCCGAGGCGGCCGTGCTGCGCGGGCCGTCCGACGTTTACCTGTACGAGGGCCGCATTGCGGCCGTCGTCAAGCCGGGCAGCCTGCGCAATGCCGGCCCCAGCCAGCGCATCTCCGGCCAGGGTCGCACCTTGCTGCCGGGCTTTGTCGACATGCATGCGCACCTGGAGCCCGGCGCGCTGCTGCTGGACCTGGCCGCCGGCGTGACGGCGGTGCGCGATGTGGGCAACAGCAATGCCGACCTGGCCGAGCTGCGCGGCCGCATCGACCGCGGCGAGCTGCTCGGGCCGCGCGTGGCGGCCAACGGCTTCATCGAAGGCAAGAGCCCGTTCTCCTCCCAGGCCGATTTCGTGCCCGACAACCTGCCCGATGCGCTCGCCGCCATCGATTGGTATGCCGCGCACGGCTATCGCCAGCTCAAGCTCTACAACTCCATCCGCCCCGAGTGGGTCAAGCCGATGGTGGCGCATGCGCGGTCCCTCGGCCTGCGCACCGGGGGGCATGTGCCGGCCTTCATGACGGCGCGCCAGGCGGTGGAGGCGGGCTTTGATGAGCTGCATCACATCAACCAGGTGACGCTCAATTTCCTGGTCAGCAAGGACGACGACACCCGCACGCTGCTGCGCTTCAACCTGCCTGGCGACAAGGCGGCCGACCTGAAGCTCAACGACCGACGCACGCAGGACTTCCTGGCCCTGCTGCGCCGCAAGGGCACGGTGGTGGACCCGACCATGGTGGCCTTCGAGGCGCAGTACACGCAGCGCCAGGGCCTGCCCAACCCGAGCTACGCGATGGTGGCGGCCAACCTGCCGGCCGTCGTGCAGCGGGGCCTGCTGGCGGCCGAGGTTGACCTGGACGATGCCAAGGCGCGCCGCTGGGGCGCGAGCTGGCGCGTGATGATGGACCTGCTGCGCCGCATGCATGCGGCGGGCATCCCGCTGGTGGCGGGCACCGATGCGACGCCGGGCTTTGCGATGCACCGCGAGATGGAGCTCTATGTGCAGGCCGGCATCCCGGCCGCTCAGGCGCTCAAGATCGCCACCTGGAATGGCGCCAAGCACAGCGACCGGCTGGCCGACATCGGCAGCATCAGCGTGGGCAAGCGGGCTGACCTGGTGCTGGTGGACGGCGATCCGGTGGCCGACATCCGCGCGGTGCGGCGGGTGTCGCTGGTGTTGCAGGCCCAGGGCAGCCAGACGCGGGCCCTGTCGCCCTCAGCCCTCTACCAAACCATGGGCATCCTGCCCTTCGTGCCGTCGGCGGAGATCGTCAAGTGAAGCGCATCGCAGCCCTGCTGCTGCTCCTGCCGCTGGTCGTGCAGGCCCAGTCCACGCTGCGCTTCTGCGCCGCCGGCAGCCCCAAGACCTTCGACCCCGCGATGACCGACAGCTATGTCGATCATGTCGCCCATCAGCCGGTGTTCGACACCCTCATCGAGGTCAAGCGCGGCACCGACCAGCTCATCCCCGGCCTGGCCACCGCATGGAGCATCAGCCCCGACGGGCTGGCCTACACGCTGACCCTGCGCCGCGGCGTGGCCTGGCAGACGGTGGAGGGCTTCAAGCCGACGCGAGAGTTCAATGCGGACGACGTGCTCTTCACCTTCGGGCGGCTGCTCAACCGGCCCGAAGGCCTGGGCGGCGCCTATGCCAAGGCGTTTCCGAACGTGTCGCCCTATGTGGTGTCGTTCGGCTGGGACAAGCTGATCCGGTCGGTCGAGAAGCTCGGGCCCTATGAGGTGCGCATCACGCTGGCCCAGCGGGATGCGTCCTTCCTGTCGGCGCTGAGCTTCACGTTCACGATGATCCAGTCCGCCGAGCTGGGCGAGCAATTGCTGAAGGCCGGCACGCCGCAGCGCATCGCCCAGATGCCGGTGGGCACCGGCCCCTTCCAGCTCAAGAGCTTCCGTGCCGACAGCGTGGTGCGCTTCGTGAAGCATCCCGGCTGGTGGCGCGAGGGCGAGCGGCCGCGCGCCGACCAGCTCGTCTACGCAATCACGCCTGACGCCACCGTGCGCGCCCAGCGCCTGAAGCGCGATGAGTGCGATGTGGCGGCCCCGGTCGGCCCCGCCGAGCTGGCCGATCTGGCAAAAGACCGGGCAGTGCAGTTCATCACTGCGCCCGGCATGAACATCGGCTACCTGGGCTACAACGTGCGGCGGCCCGCACTGTCCAAGGTCGAGGTGCGCCAGGCGCTGGACATGGCCATCGACAAGGCCGCCATCTTGCGCACCATCTACGGCGAAGCCGGCACGCTGGCGCGCAGCTTCGTGCCTGCCGCCAACTGGGCGCATGACGACAGCCTCAAGCCCACGCCCTACGACCCGGTCAAGGCGCGCGCCTTGCTGGAGAAGGCCGGCGTGCTGCCGCTGAACCTGACGCTGTGGGCCATGCCCGTGGTACGCAACTACAACCCGAATGGCCAGCGCATGGCGCAGATGATCCAGGCCGATTGGGCCAAGGTCGGCGTCACGGCTCGCATCGTGACCTACGAGTGGGGCGAATACCTGCGCCGCATCGATGCCGGCGAGCACGACACGGCCTTGAGCGGCTGGAACAGCGACCCCGAGCCGGCCAACACCTTTGGCCAGCTGGCCTGCGGCGCGGTGGGCAACTTCTGGTGCAGCCCGGCCTATGACAAGCTGCTGGCCGAAGCCCGCCAGACCCTGAAGCAGGACGAGCGCAAGGCGCTCTACGCCAAGGCCCAGCGCATCGTCATGCAGGAGCTGCCGTGGTCGCCCATCGCCCACGGGCGCCTGGCCCTGCCGGCGCGGGCCAGCGTCAAGGGCCTGGTGCTGGAGCTGGACGGCGGCATGTTTTTCGACGGCGTTCTGCCGAAGTAAGAGGACAAGACAATGAGCATCAAGAGCGACAAGTGGATCCGCCGCATGGCCGAGCAGCACGGCATGATCGAGCCCTTCGAGCCTGGCCAGATCCGAGAGCAGAACGGCCGCAAGATCGTCAGCTACGGCACCAGCAGCTACGGCTACGACATCCGCTGCGCGCCGGAGTTCAAGGTCTTCACCAACATCCACTCCACGGTGGTCGACCCCAAGAACTTCGACGAGAACAGCTTCGTGGACGTCAACAAGGACGTCTGCATCATCCCGCCCAACAGCTTTGCGCTGGCCCGCACGGTGGAGTACTTCCGCATCCCGCGCAATGTGCTGACGGTGTGCTTGGGCAAGAGCACCTATGCCCGCTGCGGCATCATCGTCAACGTGACACCCTTCGAGCCGGAGTGGGAAGGCTACGTCACGCTGGAGTTCAGCAACACCACGCCGCTGCCGGCCAAGATCTATGCCGGCGAGGGCTGTGCGCAGGTGCTGTTCTTCGAGAGCGACGAGGTCTGCGACGTCAGCTACAAGGACCGCGGCGGCAAGTACCAGGGCCAGGTGGGCGTGACGCTGCCCAAGGCCTGAAGGCCGGCGGGAAGGGCCCCGCACTTGAGTCGCATCAGCGGCGGAATGGCCCGGCTTTTCAGCCTTTATCCGGCCATCGCCGCGCCGAGGGGTGGGCACCATGGCGGCACACGCCCGAAGTCCGTGAGGCCCGCCATGCTGATCCCGCTGCACCTGATTCCCGTCCCTGCCGACGAACCCCGCGGCCTGGGCGATCCGGGCCATGCCTTCAGCGGGCTGAAGATTGCGCAGGGTGTGCACCTGGGTGACATCCGCGCCCTGGGCCTCACCGTGGCGGGGGCCGCGAGCGGCCCGGTCAGCACCGGGGACTTGCTGCGCTTCGGCCAGCTGATGAACGACGCCGGCCTGCCCATCAACCCCACGCGCATGCTCTACGACCGCTCATACGCCCACGAACGTCTGGCCGAGGGCATTAGCAGCGCTCAGCCGGCCCTGTGTGACCTGGCGCTGGACCTCTTCGAGGCTTACCAGGCGGCGGGCGAATGGATCGGCTTGGCCCACTGACGACGGGCTGACCCCCGGGCTTGCCCGAAGCCGAAGCCTGCCTTTCCTCACTCCAGACCACCCCGTCTCCCGGGGTACGCTTGCGGTTTCGCCCATTCGCGCAACCGCTCCATGATTCGTCACTCCCTCACCCTGCTGGCCGCGGCCACCCTGGCCGTCACTTCCGCCCATGCCGAAGAAGGCATGTGGATGCCCAAGCAACTGCCCCAGATCTCCAAAGGCCTGAAGGCCGGTGGCCTGGCGCTGGACCCGGCCAAGCTCAAGGAGCTGACCGACTTCCCGATGGGGGCTGTCGTGTCGCTGGGCGGCTGCACCGCCAGCTTCGTGTCGCCGCAGGGCCTGGTGGTCACCAACCACCACTGCGCCTACGGCAGCATCCAGTACAACTCGCGCCCCGACCGCGACCTGCTGAAGAACGGTTTCTACGCCACCACGCTGGCCGATGAGCTGCCCGCCGCGCCCGGCAGCCGCGTCTATGTGACGGTCGACATGAAGGACGTCAGCGCCGAGATCCTGAACGACAAGACCCGCGCGCTCACCGGCAAGGCCCGCACCGACGCCATCGAGGCGACCGAGAAGCAGCTGGTGGCCGCGTGCGAGGCCGACAAGGGCCACCGCTGCAATGTCTACAGCTTCTTCGGCGGCCTGCAGTACCAGCTCATCAAGCAGCTGGAGATCCGCGACGTGCGCCTGGTGCACGCACCGGCCACCGGCGTGGGCCTGTTCGGCGGCGATGCCGACAACTGGATGTGGCCGCGCCACACGGGCGACTACAGCTTCTACCGCGCCTACGTCGGCCCGGACGGCAAGCCCGCCGACTTCAGCAAGGACAACAAGCCCTACACGCCCAAGCACTTCCTGAAGGTGGCCTCGCCCACGGCCAGCCCGCTGAACGAAGGCGACTTCGTCATGGTGACCGGCTACCCGGGCCGCACCAACCGCCATCGCCTGCCCACCGAAGTCGACTTCGCCTTTGGGTGGCAGCAGCCCACCCAGGCCAAGCTGATGGGCGAGCCCATCGACCTCATCAAGGCCGAGACCGCCGGCCGCCGCGAGGGCGAGATCAAGATGGCCTCGCGCATGCAAGGCCTGCAGAACTACTACAAGAACCTGACCGGCCAGCAGGCCAGCTACGACGGCAGCGACATCCTCGCCCGCAAGCAGGCCGGCTTCGACC
>JAIPCJ010000161.1 GCA_021738245.1 Methylotenera sp. | reverse complement strand
TGATGGACCATCCGCTGGTGGGCTGGATCGCCACCCTGCCCCCGGCGCTCAAGCTGCGCGGTCAGGAAGGCAAGTACATCTTCAAGAAGGCGCTGGAGCCCATGCTGCCGCATGACGTGCTCTACCGGCCCAAGATGGGGTTTGCGGTGCCGCTGGCCCGCTGGCTGCGCGGGCCGCTGCGCGAGCAGACCCGCCAGGCGCTGCAGCAGGGCGCGCTGGCCCAGACCGGCTGGTTCAACCCCGCCACCATCGCCCGCCTGCTGGACCAGCATGAGCGTGGCGCACTGGACCATGCGCAGCCGCTGTGGGCGCTGCTGATGTTCGACGCCTTCCTGCGCAATGCGGGCCTGGGCACCGCCACGGCACGCGCCGCGGCCTGATCTCGACAAGGACAAACAGGATGAAGGTTTCGGTTTTCGGTCTCGGCTATGTCGGTGCGGTGTCCTGCGCCTGCCTGCCCGAACTCGGCCACGAGGTGGTGGGCGTGGACATCAACCCGCTCAAGGTCGAGCTGATTGCCTCGGGCCAGTCGCCGGTGGTGGAAGAGGGCATCGAGGAGCTCATCGCCGCAGCCGTCAAGGCCGGCAAGCTGACGGCCACGCAAGACGTCGCCCGCGCGGTACGCGACACCGAGATCTCGCTGATCTCGGTCGCCACGCCGGCCCTGCCCAACTTCATGCCCGACCTGACCGCGCTGGACGCCGTGGTCGGCCAGATCGGCGCCGAGATCGCCAAGAAGGACGGGCAGCACACCCTGGTCATCCGCAGCACGGTCGCCCCGGGCACCACGCGGGCCCGCATTGCCCCACTGCTGGAGCAGGCCGCGGGCCGCAAGATCGGGGACCGCCTGTCGCTGGTGTTCAACCCCGAGTTCCTGCGTGAAGGCTCGTCGGTCTCGGACTTCCACAACCCGCCGCAGACCATCGTCGGCAGCCTGGACGAAGCCGGCGTGGAGGTGATGAAGCGCCTGTACACCGGCGTGCCTGGCAGCTTCGTGGCGGCCGACGTGGGTGTGGCGGAGTCGGTCAAGTACCTGTGCAACGTCTTCCATGCGCTGAAGATCGTGTTCGCCAACGAGGCGGGTGCCGTGCTGAAGGAGGCGGGCCTCGACTCCCGCGACGTGCTGGCCCTGTTCTGCGAAGACAAGCAGCTCAACATCTCCAAGGCCTATCTGCGCCCCGGCTTCGCCTTCGGCGGCTCCTGCCTGCCCAAGGAGGTCAAGGGCTTCCTCACCATCGCACGTGAGCGCGGCGTGGACATCCCGGTGCTTGGCTCGCTGCTCAACAGCAACGAGGCCCACATCGGCCGCGCCTACGACCTGATTGCCGCCGCTGGCCGCAAGCCGGTCGCCCTGTTCGGCCTGGCCTTCAAGCCGGGCACCGACGACCTGCGCGACTCGCCGCTCGTCGTGCTCGCCGAGCGGCTGCTGGGCAAGGGGTTCGATCTCGCCATCTACGACAAGTTCGTAAAGATCGCGCGGCTGCTGGGCAAGAACAAGGAATACATCGACCGCGAGATTCCTCACCTGGACAAGCTGCTGCAGGAGACGCCCGACGCGGCCCTGGCGCGCGCCGAGATCGTGGTGGTGGGGCATGCCGACGCCGAAACCCGCCAGCGCATCATCAGCCTGGCCAAGGGCGCGCGTGTCGTGGACCTGAACGGTTATGCCGATCTGCGCGCTGCCGGCTTTGCGCACTACGAGGGCATCTGCTGGTGAGTCAGGCCTCGCCGTTGAAGATCGCGTTCATCTCGCCGGTCTTCCTGTTCCCGGCCGATGCCGGCGGCAAGATCCGCACCGGCAACATCCTGCGCGGGCTCAAGGAGAGTGGCCGCTTCGACATCACGCTCCTGTCGCCCGCCGCCCCCGAGCAGCAGCGCCAATGGCAGGGCGAGCTCGAGCGCCTGTGCCATCGCTTCATCGGCTGGGCGCCAGCCGCCCCGCGCCCGCGCTGGCAACGTGCGCCCGACCTGCTGTCGGCCCTGCCGATCAATGTCGTCAACGACCGCACGCCCGCCGCGGTGGCCGCCGTGGAGCAGGCGCTCGCCGCCCAGGCGTTCGACGTGGTCGTGTTCGATTTCGTGCATGCGGCCGTGCTGCGGCCGCGCCAGATGCGGGGCGCCACCGTGTGCTTCACGCACAACGTCGAGGCCGAGATCTTCGAGCGCCATGCCAAGACCGCCTCCAGCGCCGCGCTGCGCTGGCTGTGGGGCTCGCAGGCCGCCAAGATGCGCCGCTTCGAGCGCGAGGTGCTGGCCGACTTCACCCGTGTCGTGACCGTGTCGGAACGCGACGCGAAGCTCTTCGAGAAGAACGACGGCCTCAAGACGGCCCGCGCCATCCCCACGGGCGTCGACCTGGACTTCTTCTCCTGGCAGGCGCCGGCCAGCGGCGTGCCGGTGGTGGTGTTCACCGGCTCGATGGACTGGGAGGCCAATGTCGATGGCATTCGCTTCTACATCGAAGACGTGTGGCCCCGGGTGCGTGCCCAGGTGCCCAATGCGCAGCTGCGCGTCGTCGGCAAGAACCCCCCGCCGTCGCTCGTGCAGCGGCAGGTGCCGGGCGTGAGCTTCACGGGCTTTGTGGATGACGTGCGCGACCACGCTCGCGATGCCCAGGCCTTCGTCATCCCGCTGCGGGTCGGCGGGGGTACGCGCATCAAGGCCTTCGAGGCGATGGCGATGGGCCTGCCCGTGGTGTCCACCACCATCGGCATCGAGGGCCTGGATGTCGACCACGGCACGCATTTCCTGCGGGCCGACGGCGCCGAGGCGCTGGCGGATGCCACGCTGCGCCTGCTCGCCGATGAGGCCCTGCGGCTGAAGCTCTCGCGTGCGGCGCGCTCGCTCGTGGAGGACCGATTCGGCCACCGCGTGGCGGCCGAGGTGTTCGGGGCCATCCTGCTGGAAGCCTGGCAGGCCGAGAAGGACGGCGCGTGAGCCGCTTGAAGGTGCTGACCTTCTCGACGCTGTTCCCGAGCAGCGTCAGGCCGGGCCATGGCATCTTCGTGGAGACGCGGCTGCGCGAGTTGATGAAGAGCGGCGAGGTCGAGTCACGGGTGGTGGCGCCGGTGCCGTGGTTCCCGTCTGCCGACCCTCGCTGGGGCGACTATGCCCGCTTCGCCGCGACGCCGTCGCGCGAACAGCGCAACGGCCTGGACGTGCTGCACCCGCGCTACCTGCTGCTGCCCAAGGTGGGCATGACGACCGCGCCGCTGATGCTCGCGCTCGGCGCCCGCGCGGCGGTGCGGCAGCTGCTGGACGAAGGCTTCGATTTCGACATCATCGACGCCCACTACTACTACCCCGACGGCGTGGCGGCAGCGCTTCTGGCCCGCTGGTTCGGCAAGCCGCTGACCGTCACGGCCCGCGGCAGCGACATCAACCTCATCGGCCGCCACCTGCTGCCGCGGCGCTTCATGCAATGGGCCTCGCGCGTGGCCGGCGCCTCCATCGGCGTGAGCCAGGCCCTGGTCGACCGCATGCAGGCCCTGGGCCTGGCCAGCGCCCGGCAGGTCGCGCTGCGCAACGGCGTGGACCTGAGCCGCTTCCGTGTGGCGGCTGATGTGCCCGCGCTGCGCCAGCAGCTGGGCGTCGACGGCAGCCCGCTGCTGCTGTCGGTGGGCAACCTGGTGCCGCTCAAGGGCCACGATCTCGTCATCGAGGCGGTGGCACGCCTGCGTCGCCAAGGGGTGGAGGCGCGGCTGTGCATCATCGGAGCCGGCGCCCTGCGCGATGCGCTGCAGGCCCAGATCGAGCGCCTGGGCCTGGTGCGCGAGGTGAAGCTGCTGGGCGCATTGCCGCAGGATCAGCTCGCCGCCTGGTATGCCGCGGCCGACATGCTGGTGCTGGCCTCCGAGCGTGAAGGCTGGCCGAATGTGCTGCTGGAGAGCATGGCCTGCGGCACGCCGGTGGTGGCCACGGCGGTGGGCGGCATTCCCGAGATCGTCGACGTGCCGTCCACCGGCCGGCTGGTGAGCGACCGCTCGCCGCAAGGCCTGGCGGATGCCGCCCTGGACCTGTGGCGTTCGGGCGCCACCCGTGAGGCGGTGCACGCCTACGCCTGCCGCTTCGGCTGGCACGAGACCACCCAGGGTCAACTGAAACTGTTCCATTCCGTCACGGGAAGTCGTTTGCATGCGTGACCTTGCCCTGCTCGTCATCATCGGCTGGTGCTTCCTGCAAGCCTTCCGCCGCCCCTGGATCGGCATCCTGTGCTGGACGTGGATCAGCATCATGAACCCGCACCAGCTCACCTGGCAGCTCAGGACCCTGCCTGTGGCAGCCGCGATCGGCGGTGCCACCCTCGTGGGCCTGTTCACGACCAAGGACAGGCGCGATTACTCGCTGAACCGGGAGAGCATCACCCTCATCCTGCTGATGGTGTGGTTCAGCATCACCCTGCCTTTCGCCATGATCTGGGACGGCAGTTTCGAGCTGTACAAGCGGGTCATGAAGATCGATCTCATGGTGCTGGTGACCATGGTGCTGCTCTACACCCGGCGCCACGTGATGCTCTTCGTCTGGGTCAACATCATCTCGGTCGGTTTCTACGGCGTGAAAGGCGGCATGTTCACGGTGGCTACCGGGGGCAGCTACCGGGTCTGGGGGCCTGAAAACACCTACATCGAGGGCAACAACGAGATGGCGCTGGCGGCGGTGATGGTGATCCCGCTCATGCGCTTCGTGCAGATGCAGCTGCAGTCCAAGTTCGCCAAGGGGGTGATGACCTTCTGCATGTTGATGATGGCGGCCTCCGCATTGGGCAGCCATTCGCGTGGGGCGCTGCTGGCCATCGCCGCCATGGGGTTCGTGCTGTGGCTGCGCGGCAAGAACAAGCTCCTCAGCGGGGTGGGCATGGTGGTGGTGGCCGCGGTGCTGCTGTCGTTCATGCCTGCGGAGTGGTGGGAGCGCATGGGCACCATCAAGACGTACAAGGAAGATGATTCCGCCATGGGCCGGATCAACGCCTGGTGGATGGCCTGGAACCTGGCCAAGGACAACTTCTTCGGCGGCGGCTTCTTCATCTGGACCGCCCGGATCTTCGCGCTCTATGCGCCCGACCCGACGGACGTCCACGCCGCGCACAGCATCTATTTCCAGGTGCTCGGGGAGCAGGGCTTCATCGGCCTGATCCTCTTCCTGACCCTCTTCGGCTTTGCCTGGGGTTCGGCCAAATATCTGCGCGAGCAGGGCAAGCGCCAGGCCGAGACGCAGTGGCTCTCCGATCTCGGCGCCATGGTGCAGGTGTCGTTGGTTGGCTATGCGGTCGGCGGCGCCTTCCTCAGCCTGTCGTACTGGGACTTGCCGTACAACATGGTGGTCATGGTGGTGCTGGGCCGGCGTTGGCTGGCCCGCAAGGCCTGGCTGACCGAGAAACCTGAGCCGCTCATCATCCTGCCACCCTGGGCGATGCGATGGTTCAAGAAGAAAAAGGCGGTGCCTCTGCCATGAAGCCGCTGCTGAGCCTGTTGTCGCCCGCGGGCGCTGGCGCGCGCCTGAATGTGCTGATCTTTCATCGCGTGCTGCCTCAGCCCGACCCGCTGTTCCCGGACGAAGTCGATGCCGCCCGCTTCGACGAGATCCTGGGCTGGGTGAAGTCGTGGTTCCAGGTGCTGCCGCTGGACGAGGCCGCCCGGCGCCTGGCCGACGGCAGCCTGCCCGCGCGCGCTGCGGTGCTCACCTTCGACGACGGTTACGCCGACAACCACGACATCGCCTTGCCCTTGCTGCGCCGCCATGGGCTGCCGTGCAGCTTCTTCGTGGCCACCGGCTTCCTGGACGGCGGCCGCATGTGGAACGACACCCTGATCGAGTCGATCCGGCGCAGTGCGCTGCCCACGCTCGACCTGCGCGGCCTGCAGGACGGCCGGGGCGACGATCTCGGCCAGCATGGGCTGGGCGATACCGCGCATCGGCGTGCGGCCATTGCGGCGCTGATCGGCCGCGTCAAATACCTGCCGCCCGAGCCGCGGCTGGCCTGCGTCAACGCGATCGCGGCCCGGGCCGAGGTGGCGCCACCCGACGACCTCATGATGACCGGCGCGCAGGTCCGTGCGCTTCGTGCGGCCGGCATGCAGATCGGGGCGCACACCGTCAGTCACCCCATCCTCGCCACGTTGCAGCCCCAGCAGGCTGCCGACGAGATCGCCCGCAGCCGTGATGCGCTGCAGGCCCTGCTCGGCGAGAAGGTGGGCCTGTTCGCCTACCCGAACGGCAAACCGGGGAGCGATTACCTGCCCGACGTCCACCCGGGCATCGTGCGGGAGCTGGGCTTCGACGCGGCCGTGTCCACCCGCTGGGCCGCGGCCCGCCGGGGAGAAGACCTCTTCCAGATCCCGCGCTTCACGCCCTGGGACCGCAGCCGGCTGAAGTTCGGCCTGCGGCTGCTGCGCAACCTGGCGCACTGAGGCCGGCGCCAGGAGTCGCCAGCCCGGGGACAATGCGGGCTGCACATTCGTTCTCCTGGTGATCTGCATGCAACCGTCCCGTCCTCCTGTCACCGGCCGCCTGGTGCGCTTTGCGCTGATCGGCTGCGGCCGCATCGCGCAGAACCACATGGAGGCCATCAAGAAGCACGCCGAGCGCGCGGCGCTGGTGGCGGTGTGCGACACCGACCCCGTCGCCCTCCAGGCGGCGGTGGCCAAGACCGGGGCCCGTGGCTTCGCCTCGCTGACGGACCTGCTGGCCGCGCAGGCCGAGCTCGGCATCGATTGCGTCGTGCTCGCCACCCCCAGCGGCCTGCACCCCCGCCAGGCCATCGAAGCCGCTGCGGCCGGCGTGCACGTGATGACCGAAAAGCCCATGGCCACCCGCTGGCAGGACGGCCTGGCCATGGTCAAGGCCTGTGACGATGCCGGCGTGCGCCTCTTCGTCGTGAAGCAGAACCGCCGCAACCCGACGCTGCAGCTGCTCAAGCGCGCCGTGTCGGAGGGGCGCTTCGGCCGGCTCTACAACGTGGCCGTCAACGTGTTCTGGACCCGGCCGCAGGCCTACTACGACAGCGCCGCCTGGCGTGGCACCTGGGAGTTCGACGGCGGCGCCTTCATGAACCAGGCCAGCCATTACGTCGACCTGCTCGACTGGATCTGCGGCCCGGTGGAAAGCGTCATGGCCTACACCGGCACGCTGGCGCGCAACATCGAAGTGGAAGACAGCGGCGTGGCCGCGCTGAAGTGGCGCAACGGTGCCATGGGCACGGTCAACGTCAGCATGCTCACCTACCCCAAGAACCTGGAAGGCTCCATCACGCTGCTGGGTGAGAAGGGCTCCGTGCGCGTCGGTGGCCTGGCGGTCAACGAGATCCAGCACTGGGACTTCCAGACGCCGCACGAGATGGACGCCCTCATCCAGGACGCCAGCTACCAGACCACCTCGGTCTACGGCTTCGGCCACCCGCTGTACTACGACAACGTCATCCGCGCGCTGCGCGGCGAGGCCCAGCCCGAGACCGACGGCCGCGAGGGCTTGAAGTCGCTGGAGCTCTTGATCGCCCTCTACATGAGCGCGCGCGATGGCAAGCGCGTGAACCTGCCGCTGGCCTACTGACGCGATGAACGCCTCGACCACCATCCACCCCAGCGCCATCGTCGACGACGGCGCCCAGCTTGGCGACGGCTGCCGCGTCTGGCACTTCGTGCACATCAGCGCCGGTGCGCGCATCGGTGAGCGCTGCTCCTTCGGGCAGAACGTGTTCGTCGGCAACGACGTGCAGATCGGCCACAACGTCAAGATCCAGAACAACGTGTCGGTGTACGACGCGGTGACGCTGGAGGACGACGTCTTCTGCGGCCCGAGCCTGGTGTTCACCAACGTCTACAACCCGCGCTCGGCCATCGCGCGCAAGGACGAATACCGCCGCACGCGTGTGAAGCAGGGCGCCACGCTCGGGGCCAATGCCACCATCGTGTGCGGCACGACGATCGGGCGCTACGCATTCATCGGCGCCGGTGCGGTCGTCAACCGCGACGTGCCCGACTTCGCACTCATGGTGGGCGTGCCCGCCCGCCAGATCGGCTGGATGAGCCGCTTCGGCGAGCGGCTCGAGCTGCCTTTGCACAGCGACCAGCCCCTGGACGCCCTGTGCCCCCACACCGGCGACCGCTACCGCCTGCAGGGCGGCGAACTGCAACTTCTCGATCCCCGCTGAATGGACTTCATCGATCTCAAGAGCCAGTACGCGGCTCTGCGTGACAACATCAACGCCCGCATCCAGCGCGTGCTGGATCACGGCCAATACATCATGGGCCCGGAGGTCGCCGAGATGGAGGCCGCGTTGGCCGCCTACACGGGTGCGGCGCACTGCATCAGCGTGGCCAGCGGCACCGAGGCGCTGCTCATCTGCCTGATGGCGCTCGGGTTGAAGCCGGGCGATGAAGTCATCACCAGCCCGTTCACCTTCGCGGCCACGGCCGAGATGATCGTGCTGGCCGGCGGCGTGCCGGTGTTCGTGGACATCGAGCCCGACACCGCCAACCTGGACGCCCGACTCGTCGAGGCCGCCATCACGCCACGCACCCGGGCCATCATGCCGGTGAGCCTGTACGGCCAGGTGGCCGACATGGACGCCATCAACGCCATCGCCGCGCGCCACGGGCTGCCGGTGATCGAAGATGCGGCGCAGAGCTTCGGCGCCACCTACCAGGCGCGGCGCAGCTGCAACCTGTCCACCTTCGGCTGCACCAGCTTCTTCCCGAGCAAGCCCCTGGGCTGCTACGGCGACGGCGGCGCCATCTTCACGAGCGACGCCTCGCTGGCCCAGGCCTGCCGCGAGATCCGGGTGCATGGCCAGAGCCAGCGCTATCTGCACACCCGGCTGGGCGTGGGCGGCCGCATGGACACCCTGCAATGCGCGGTGGTGCTGGGCAAGCTCGATCGCTTTGGCTGGGAGATCGAGCGCCGCCTGGCCCTCGGTGAGGCCTACCGCGCCAAGCTGCAGGCGGCCGTGCCGCAACTGCAGCTGCTCGCCGTGCGGCCCGACCGTGACTGCGTCTGGGCCCAATACACCGTGTTCGTGGACGACCGCGAGGCCGTGGAGGCCCGGCTCAAGGCCGCCGGCATCCCCACCGCCGTGCACTACCCGCGCCCGCTGCATCACCAGCCGGCCTACGCGCACTTCGCGCCGTCAGACGCCTGCCCACAAGCCGTCCGCGCCGCCGCGCGCGTGATGAGCCTGCCGATGAGTGCCGACCTGACCGAGGCCCAGCAGGACGAGGTGGTGGCTGCGCTGGCGCGGGCGCTGGGTTGAGCCAGCGGGCGCTGCGGGCTGTGTGGGGGTGCGTACTGGCTGCATTGCAGCGGTTGCTGCCCTTCGACTGGTGCAGACCATTGCATGCCAAAAGCCGTCGAGCAGTCGCTGGACTGGGCGACAGGTGAGCGCGCGGCGGCCAGCTGTCTGAGGCAAGTTTGGCGTCGGTAGCGCACATGACCTGTCTGCCTGGTAGCCCACAATGCTCGCGTCAGAGCCCGCTTGTGCCATGCTGCCCCCACCCCACCGACGATATCTGCTGATCCTGGGAAACGGCGCCGCTTATCAAAGAGAGCATGGGTCTCCCGACCTGACTTTTGCTTTCAATGCTCAAGGTGGGACGCACGGGCTCAGAGAACACATCGACGTCCAGATGACCCGTGACCGGCTGGGTTTGTATCGCATCAGCTTCAAAGCATGTGGTTTTGAAACGGAGGCGAAGGAACTTCAGGCGCATGTCAATCACTCGCTTGAGCAACAAACGCATGCCCTTGGGTGCCTGCCTTCAACGGGTTACGCGTTGCTTCACGGGCTCTGGTCCCTGGGTGGCAGGGTGGTGGTGGATGGCATCTGCTTCAATCCGAGCCTTGAGAGGCCGAGGCACCTATCCATGAGGAGGCCATTGGCTCAGGCCTTTCACAATTGGCTTGGTGAACGACGCATCTCCTTCCAACGCTGGCTGACTGAGCCACCTTCAGACTGGACATGGCCAATGATTGCTGGCGCTGACATCTCGCGCCTCGTGATTTCATCGGCCGGCAACGCCCAAGGCATTCACCATTCGGAAGTGCTCGATGCATTGCGCCAGTCAAGTCGTATCGCGTCGCTCGCTCCACTGGCGCCGTTGGTTGCTGCAAAGGTTCAACCTGGAGCGGATTTGTTGGCTGCATCAACTCAGGTGCTCGAGCTGGAGGGTATGTTCCACCTTCAAAGGAATCAGTCCGACACACCCAACTGGTGGCTCTACTACGACGACGCTTCGGCATTGATCGATCAACTAGCGGGCCAATTGCGCCTCGCTCAGTACCTGGCTTTCCGCCAGCTCCTCACGCAGAGAGTGGTGCCTGACTGAACAGCCAAGTCTTCACATCCAATTCGCGCTTCTTGCGCTCCAGAGAATAGGGCGCTCGTTCGTGCCAGTAGAGGTACGGCCCATCAAGCCAGACTGGCCGTCGCGCTAGCTCCGCCATCGGAACCATCGTAAGGAAGTCGCTCAGGCAGCAGGGATCAGGAGCGGAGTTCCACACGTCCCCGGGCACTCTCTCGAAGAGCGACTTTTTGAAGGCTCGCAGATGGCTCCAAACATTGCCACCGCCACGTTGACGCGGAGCCTCGTAGTTGATCTCGTAGAGGCTCAATGGCTTGTCCGGCCTGAACATTGGAGCGTTGATGAGGTCTGCGCCGGCGGACGAGGCTTCACGCAAACGAAGGATCACATCGTCTCTCATCAGTGCATCGTCCTGATCCAGCACGACAAGCATTGCATCCGGATTCACACAGATTGCCTTGACCGCCTCCCGAAAATTTTCTAGGTAGCCAGCGCGTCGAGCTCGCCTGATCAATGTGGTCCGATCAGCGAGCGAACCTAACCGATACGGCAATGAAGCGGTTTGCACTGGACTCCCCGCGTCGTCGATGAGTATCACTCCGAAGTCTTGAGACGACTGCCTGCGCAACGAACTCAGGCAGCGCTCCAATTTATCGGGTGGCGTCTCGCGTCCGAACAGTAGAAAGATGATGTCTTCCCCCCGAGGGTTCGGCTGCCAGTCGGATGAAGGGACGAGATCCCATTTATCAAGCTGCGCGCGCGGAACGCGACCCTGGCCAATCCGATCTCGCGCCAAGTCGATACTCGGCGAATGCTTGTCCTCATTGCGAGGATGAACATAGAAGGTGCGGCTGTCTCCGCCCCGGACACTGCGCATACCTAGCCTTAGCTGGGCCAGTTTCAGGGACTGGTGCCACATCAAGGTAAATCGTCCGTGACTCACTGGGTTGGGGAACGGCCTCAGGCGTTTGATCCGATCCAGGTTCAAAAGACCGCAGCGCACTTCAGGCGCGAACTGGGCAGGGGTGCCCACATAGGGACTGAAGCCATCTTGGCTCCTGGGGATGTTAAAGCCAACACACCATACGCTTTCCTCGACACATGCGCGTTTCATGTCGGCGATGACGTCGTGGTGCAGGTCGGTCCCGCCAATCAATAGATCGACGTCAAGCTGTAAGACAAACGGAGTGTCGATCCGTTCAAACGCCCAAATCTGAGGCACTAAAGGTGCGCCACTGTCGGTATGCGTTGCGAAGACCTGCTCGGCCGCAAACCATCGCGCGCTGACCTCGGCAGCCTGCGCGCCGCTCTTCGGGGCCACCCAGACTTCATCAATGAGCCCTTCGTCGCTGAGTCGTTCCGCGACACAAAGCAGCTGAGGCAAGTCTCCTGCCGCGTACTGCCGCAGGTAAGTAGGCGTCCGCCCAAGTCACCTTGAAGTCCGGTGGCCGGACTTGGATGCTTGTGTCCACGACAACGATGCGTGGACACATGGGTACAACAGATTTGAGCGCGGGAGATCTGACGACACCTGCGGGGCGCAGCTGGCGC
>JAIPCJ010000010.1 GCA_021738245.1 Methylotenera sp. | reverse complement strand
CAGATCGCCGCGCTGAACTCCGCCCAACTCGGCGCCCTGAGCACCGACGGCATCGTGGCCTTGAGCAGTGGCCAGGTGGCCGCGCTGAACTCGGTGCAGGTCGCAGGCCTGAGCACGACGCAGATGCAGGCGATCGAGAGCGGTGACCTGCGTGCCTTGAGCACTACCGCCCTGCGTGCGCTGAGTACGGCCCAGCTCGAAGCCCTGGGCTCCGACCAGATCGGCGCCTTGAGCACCGCTCAGGTCGCGGCGCTGACCACGGGCCAGATCGCCGGCCTGGTGAGTGACGACCTGAACGCACTGACCAGCACGCAGATCCGCGCACTGGTGACCTCGCAGATCGCCGCACTGACCACCTCTCAGATCTCCACCCTGGAGACCGCGGATGTGGCCGCGCTCGGCACCCACCAGATCGCTGCGCTGAACTCGGCGCAACTCGGCGCCCTGAGCACCGATGGCATCGTGGCCCTGAGCAGTGGCCAGGTGGCGGCGCTGAATTCGGTGCAAGTGGCCGGCCTGAGCACGACGCAGATGCAAGCCATCGAGAGCGGTGACCTGCGCGCCTTGAGCTCCACCGCCCTGCGTGCGCTGAGTACCGCCCAGCTCGAAGCCCTGGGCTCCGACCAGATCGGCGCCTTGAGCACCGGCCAGGTCGCGGCCCTGACCACCGGCCAGATTGCCGGCCTGGTGAGTGACGACCTGAACGCACTGACGACCAGCCAGTTCCGCGCCCTGATGACCTCGCAGATCGCGGCACTCACGACCTCGCAAGTCTCCACGCTGGAAACGGCGGACGTGGCAGCGCTGGCCACCGGCCAGATCGCCGCGCTGAGTTCGGTGCAACTGGGCGCCCTGAGCACGGACGGCGTCGCGGCCCTGTCGACGACACAGTTCGCGGCGCTGAGCTCGGTGCAAATCGCCGGGTTCACCACGACGCAGATGCAGGCCATCGAAAGCGCTGACCTGCGAGCGCTGAGCACCACGGCGCTGCGCGCCCTGAGCACGGCCCAGCTGGAAGCGCTGGATTCGGACCAGATCCTGGGCTTCAGCACCACCCAGGTGGCGGCGCTGACGACCAGCCAGATCGCCGGACTGGTCAGCGATGACCTCAACGCCTTCGACGCGGGCCAGATCCGTGCGCTGACGACGACCCAGCTGGGGGCGCTGACCACCAGCCAGCTGTCGACGCTGGACACGGCCGACATCCAGGCCCTGACCACGGCGCAGCTGCATGTGCTGACGACCAGCCAGTTGCATGCCCTCAGCACCGACGGCATCCAGGCGCTGGAGACGCACCACTTCGCGGCGCTGACTTCCACCCAGCTGGGGGGGCTGTCGACCGACCAGATCCGCGCCATCGAGACGCGCGACATCGCGGCCCTCTCCACGGCAGCCATCGCCGGGCTGACGACGGATCACATCCAGGCGTTCACCACGGACCAGATCCAGGCCTTCGAGACCCGTGACCTGGCCGCGATGAACATGACCCAGTCGCTGGCACTGACCTCGGACCAGATCCAGGCGATGAGCACGGCCCAGTTCGAAGCCCTGACGTCCTCGACACCCCTGGTGCTGGACCTCAACGGCAACGGCATCGAGACCCTCAATGCGGCCCATGGGGTGAACTTCGACCTCAACGGCAACGGCAAGACGCACCAGTGGGGTTGGGTCGGCGGCGGTGACGGCCTGCTGGCGATCGACCGCAATGGAGACGGCAGCATCAACAGCGGCGCCGAACTGTTCGGGTCGGGCTTCATCATGGCCAACGGCAAGCGAGCCACCAACGGCTTCGAGGCGCTGGCCAGCCTGGACGTCAACCACGACGGCAAGATCAACGCGGCCGACGCGCACTTCAAGGATCTGCGCGTCTGGGTCGATGCCAACCACGACGGCAAGACCGACGCGGGCGAGATGAAGACGCTGGCGGAACTGGGCATCGTGGAACTCGGCCTGACGGCTGCCAAGACGCACGAGCTGACGAACGGCAACGTGGTGGGCCTGATGTCCAGCTTCACCACGGCGGACGGCAAGACCCATCAACTGGGAGACGTGTGGTTCGCCAAGGACGTGCAGCCGCAGCAGCCGGAGCATGCGCAGACAACGCCCGTCAGTCTGGGCGATGTGCTCGCGGCACCGACCACGCCTGTGCTGGCTGCTGCCGCGCCCGCCGAGCCGGCGCACACGCCGCCGCCGGATCAGCCCGACGCCCACCTCGCGGCACTTGACCGCAAGCTCGCCGAGGAAGAGGAGCAGCGCCGCAACAGCGGAACGCCATGGATCTGACGCTGAACTCGCGCTGACCCGGCGCGATGCCCCGCCCCTGCAGGCCCGCAGCGCAAGCTGTCGGGCCTGCAGTTTTTTCAGACCCGGCGGCTGCGCTCAGTGCCGAACTGGGCGGGTTTGACCGCACTGATCCGGGGGCCGGGGGCAGGCTGCGCGCCCCCACAATCTGGCCATGCACGTCAAGCAGGTCACCCACGGCGCCGGCACAGCCTCATCGCTTGCCGCTGCTTGACACCGCGCATCGAAGGAAGCTGCATGGACCTCTCAGAAGCCACGCCAACCACTCCCACCACGACCGACCTCACCGTTGTGCAGCGCCTGCAGGGCGGCATCGGCAACCAGCTGTTCCAGATGCTGTATGCGCAGCGCGTCGCGCAGGCCAACGGCGCACAGCTGGCCTTCGACACCACCGCTTTCGCACGTGATGGCTTCGGTCGGCGCAGCGTGCTTCACAGGCTCTGGCCCGAGGCGGCCACGGTTGACGCGGTCCCTGCGGACAGCGCCCGGCTCCTGCGTGAGGCCGACATGGCCTGGCCGGCCGACGGCGACATTCCCGAGCGGTTCTCGATCCCGGCAGAGGTTCGTCACGTGGTGCTGGACGGCTACTGGCAGGACCGCCGGGTCGTTTCGCCTGAGGCGCTCACCGAGCTGCGGCATCGGCTTGAGGGCGCCATGCCACCGGCGGTGCAGCAACTCGCCGAACGCGTTCGCAGCACGGCGCGCCCGACGTCAGTCCATGTGCGCCGACACGACTACAAGCACCACGGCCTTGCCAGCGAGGCCTACTACATCGATTCACTGCGCTGGCTGTCAGCCCGAGCCGGCGGCCTGGACATCTTCGTCTTCTCGGACGAACCCAACTACACCGCGGCATTCCTCAGCCAGGCAGGCATCCGGGCACAGATCGTCAACACGGGCGACGACCTGGCAGACCTGTACGTGATGGCCCAATGCAGCCGCCATGTCATCTCGAACTCCACCTACTCCTGGTGGGGTGCGATGCTGTCGGGCAGCGACGATGTGGTGTGGCCCGACCCCTGGTCGCAGATTCACCAACCCTCCGCGCAGCTGTGCCCGCCCCGGTGGAAGCGCATCGCCGGCGCCGTCGACCGCACCAACCTCGCGCCACGCTTTGCCAACGCGCTGGAGCAGGAGCAGTTCCGCATCGACCGGGAGACCTTCTTCTCGCAGGGCCAGCTGCCGCCCGATTGGCAGGTGCAATTGCGCCCCTGCCTGGGCGATGCGACGGCCGGGACCGATTTCGACACCCACTACGTCTATCACACCGCTTGGGCGGCACGCCGGCTGTTCGCCAACCCGGTGGCGCTGCACACGGACATCAGCAGCGATATCCGCTTCATCACGCTGGCTTCGGCATTCCAGCCGCTGCGGTTTCTCGACTACCGCCCCGCGGCCATTCAGCTCGCCAACCTCGAGTGCGGTCGCGCCGATCTGCTGAACCTGGACATGCCGGACGGGTCCATCGCCTCGTTGTCGTGCATGCATGTCGTCGAACACATCGGCCTGGGCCGCTATGGCGACCCCATCAACTTCCACGGAGCCGCCATCGCGATGCGCGAGCTGTCGCGCGTGTTGGCACCCGGCGGTCTGCTGTATTTCGTCGTGCCCGTCGGCCAGCCGACCGTCGTGTTCAATGCCCACCGCGTCTTCCGGGCACGGGACATCGTGGCGGACTTCGACGGCCTGCAGTTGCTGGAGTTTTCGCTCGTCGACGACCAGGGCAACTTCCGCGAGAACGTCCCCCTGCAGGTCGCCGACGCGCAGCGCTATGGCTGCGGTTGCTTCCTGTTCAAGAAGCCCCTCTGAGCGCCCTCATGGACACCTCCCTTCACGATCTGTTCGGCCCCGTGTACGTCATCAACCTGGACGAGCGCCAGGACCGGTGGGCGGAGTGCCAGGAAGAGCTGCGCCAACTGGGCACAGACCCCGGCCAGCTTCAGCGATTCAGTGCCTACCGTTCCGCGGTGCACGGCAGCGTGGGCTGCGCGCTGTCGCACGCCAATGTGCTGATGCGCTTCCTGACGGAAACGCAGGCACCGCATTGCCTGGTGCTGGAAGACGACTTCCGCTTCGTGCGAAGCCTCGCAGAAGTCGCCAGCGATGCCCGCGCCTTCATGGCCGCCCGCAGCGCGTGGGACGCCTTGCTGTTGTCTGGCAATGCCGTGCTGTCGGTAGTCACCGACAACCCCGCATTCCACAAGGTGATCACGTCCCAGACTACCTCGGCCTATGTCGTCACGCGTGCGGCTGCGCTCAAGTTGATCCCGAAGTTCCTGCTGGGCGCCGAGCGCCTGCGTGAACTGTTGCCCGCGCTCGCCCCGCAGCATTGGCCCCTGATGTTTCACAACTACGCCGCCGACATGATCTGGAAAGATCTGCAGCGCGAAGGCGGGTGGTACATCCTGAGCAAGCGCACCGTGATTCAGCGGCCCTCTTTCTCCGACATCGAGAACAAGCACGTGGAGTACGGCGCCTGACGCCATGTCGCTCGCCGCCGCGCGCAGGAACGGCGGTCAAGGACGTTCTTCGGGGGCCTGGGGCGGCACCGAACCGTGGACGCGCCAAAACGCCGGGCCGGGATCGGGCCCCTCAACGGTGGCTCAGGTGGGCCCGGGCATCCCCTGAAAAGTCCACTTCACTGGCTGGAAAACACATATTCCAGTCGACGAGAAATTCCGACGCGGGCACGAAGCCTTGCCGCCACACCACATGCGGAAAATCCCGTTCGAAGAAGTAGCGGTCGACCAGCTTCACGTCGAAAAACGAGCGCTGACAGCCATGCACGAAATCCAGCACCGGCCGCGCCCGCAGCGCATAGATGGTGTGGAAGTACAGGTAGGTATAAAAGTAGGGCCTGTCAAAGACGTAGTGTTCGCCCAACTGGTCAATGAATGGATTCTTCGACTTACCCAAAAACAGCGAGTACGAGCCGACCGTCTCGTGACTGAAAGCGGCCTCAATGCGTGCACGATCCGCAAAACGGGGAAGAAAGAACTCACGCAGCTGCTTGGACGTTGGATTGGTGGCGCCCTTCGAATGAAAGAAATAGAGGACATCAAAATCCTGACGCTCCCCCTCACGCAGCAGTAACAGCGCAGCCTGGTACGCGCTTGCGTCGCTGTCGACCACCAGTGATTCGGGCACGATGCGCACCTCGTACTGAAGCCCGGACGCTGCCAGCAGCTGAAGGAAATCCTGATTGCACGCGGCCGGATTCAAGCCAACATAGAAATGACAGTCGGCGTAATGCTGCCTGAAGTAGGCAATGAACTCCTCGCCCACCGCCAAGGAAAACGGCGTCGGAAAATAACCAGCGAAGACGACAGCGCTTTTGCTCATGCGTGGTCAGCCCAGCCGCAACCCGTCATGGGCGCACCGCAGCCGGCTGGGAAGGGGCAGGTCCGAAAAGATGGACTTGATGCTCAGTGCCCGACAAGATCTGCTCACCCAGCTTTTCATGACCTGGTTGCAGCGCCTTCCTGATGGTGATCACCGAATTCTTGAACTCGATGCCGTCAATCCAGCCATCGAGAATGAAGCCCGGCGTGGCTCGCTGGTCAAAGAAGGTACGCAGATACGCATTGATGCTCAAGTCGTCCTTCCAGAACTCGAAGCCCAGGACATCCACCAGACGCTTGAAGAACGCATAGGCACCGTAATCGTTCAACACGCCACCGCCGTAAATATTCCAATAGAGGCAGTGGGTGTCTTCGATCACATACAAGCCCCCAGGACTGACGTGGGGAAAATACCTCAGGAAGGAGTTGATGATGTCATTGGACCGGTGTGAACCATCATCAATGACAATGTCAAACTGCGGCGTATACGCAGCAATCTTCTCGTACGTCTCGGCCGCATTGGCATCGCCGACCACGATATTGATGCGCTTGTCGTCATACCGCAGCAGGCCGCACTTCGGATCGATGTCGCAGCCGACAAACAACTGCCCCTGGGCAAAGTACTGCGACCAGGTTTCCAGAGAGCCCCCGTTCTGGACGCCGATCTCCAGCATCCGAACCGGCGAATGCCGCAGTGGCGCGAAAAGCTGATCGTAATACGTCAGGTAGGACGCCCATTTATTGCTGGCCTTGCCGGCCTTGCTGCGATGCAGGGCCTCCACCGACGGCAGCACGCGATGAGCGGTCGCGTTCGCTGATGCCTGGGCCTCGGGGGCACCGCTCGAGGCCTTCGCGAATTGTTCACGCGTCTTCGCATAGGCATCGAGGTACTCAGGAAACCGCTGCGTCCGGTAGGCCAGCTTCAAGGCATCGCTGATGTAGGCCTGCGTCGGATACTCGCGGAACCGGGTCATGGACCAGGCAAAGCCGAAGGGGTCGGCCGCCTTGGCGCGCCACTGCGGCTCGGTCGCCAGCACGAAGGACGCCAGACGCTCCTGCATGAACACCTTGCGTTGCGCCTGGCCGGGGTAGGTGGTGGGCATCGTGCAGGCGGTCTTCTCAGGGGAATCCGGCCCTTCGCACAGCGCAAACAACTGCTCCGCGATCTCCAGCCAACGCCGCCAGAACGCCGGCCGCGCCACGAAGTAATTGGAGAACACGATCTGTGATGAATCCATCACCAGATTGCGCACATTCACTTCATTGCCGATCTTGCGCAAGAAGCCTTCAGTGGCCGCAATAAAGCCCGGGTCAAACAACTCGCCCTGCTCGAAAACATTCAAGAAGAATGCCGCCATATCGGGCTGCGGCGAAAACAGGACCACGTCATGATCCGCGGACGCCTGCCTGACAAACTCTGACACCTGCGCGTGATTCAGCTGGGTCTTCTTGCCGAATTTGGGCGAGAAAAAACCATAGAACGCGCGCTCGTCCAGCGCCTGCTCGAGCAAGAAGCGCCGAATGGGCCAATACTCATACCAATCCGGCCGCTCGTTGGCGCGGTTGTCGAGCACCTGGTAGCCGGGCTCGACCGCGGCAAAGGTCTCTTCGGAATAGGCAATCTGGTAGAGGTGCACGGCAGAGGCCGGGCCGGTCACGCGCCGGGAGGCGGCAGCGGCGGCCGGATCGGCCACCGGCAATTCGACATCCCGCAAACCTTCGTGCTGGCGCATGTGAAAACGCGCGATGGTGGACACCCGCGTCGCATGGCGGTAGACCATCGTCATGCGCTCGGGCGGAATCACTGGATTCGTCCGGTACCAGGGCAGATGCTTGGCCGTGTAGTCTCCGGCCACCCGCAACTGGCGCCGATGGAAACCGTGCTTGTTGAACACGTGAAACGTCGTGTCCACCTCGGCAAGGTACACCTCCAGGGATTCTCCCGGCACCCGCTGTTTCCAGAACTGGCTTTCCCACTCGAGGATGCTTTGCCCGAGGTGATAGTCCGGGTACTGAAACATCAGGTCGCCGTCGGCGATGTCCAGCGCAAAACCCACTTTGCTCGCCTGGAAACGGTCAGCCAACTCCGACATCACCTCGATGAAGTTCTTGGGGAGATTCGGATTGAACTGCAGGTCCGGATCCGTCACACAGAACTTGTCCGGCAAGGTGCTGTAGATCTCGGGTCGCGCCCAGCACAGGTGCCCGAAATTCTCTGCATTTCGAATCACCCGGCATTTCAGTGTCTCAAGAAACGCCTGGCTCTCATCCCAGTTGCTCGCGTTGTCGATGACGATGATGCTTGCGTCATCAATGCCCAACCGGTGCAACTGAGAAATCGTGTTGCCAACAAATTCGTGATTGTTGAAGCTGATGATCAGGATGGGTGGGGTGTTCGTCATGGTTTTTCTCATCGCAGCGGCGTCGCCACACCGCGTCCCATGCTCCAGATCATGGCAACGATCTGCTGAGCGTCAAACATCGCATTCACGTGGGCAACTCGCATGGAATAGTAGTCGCCCTCCGCGGCCATCACGTCGAACAGCGAGCGGCGCCCCAATTGCTGCCATTGCTGCAGCGTGAAGGCGCGCACCCGGTCGCTGTTGCGCAGAATCTCGATGATGCGGCGCGCCCGATCCAGCGTTGACGTTCCCACCTCGTGCATCTCCAGCAGCCGGTAGCGCTTGGCTTCAATGGTTTCATCGCGCTGCAGCACGGTGGCGCGATAGCGCTGTACCGCAGCCTTGGCCTGGGCCTCCGCGCCTGGTTGCAGGATGGGAATGGTGATGGACACCCCCGCGCCAATGTCGGTGGAGCGGCTGTCGCTGCCCAGGTTGTTGCCCGAGCGAAACTGTGCTCCCGCACTGCCGGTCACGCTGATGCTCGGCTTCTGGCCGGCAATGACCGACTCGGCCAAGCTGCGCTGCGAGCGGGCCTGCGCTTCGGCCTGCGCCACATCCGGCGCCAGGAGGATGTCGCTCTGCATCTGCTCCAGGTCCGGCAGCAGCGACAGGGACGGCGTCATGCCGATGCTGGGCGGCAGCGGCTCGCCCACCAGGCGCTTCATGCGCACCTCGGTCTGGCGCAGCGCCGACATGGTTTGCTCCAGCGACAGGTCTGCCTGCTGCAGGCTCTTCTGGGCTTGCACCATTTCACTGGCACGACCGCGGTCGGCCTTGGTGATGATCTCCAGGGCATCCACCAGGCAGGCCATCTTGCGCACGTACTGGGTGTAGACCTGCGCTTGCAGCACGTAGCGGCTGCGGTCCAGCGCCAGCGTCACGGTGCTGAGCGCCAGTTGCTCCTCCGCGCTGCGCTGGCCCTGCGCGGCCACCTCGGCCAGTTCCTTGCGCCATTCGGTCAGCTTCGCAATGCGACCGAAGTCCCACAGCGGCATGCCGGCGCTCAAGGTCGCCGAGACCAGGCCGCCGCGCCCGACGGTCGTGCCGCCAATGGTCTGGCGCAGGGCGTTGACGCCAATGCCAAGGCTGGCCGTGGGCAGGCTCGCGGCCTGGGCCTCAGCCAGGTCAGCACGCGCAGCCTCGGCCAGCAGACGAACCGCGCCGACCGCCTTGCTGCGGGCCAGGGTCTTGTCGATCAAGTCCTGGAGTGCCGCGCGGGGATCGCCGTCGGAGGTCTCCAGCGCGCTCATCTCGCGCCCGAGCCGGGACAGACCTGCGTCGTCTTCGTTGCAGCGCCCCTGCGAGGGCGGCGCCTCGGCAGCGGGCGCGGCCGGGGTCGCCACGGCGCGAGCAGGACGCGACTGGGCCAGGGCCAACGGTCCGAGGACCGCAAGACCGAGGGCGATGAAGAGGCGGGAGAGATACAGCATGGCCCTGTCACTAGACCATGCAGGCCACCCCCTCAAAGCGCTGAAAAACAGGGCGAGGCGCCCGCAGTTACCGCTCGCGCAGGGCTTCCTGTGACTTCAGCATCGGGCGCAGCAGGTAGCTCAGCACCGAGCGCTCGCCCGTCTTGATCTCGATGACAGCCGTCATGCCGGGAATGACGGGCAATGGCTGCCCCTTGAACTTGAGCGTGTTGCGCTCGGATTTCACGATGACGCGGTAATGCCCGCCCTCGGCGCTCTTGTCCCCTTCGGTCACCGCATCGGGGCTGATGAAGGTGACCTTGCCTTCAAGCCCGCCGTACACGTTGAAGTCATAGCCGGCGAGTTTGACCTCGGCCGTCTGGCCCAGGCGCACGAAGCCGATGTCCTTGGGCTTGATCCGGGCTTCCACCAGCACTTGCGGGCCGATGGGTGCAATCTCCATGATGGGTGTGCCACTGCCCACGATGCCGCCGATGGTGCCTGCCTTGATCGACTTCACCACACCGCGCACCGGCGAGCGCAGCACCGTGCGCGTCAGCGCATCCTGCCGCACCACCATCTGCTCGTTGAGCTGCGCCATTTCGTTCTGCACCCGCACCAGCTCCTGGCTGGCTTCCTGGCGGTAGCGCGCCACCCGCTCGGCGCGCTGCTGCTGCACTTCATTGACCTGGCGGCTCAGGCGCATCACCTCGACATCGCTCATCAGGCCACTGCGGGACATGTCCTGGGCCAGCTTGAGTTCCTTGCTGATCATGCCCAAGCTGCGGTTGATGGCCGCCACGGCTTCATCCAGCACGCGCTTGCGGGCCTCGAAAGACTCGGCCTCCGCCTGTGCGTAGCGGGAGTTCGCATCCACCTCGGGCGGCCACTGGATGCTGGCGCGCCCATTCGCTTCAGCGTTCACGCGCGCCGCGGCAGCCTTCAGCGCCAGCAGCCGCGCCTGCCCTTCGGCCTGCTGCGACTCGGCGCGGGTGGGGTCCAGCGTCACCAGTTCCTGGCCGGCCTGCACCTCCTGCCCTTCCCTCACCTTCAGCTCGTGCAGGATGCCGGCATCCAGGCTGGCAATGACCTGCTCACGGCCATCGGGCACGATGCGGCCATCGCTGCGGGTGATTTCGTCGACATGCGCCAGCGACGACCACACGATGCCCGCCGCGACCACCGCGCAGAGCAGGTACAGCGCCCAGGTGGCGCGGGGCATGGGCTCGTCGATCTCGGCAGCATGGATGGCGCTGACGAAAAGCCCTTCTTGCCGGCTCAGTGTCTTGCTCATACGCTGGCGCTGCGCTGCACGGGCTGGGCGGCGGGGTGCATGTGCACGCCGTCACCGCCAGCGGCTCCAGCCGCCGGCGTCGGGCGCACGCCCGACAACGCCGCCAGCACCTGGTCACGCGGGCCGTCCATCACGATGCGGCCCGCATCCACGACGATGATCCGCCGCACCAGCTCCAGCACCGCCGGGCGGTGCGTCACGACCACCAGCGTGGCCGTACCCGCCGCATCGCGCAGCTGGCGCAGGAAGGCCAGTTCGCTCTGGGCATCCATCGAGCTGGTGGGCTCGTCCATCAGCAGGATCTGCGGCTTGGTCACCAGCGCGCGCGCCAGCGCCACGAGCTGGCGCTGCCCGCCCGACAGCAGCTGCCCCATCTCGCCCACCGGCAGGTCCCAACCCATGGGATGGCTGGCGATGACACGGTCCAGGCCGGTCAGCTTGGCGACCTCCACCAAACTGCTGGCGTCCAGATGCGCCCGGCCCATCAGCACGTTGTCGCGCAGCGTGCCCAGGAACAGCCGGGGCTCCTGGCTGACAAAACCCACACGCGCGCGGTACTCGGCCGGGTC
The DNA here is from genome assembly GCA_021738245.1 of Methylotenera sp. Lineage (GTDB taxonomy): Bacteria > Pseudomonadota > Gammaproteobacteria > Burkholderiales > Burkholderiaceae_C > Pelomonas. Next base: position 37,792 of record JAIPCJ010000010.1, on the reverse strand, counting down.
GACCTGACGCAGGTCGATGCCATCCACCTCCACCATGCCCTCGGTGGGTTGATACAGGCCGCCCAGCAGCCGCAGGATGGTCGATTTGCCGCTGCCGATGCGGCCGAGGATGGCCACCCTTTCGCCGGCCTCCAGGCGCATCGTGGCATTGCGCAGCACCTTGGGCGCAGGCACGTCACCCGTGGTCTGCGCATGCGAGGTGGCTGCGGCGGGGTACGAGAAGCCCACGTCATTCAGCCCGACCTTGCCCGTCACGGTGTCCAGCGGCACGTAGCTGCGGCTGCTGTCGCGCTCCACCGGCGCATTCATCATCTGGTTCAAGGAGAGCATCGCCGCCCGCGCCCCCTGAAAGCGGTTTGCCAGGCTGATCAGGCTGCCCAGGGGCGCGGTGGCGCGGCTGGCGAACATCACCGCACCGATCAACGCGCCCGACGTGATCTGCCCGTCGTGGATCAGATAGACGCCCCACACCAGGATGATCAGGTTGACCGCCTGCTGCATCGTGCTGGAGAGGTTCATGCTCCATGACGTCAATGCACGCGATGTCAACGCGGTGTCGGCAGCCACGGCCGTGGCGTGCTCGTAGCGGCGCAGGAAACGGCCTTCCGCGCCGGAGGTCTTGAGGTCTTCCAGGCCCTCGAGCGACTCGACCAAGGTGCCATGCAGGTCCGCGGTTTCCTGGAGATTGGCCCGCATGGCACGGCGCATGGCCCCCTGCATGACCCAGGTCGTGCCCATGATGATCGGCACGGCGATCACCAGCACCCAGCCCAGCGGGCCGCCGATGACGAACGTCATCCCGATGAAGATCACGAGGAAAGGCAGGTCCGACAAGGCGGACAACGTCGCGCCGGCAAAAAACTCGCGCACCATCTCCACCTGGCCCAGATAGTGCGCATACGACCCCGCCGAGGCCGGCTTGTGCTCCATGCGCACGCCCAGCGTCTGGCGGTACAGCTTGGCGCCGATGACGAGGTCAGCCTTGCGTCCGGCCAGGTCGATGAGGTGAGACCGCAGCTGCCGCGCGAACAGGTCGAACAGCATGGCCACGCCAGCGCCGATGGCCAGCGTCCACAGCGTCACCATTGCCTGGTGCGGGATCACCTTGTCGTAGATGACCGCGGTGACCAGCCCCGAGGCCAGCATCAGCACGTTGGACAGCAAGGCCGCCACCATGGACGCGCGGTAGTAGGGAATGAACCGCTTCAGGGTGCCCCACAGCCAGTGCGACGACAGGCCCTGACCCCGCATCTGCAGCAACGGCGACTCGCCGCGGCTCGATTGCGTGGCCTGCACCAGCGACACCGCGAGCATGAAACCGCTGTACTCGGGTTCGAGTTCCGCCGTGGTGGCCGGCACGGCCGCCGCCTCAGGCCCGGGGAACACCACCTCGTAGCGGCACGTGCCTGGCGACACCGCCGCCGGGTCATCCAGGCGGCGCACCAGCACGCAGGCGTCGCCACCATGCAGCAGCAGCACCGCGGGCAGCAGCAGGTCGTGGATGTCGTCGATCGACTTGCGCAACAGCCCGGCGTTGTAGCCCGCCTCGCGCATCACGCGGATCGCACCGTCCGGCGTCAGCAGCCCCTCGATCGGCACGCCCGCCCGCAAGGAATCGGGCGAACGCGGCTTGCCATGGTGGCGCGTGAGCCAGGACAACGCTTGCAGCAGAGGGTCGGCCGTAGGCTGGCTGGTGAGGTTCTCCAGCGGGTCCGGCGGCTCCGGTGGCTCGCCATTGGCGGCCAGCCGCAAGCCCACGGCCTGCGGCTGGCCGTCGAAGAAGGGGTCGTGAGGACGCTGCGGCATTTAGGGCTTGGCTCGGGCCTCGAGGGCCAGACGCTCGAACTCGCGTTCCATGTCGCGCACGATGGCCGGGATGTCGAACAGCGGCGAGCCGCGCCCGTTTTCAGCCAGGTAGCGCTTGTACGACGCGACCCGTGCAGGCTGATTGCCCAGTTGCACGGCCCGTTCCTCGTACTCCTGAATCGACGTGGTGATCAGATCCGGCAGCCCCACGGCCGTCAGCAGGCTGCCGGCCATGCGGGAGATGTAGGTCTTGCCCGAGCGCGTCAGGATGGGGGTGCCCATCCAGAGGCAATCGCTGGCGGTCGTCCCGGCGTTGTAGGGGAAGGTGTCGAGGAAGAGGTCGGCCAGCGTGAAACGCGCGAGGTAGTCCGCGGGCAGGGCTCGCCCGGCAAACACCAGCCGCTCCTGGGCCACGCCCTCTTCGGCCGCGACGCGGGTGAGGTTGGCCTGCGCGAAGGGGTTGTCGGCCAGCAGCCAGAGCACGCTGCCCGGCACTCGCCGCAGCACGCGCATCCAGCAGCGCCAGACCGGCTCGCTGATCTTGTGGTTGTTGTTGAAGGCACAGAAGACGAACGCGTTCTCCGGCAGGCCGGCTGCGGCCCGGGTGGGCGGCGCGCTGGCCACGCGCCGGCGGTCGCTGACCTGGTAGCAATGCGGCAGGTAGATCGGCTTTTCCGTGTAGAAGCGCAGTGACTCGGGCGGCATGACGAACCGATCGGCCAGGATCCAGTCCACACCCGGGATGGCCGACGTGGCCGGCAGCCCCAGGTAGGACACCTGCACCGGCGCACCCCGGTGGGGCAGGATGCCCGCACGCGCGCCGCTGGTGAGGCCTTGCAGGTCCACCAGCACGTCGATGCCGGCCTCGGCGATGGCCTCGGCCACCTGCAGGTCGGTCAGGTGGTGAACCGGGTGGTAGTGATCCATGGCCGCTTTGATCCGGGCCCGCAGCGGCGTGCCGTCTTCCCGGCTCCAGCTGAAGGCGTGCACCTCGAAGCGTGCGCGGTCGTGCAGCTCGTACAGCTCCGCCGTCAACAGCCCGACCGCATGCATGTGCAGGTCACCCGACAGGTAGCCGATGCGGATCTTGCCCTGGCGCTGCCGCCCGCGGTGCAGCGGTGGCGCCTTGACCTTGGGCACCCGCTCCAGCACGAAGCGCTGAGACGTGAGCAGCTGCAGGGCCGGGTCGTCGCTCTCGTCGAGCATGGCCAGCAGCGAGGTGCTCATCAGCAGGTGGTTTTCCGTGACCTCACCGAAGGTGTCGTATACGGGCCAGGCGCATTGCTTCTGGCGGATGTGCACGAAATGCTGGGCCACGTCGCTCTGGCGCGGATCCAGCGTCAGCGAGCGGCGCATCAAGGCCTCTGACTCGTCGTAACGCTTCAGATGCTCCAACAGCCGGGCCGCGTTGTTCAGCGCATGCAGGTGCAGGCTCACCGGCTCCACACCCAGCCCGACCGGCGCCGGGTTGTCATAGACGGTGCGCCATTCCGCCAGGGCTTCGTCCATCCGGCCGAGGTGCTCCAGCTGGTGGCCCAGGTTCAGGCGGGCCTGCGCAAAGCCCGGCGCGGTCGACAGCGCCATGCGGTACACCGACTCCGCATCCGCATGACGACGCAGCTCACCCAGCACCGCTCCCCAGTTGAAGCAGGCGACATGGCGCATCGGGGACGACGTCGCTGCCACCCAGGCCTGGTAGAGCAGCGCGGCGGCGTCCAGGGCACCGGCAGCCTGCAGCTGGGACGCGGCGGCCATGAGCTCCTGCAAGGGCCATTCGCCGCTGCGCGCCTGGGCAAGCCACTGCTCGACCACGGCAAGGCCATCCCGACTGGCAGGCGGAGTGGCTGGGGGCGTCGACATGTCCATGCAGCGGGCAGCTTGAGCAGAGTTGCCCCGGATTTTCAAGCCGCCAGGGCCTCTGAGGCGAGGGGAATTGACCGCGTTTCGAGCAGCAATTCCCACCCATGGGGGATGGTTCAGCCCCCGAGGTAGTCCGTCTTGCCCAGCGGCACGCCCGCGTGGCGCAGCAGCGCGTAGGTGGTGGTAGCGTGGAAATAGAAATTGGGCAGCGCGAAATGGCGCAGGTAGGTCGATCCGTCGAACTTCAGCGGCTCGCCCGCCCGTCGCGGGATGGTGATCTCGCGCCCTTCGCTGCCATTGACGGCTGCGGCCGGCACCGAAAGGACGTAGTCGCGGGTCTTGCGGATGCGCTCGACCAACTCGTCCAGCGTCGCCTCGTTGTCCTCGAACTTGGGCGGCTCCTGCCCGGACAGCCGGGCGATGCAGCCCTTGGCCGCGTCGCTGGCGATCTGGATCTGCTTGGTGAAGGGCAGCATGTCGGGGGCCAGGCGCAGCGTCAGGTAGACGTCGGTGGAGAACTTCCTGGCCTCGGCATGGGCCTTGGCGGCCTCCAGCCAGTTGAGCATGTTGCCCAGCATCTTGGCGAAGACCGGGGCGCTGGCGTCGTGCATCGAAATCGGGTTCATCGGGTCGGGCTCCATTGAGGGAAAACTATCGTAGCCAGCATGCCGGGCCCCTGCATCCACCGAGGGCACAATGGCCGCAAATCTGCTGCCCCACGCACTCGCCGTTCGCTGCGCGGGCCCCCGCCATGAATGTGATCATCCTCGACGACTACCAGGATGCCGTGCGCAAGCTGCGCTGCGCGGCCAAGCTGGAGCCGCTGAACGCCAAGGTCTTCACCAACACCGTCAAGGGCATCGGCCAGTTGTCGGTCCGGCTGCGCGATGCCGAAGTGCTGGTGCTCATCCGCGAACGCACCGCTTTCCCGCGGCAACTGCTCGAAAAACTCCCCAAACTCAAGCTCATCTCCCAGACCGGCCGGGTCGGCAGCCACATCGACCTCGAGGCCTGCACGCGGCTGGGCATCGCGGTGGCCGAGGGCGTGGGCAGCCCGGTGGCGCCGGCCGAGCTGACCTGGGCGCTGATCATGGCCTCCATGCGCCGCCTGCCGCAATACATCGGCAACCTGAAGCACGGCGCCTGGCAGCAGGCCGGGCTCAAGGCGGCCTCGATGCCGGCCAACTTCGGCGTGGGGATGGTGCTGCGCGGCAAGACGCTGGGCATCTGGGGCTACGGCAAGATCGGCCAGCTGGTGGCGGGTTATGGCCGGGCCTTCGGCATGCAGGTCATGGTCTGGGGCAGCGAGGCCTCACGTCTGCGGGCCGAGGCCGACGGCTACCGGGCCGCGCCCAGCCGGGAAGCCTTCTTCGCGGAGGCTGACGTGCTCAGCGTGCACCTGCGCCTGTGCGACGCCACGCGGGGCATCGTCAAGCCGGAGGACCTGGCCCAGATGAAGCCCACCGCCCTGTTCGTGAACACCTCCCGGGCCGAACTGCTCACCGAGGGCGCCCTGGTGTCGGCCCTGAACCGCGGCCGGCCGGGCATGGCCGCCATTGATGTGTTCGAGAGCGAACCCATTCTGCAAGGCCACCCGCTGCTGCGCCTGGAGAACGCCGTCTGCACGCCGCACATCGGCTATGTGGAACAGGACAGCTACGAGCTCTACTTCGACGCGGCCTTCGACAACGTGCTGAACTTCATCCGCGCCGAACCGACGAACATCGTCAACCCGGACGCGCTGAAGGTCATCCGCTGAAGGCCGCCCGCTTGAACCGGCCCGATTCCCTGCTCCAGCTCTTCCTGGCCTTCACCCGCCTGGCCTTGCAAGGCTTCGGTGGCGTGCTGGCAGTGGCCCAGCGCGAACTCGTCGAGCGCCTGGGCTGGCTCACCAAGGAAGAGTTCGTCGAGACCCTGGCCATCGCCCAGGTGCTGCCCGGCCCCAACGTGGTCAACCTGTCGATGATGATCGGCGACCGCTTCTTCGGCCTGCGCGGTGCGGTGGTGGCGCTGGCGGGCATGCTCACCGCCCCCGCCGTCATCGTGCTGGGGCTGGCGATGGTCTACGGCCAGCTTGCACAGCATCCCATGGCGGTGAACGCGCTGCGCGGCATGGGCGCGGTGTCGGCGGGCCTCATCCTGGCGACGGGCATCAAGCTGCTGCCCGCGCTCAAGACGAGCCCGCTGGGCCGGCCCATCGCCCTGGGCCTGGCGGTGGCCGCCTTCGGGCTCATTGCCTTGCTGCGCTGGCCGCTCTTCCAGGTGCTGGCCCTGCTGGGCGGCATGGGCATGCTGGTGGCCTGGTGGAGGCTGCGATGAACGTCGACCTCGTCAGCCTCTTCCTGCACTTCCTGACCCTGTCGCTGCTGTCCATCGGCGGCGCCATCACGACGGTGCCGGAGATGCACCGATTCCTGGTCGACCGCCACGGTTGGCTCACGAACGAGTCCTTCACCTCGTCCATCGCGCTGGCCCAGGCCGCGCCCGGCCCCAACATCCTGTTCGTCGCAGTGCTGGGCTTCAACGTCGCGGGCCTGGCAGGTGCCGCCGCCGCGATGGCCGGCATCATGCTGCCGTCCAGCGTGCTGACGGTCGCCGCCACCCGATGGGCTCGCGCCAATCGCGAGCATCGTGCGGTGCGCGCGTTTTCGGCCGGCATGATGCCGCTGACCCTGGGCCTCATCGTCGCCACCGGTTGGCTGCTGGCCGCGCCCTTCCTGCGCGCCGAGGCGCATCGCTGGGGTGTGCTGGCCCTCATCGCGACCACGGTGCTGCTGACGCTGCGCACCAAGCTCGGCCTGGTGTGGATGGTGCTTGCTGGCGGCGTGGCCGGCGCGCTCGGCCTGGTCTGAGCCGGCGTTGACGGCTTACGGCCGAAACGCTGCAGGCGGCCGCCCGAGCAGGCGAACAAAGGACCGTCGCATGCGCTCGGTGCTGCCGAAGCCGCAATCCTGAGACACCCGCTGCACCGACCCCGCACCGCCCTCCAGCGCTGCCCGCGCGGCCTCCACCCGCAGCCGCTCCACCACCTGGGCCGGCGTGGCGCCGGTCTCGGCGCGAAAGCAGCGCGCAAAGTGACGCGGGCTCATGCAGGCGCGCGCGGCCAGGTCGTCCACCCGGTGTTCGGCACGCAGGTCACGCCGCACCTCGTCCAGCAAGGCGCTGAAGCGCCCGTCCGGCCGTTGCAACTCCAGCAGCGGCGAGAACTGCGACTGCCCACCCGGCCGGCGCCGCTCCACCACGAGCTGCCGGGCGGCCTCGCGGGCCACGTCTTCCCCGTGGTCATGCGCGACCAGAGCCAGGCACAGGTCGATGCCCGCCGTCATGCCAGCGCTCGTCCACACCTCGGGCCAGCCGCGCTCACGCACCGCGGGCTCGCGCACATAGATGCGGTCGGGCTGCAACTGCACAGCCGGGAACTCGACCTCGAACTGCCGCCCGCGCGACCAGTGGGTGGTCGCGCTGCGGTCATCGAGCAGGCCCGCCGCCGCGAGCACCAGGCTGCCGCTGCAAATGCTGGCAAGACGCGCCCCTGAACGGGCAGCACGCCGCAACCACGCCAACAGGCGTTCATCGCGGCAGGCGCCGTCCACGCCATCGCCGCCGATCACCATCACGAGATCGAGCTCCCCCAGGCGCCGCGGCAGCGCCTGCACCGGCCAGTCCACGCCGGCGGAACTGCGCGCAGCAGGCGGCGCGCTGGCCACCAGCCGCCAGTCATAGCTGCCGGGCCGCTCCAGGCGCGCCACCTCGAACACGGCCATGGGGCCGGCGAGGTCCAGCTGCTGGAAGCCGGGAAAGAGCACAAACGCAATGCGGCAGGTCATGCCGGCATCTTGGCAGAAAAGGTGGGAACTGCGTCATGGCAGCCACAGGCTTCGCATCGCACACTGCCCGTCATCAACCCCAATGCGCGGCAGGAGGCCGCTCCCTATGCACATCGGCATCCTGGTGTTCGACGACATGGAACTGCTCGACATGGCCGGGCCTTACGAGGTCTTCACGACCGCCGCTCGGGTGCATGCCCGCGGCCACGCGGCCGGCGCAAACCCGCTGTTCACCGTGACCACCATCGGCCGCAACCGCCGCCCCGTGCGCGCCCGGGCTGGGCTGCAGGTGCAGCCCGATGCGGCCCTCAACGACCATCCGCCGCTGGACTGCACCATCGTGCCCGGTGGCGTGGTGGCTACCGAGCTGCAGGACAGGCAAACGCTGGACTGGATCGGCCAGCAGCAGCGCAGCGCGCGCATCCTCGCCTCGGTGTGCACAGGCGCGCTGCTGCTGGCCGAGGCCGGCGTGCTCGATGGCCTGGCCGCCACCACGCACTGGGAAGACCTGGACGACCTGCGCCGCCTGCGCCCGGCGGTGCAGGTGCGCGAAGGCGTTCGCTGGGTGGACGAAGGTGCGGTGGTCACCTCCGCCGGCATCTCGGCCGGCATCGACATGTGCCTGCATCTCGTCGCACGGCTGCACAGCCTGGAACTCGCCCGCGCCACCGCGCGGCAAATGGACTACGACTGGCAGGAGGCCCCGTGAACGCGCTTGATCAGCACCTCATCACCATCACCCAGCGGCCGCCCACCGTCTTCGTCGAGGGCCACGGCGCCTGGCTGCAGGACGAATCCGGCAAGTGCCACCTCGACCTCGTGCAAGGCTGGGCCGTGAACTGCCTGGGCCACAGCCCGGAGGTCATCACCGAGGCGCTGTTGGCGCAATCGCGCCGGCTGCTGACCCCCAGCCCCGCCTATTACAGCCGCCCGTTGCTGGATCTGGCCGCGCGGCTGAGCGAGGTCAGCGGCCTGGATCGCGTCTTCCTCGCCAGTTCCGGCGCCGAGGCCAACGAGGGGGCGGTGAAGCTGGCGCGCCGCTGGGGCAGCCGCCACCGCGGCGGGGCGTTCGAGGTCATCGGCTTCGAGCAAGGCTTCCATGGCCGCACCCTGGCGATGATGAGCGCCTCAGGCAAGCCGGGTTGGGGTGAGATCTACGCGCCGATGCCCAGCGGTTTCACCAAGGCGCGGCTCAACGACATCAGCTCGGTCGAGCGTGCGCTGTCGGCGCAGACCGTGGCGGTGATGATCGAATTCGTGCAGGGCGAGGCCGGTGTCGTGGTGGCCGACCCGGGCTTCGTGCGCGAACTGCGCGCGCTGACCGCCGAGCGCGGGGTGCTGCTGATCGCCGACGAGGTGCAGACCGGCGTGGGCCGCTGCGGCACGGCCTTCGCTTGCCAGCACTACGGCATCGAGCCCGATGTGATGACCCTGGCCAAAGGCCTGGGCGGTGGCGTGCCGCTGGCCGCACTGCTGTGCCGCGAGCGACTGAACTGCTTCGAGCCCGGCGACCAAGGCGGCACCTTCTGCGGCAACCCGCTGATGGCGGCCGTCGGCCTCGCGGTGCTGCAGACCGTCTGCCAACCCGACTTCCTGGCGGCTGTTCAGGCGCGGGCGGCCCAGCTCAGCGAGGGCCTCCGTGCCATCGCGCGCGACCACGGCCTGATCGGCGAACGCGGCCTGGGCCTGCTGCGCGCGCTGGAACTGCCCACGCCGGTCGCGCCGGCCGTCGTCACCGCCGCTCAAGCGTTGGCGCCGGTGGGGCTGCTGCTGAACGCGCCCCGCCCTCACCTGCTGCGCTTCATGCCCGCGCTGAACATCAGCGCGGCCGAGGTGGATGAGGGCTTGGCGCTGCTGCGCCGCGCGCTGCAGGCCGTCGGGCTGTAAGGCGAGCCGGCCGTCGGCCTGGCCTCAGCCTTCCTTCGTGCCGAAGATCTTGTCGCCCGCGTCGCCCAGGCCCGGGATGATGTAGCCGACCTCGTTGAGGTGGCTGTCGATGGCGGCCGTCCAGCAGCGCACGTCGGGGTGGGCGGCGTTCAGGGCCTTCACGCCCTCAGGCGCGGCGACCAGCACCAGGGCGCGGATGTCCTTGCAGCCGCGTGCCTTGAGCAGGTCGATGGTGGCGATCATGCTGCCGGCCGTGGCCAGCATCGGGTCGATGATGAGCGCGGTGCGGGCTTCGAGGTTGCCGACGAACTTGTCGAAGTAGTTCACCGGCTTCAGGGTTTCGTGGTCGCGGGCCAGGCCCACGACCGACACCTTGGCGTTGGGCAGGATGTCCAGCACGCCGTCCAGCATGCCAAGGCCGGCTCGCAGGATGGGCACCACAGTGACCTTGCGGCCCGCGATCTGGTCGACCTCGGCCGGGCCGCTCCAGCAGTTGATCGTCACCTTCTCGAGCGGGAAGTCTTCGGTCGCCTCGTAGGTCAGCAGCCGCGCCACCTCGCCCGTCAGCTCGCGGAACTTCTTGGTCGAAATGTCGGCCTCCCGCATCAGCCCGATCTTGTGCTTGACGAGGGGATGTTTGACTTCGATGACGGCCATGGTGGGCTCCCTTTTCTACTGAGTAGTCGGAATTATCGACGGGCCGGCGCGGTGCGCTGGCGCAGCGCCTCGTACAGGCACACCCCCGAGGCCACGGACACGTTCAGGCTCTCGACCGCACCGGCCATCGGGATGCGCACGAGCTCGTCGCAGGTCTTGGCAGTCAGCTGGCGCATGCCCTCGCCTTCAGCCCCCAGCACGAAGGCCATCGGCCGATTGAGATCGAGGTCGTAGATGGACCGCTCGGCCTGGTCAGAGGTGCCGACCACCCAGATGTCGCGCTCCTTCAGCTCGTTGAGCGTGCGCGCCAGGTTGGTGACCATCAGGTAGGGCACCGTCTCGGCCGCCCCGCTGGCCACCTTGGCCACCGTGGCGTTCAGGCCGACCGCGCGGTCCTTGGGCGCCACCACCGCATGTGCACCGGCCCCGTCGGCCACGCGCAGGCAGGCGCCGAGGTTGTGCGGGTCGGTCACGCCGTCGAGCACCAGCACCAGCGGCGGGCCCTGCACCGCGTCGAGCACGTCGTCCAGCGAATGCGGCTGCGCGAGCGCCGTCACCCGGGCCACGACGCCCTGGTGGCGCAGGCTGCCGGCGAGCTGTGTCAGCCGCTCGTCGCTGCTCTCCACCAGCTTGGCCCCGGCCTCCTTGGCGCGCTCGATGAAGGCGCGCATGCGCTGGTCGCGCCGGGCGGGGTCGAAATGCACCTCGGCCACCGAGCCGGGGTGGGTCTTGAGGCGGACGGTGACGGCGTGAAAGCCGAACAGGACGGACTTGGGAGAACTCATGCGCCCATTGTCGACTCAGCGGCCGGCCTGGCGGCGTGCGGCCTCCATGATGTTCACGAAGCTGTCGGTCCAGAAGCGGTCCTTGTGGCGGGCGAGGTGGTCGAGCAACTGGTCGTGCGCCTCGCGGGTGACGCTCAGGTGCTCCGCCCCCACGCCGTGGAAGAGCAGCGACACCAGCGCGCCCCGGGCTGCCGCCTGCTCCACCAGCGCGATGAGCTGCTCGCCGCTCATCCCTTCGACGAAATAGACCGGCATGGCGTAGGGACGCAACTGCTCGGTGTCGCTCACCATCCCCGGGCCGGTCGCCCGGTAGGCTACGAAATGCGGCTGCAACGCGGTGACGAAGTCCTGGCCGCTGGCGGTGAGATCCAGGCAGGGCGGCGGGAAGCTGGGGCCGCCGCGCCCGTCCGGGCCCTGCAGCCAGGTGCTGGCCCCCAGGATCTGCTCCTGCACGGCGGCGGGCGTCTGCTGGTCGAGGTCGCGGTGCGGCAGCACCCAATCGCGCCCCGGGCCGCGCGCGGAGCACCCGTGAAAGAGGCTGTGGTTGCCCAGCTCATGCCCGGCCGCGGCTGCCGCCCGCCACTCGCCCTGGCGGGCGGGCAGCGTGGGGCTGTTGATCGGCAGATAGAAGCTGCCGCGCAGGCCGCGCGCGTTGAGCGCCGGCACCACGTGATCGAGCTGGCTGGCCAGGCCATCGTCGTAGCCCAGGCTGACCGCCGCGCGGGCGCCCTGCGGCCAGTTGAACGGCGCGCCCTGGGCGGCTGCACTCAGGAACAGACCGAACAGCAGCGAGCCGAAAGCGGCCAGGCATTGCTTGCGCATCAAGAGCTCCTCATCCATTGGGCCGCCAGGAGCAGCCCGATCAACACCGGCTGATGCACCATGTAAAAGCTCAGCGACCAGCGCCCCAGCACGGCCAGCGGCTGCGGCGCGGCCCCACGCCACCACTGCGGCCGCGCCCGGGTGACGACGAAGCCGATCAACATCATGCCGAGCCACGGCAGCACCGGCACGTAGTCTTCGGTGATGGGCTTGTGCGTGACGAGGCCGACCCAGTCGGTCCAGCGGGTGTCGAAGAAGTGGTGCTGCACCAGGTGCGGGGCGGCCAGGGCCAGCGCCGCCAGGGTCAGCAGCGCGCCGGCCGGCCACCGTGCCAGGCCCAGGCGCAACAGCAGCAGCATCACGGCGATGCCATGCAGCACGCCGAAGCTGATCCAGCTGTTCGGGAACATGAACCACGACCCGGCCGACACCAACAGCGCACAGCCCGCCACCTGCGCCCACCGGCGCCAGAAGCGCTGCGCGCCCTGACCCGCCATTACCGCCAAGGCCTGCCCACCCCCGGCGCAGAACAGGAACAGGCTGACGATGCAGACGCGCTGCCAGGTCCAGACCGGGTCGCGGTAGAAGTCCTGCCGAATCCAGCCGAAATGGTTCAGGTCGAAGCTGAAGTGAAACACCGCCATCCAGACGATGGCCAGACCCCGCAGGGCATCGAGGCGATCCAGACGTTCGGGAGCAGCAGGCGGCACGGTCATGGGCAGTGAAGGCGACGCCCGCATTCTGGCCGCGGAAACGCCACGCACCCGCCGGCCGGCCCGGGAGCCGGCGCCGTTGCGCTTGAACGCACGTCGGTCGGCTCAAAATGCCGGGCGTCGTCACCTTCCGAAGCCGCCCATGGCCCTGACCTCGCCCCGCTTCACCGCCGCCGTCCTGCTGGCGACCCTCCTGCTGCCCGTGGCACCCGCCGCGCCGGCCAAGACGCCCGCCCAGCCCCGTGCGGTGACGGCCCGCGGCGCGCTGGATGCCGAGGAGAACAACAACATCAGCGTGTTCAAGCGCGTGTCGCCCTCGGTCGTGCACATCACGACCTTGGCCGTGCAGCGCGACTTCTTTTCGCTGCGCACCAGTGAGCAGCCCAGCGGCACCGGCACGGGTTTCGTCTGGGACGACACCGGGCACATCGTCACCAATTTCCACGTCATCCAGGGCGGCGACCGCGCCACCGTGACGCTGAACGACCAGAGCAGCTATCCGGCCCGGCTGGTCGGTGCCTTTCCTGACCGCGACATTGCCGTGCTGCGCATCGAAGCGCCGCGCGACAAGCTGCCCGCAATCGCGGTGGGCAGCAGCCGGGACCTGCAGGTTGGCCAGAAGGTCTACGCCATCGGCAACCCCTTCGGGCTGGACCAGACCCTCACCACCGGCATCGTCTCGGCACTGAACCGCGAGATCGAGTCGGTCACCCGGCGCACCATCAAGGGCGCCATCCAGACGGATGCCGCCATCAACCCCGGCAACTCCGGCGGGCCGCTGCTGGACTCGGCCGGCCGGCTCATCGGCGTGAACACCGCGATCTACAGCCCGAGTGGCGCCAGCGCGGGCATCGGCTTCGCCATCCCGGTGGACGAAGTCAACCGCATCGTGCCGCGGCTGATCCGCGATGGCCGCTTCATCCGGCCGGCGCTGGGCGTGACCGCCGGCCCCGACAACATCGCCAAGGCCCTGGGCGCGCCCAAGGGTGTGCTGCTGGTGAACGTGGCCAGCGGCAGCCCGGCGGCAGCGGCTGGCCTGCAGCCCTTCGGCCGGGACCGCAACGGGCGCATCGTGCAGGGCGACGTGATCACCGCCGTCGACGGCCAGGCCGTGGCCGACCTCGACGACATGCTGTCCTTGCTTGAAACCCGCCAGATCGGCGAGAAGGTCACGCTCACCGTCTGGCGCGCCGGCCAGACGCGCAAGGTGGCCGCGACACTGGGCAGCTCGGACTGAACCACGCAACGCCTGCCCACGCCCCCATGAACTCGGAGATGCTGAAACGCTGGGAAAGCCTCACCAGCGCGGCTGCAGACGATGCCCGTGCCGCGGCCCAGTGGACGCAGATCCGCCGGATGCTGGGGGTGGCCAGCGCGTCGATGCTGTTCGCGTTCGTGGCGCTGACCCTCGTCAACGCGGCCGTGGGCATCACCCTCACCCTGCTGGTGCTGGGCGTCATGACGGGCATCGGGACCGCGTGGGCCTACCACGAGGTCAGCACGCTCGGTCGGCAGGCCGAGGCCTGCCAGCAGGAGATGCAGGCCATCATCGAAGCGGTCGAGCAGCATGAGAAGGCGCCGCGCACGCCGCTGGCGATCGGCTTTGCCAACCTGTGCGGCCCGGAGATGGACGATCTCGTCAGGCAGGACGCCGAACGCCTCGGCCCGCTCTTCATGCGTGCGCGTGTGCCGGCGCACCAGCAGATCCCAAGTGCAGAGGTGCTGTTCGTCTACGCCCGGCTGAACGAGGACGGCACCCTGCAAGGCCCCAAGCCCGTCGGCGTGCGGCAGATCGTGCAGGCCACCCATGCCGCCATCGTGGTCGTGGCCACGCCCAATTCGGCGCAGAGCATCCGCAATGCCATCGGCCTGCGCGGCCCGCGCTCGGCCAACCTCGTGTTCACCATCGACCGCCAGGGCGACAGCTTCGGGCGCTTCTTCCGCGCGCTTTTCGAGAAGATGCAGGCCGGCGACGACATGCTCAGCGCCTGGGCGGCCCTGGCACCCCAGCACGCTGGTGGCGCCAGCCCCGATGCACCGGCCACGATCCTGGCGGCCGAAGGTGGGAAGATCGCGTTCCCGCGCGACTGAGCCCCGGCCGGCGCGCCGCCCGCAGGTCGGGCCTTCCCCTCACACGCAACTCTGAAGACTGGATCGAGCCCATGGGCGCGCAATGGAAAGCCAAGCACAAGGACATCGCGGCCAATGCCAAGGGCAAGCTGTTCGGCAAGCTGGCCAAGGACATCATGATCGCGGCGCGCAACGGCGCCGACCCCAAGGACAACGCCAAGCTGCGCATGGCCGTGGAGGCCGCCCGCAAGGTCTCCATGCCCAAGGACACCCTGGACCGCGCCATCAAGAAGGGCGCCGGCCTGACCGGTGAGACGGTGCACTTCGAGCAGGTCATCTACGAAGGCTTTGCGCCGCACCGCGTGCCGGTCATGGTGGAGGTGCTGACCGACAACACCAACCGCGCGGCGTCCGACATGCGCGTGCTGTTCCGCAAGGGCCAGCAGGGCACACCAGGCTCGGTGAGCTGGGACTTCGACCACCTCGGTCTGATCGAGGCCGAACCCACCGCCCCCGGCGCCGATGCCGACATGGCGGCCATCGAAGCTGGCGCGCAAGACCTGGTGCCGGCGGACGAAGACGGCATCACGCTGTTCCTGACCGACCCTGCCGACCTGGACCTCGTCAGCCGGGCGCTGCCGGCCCAGGGCTTCACCGTGCTGAGCGCCAAGCTCGGCTACCGCCCCAAGAACCCGGTCGACCCGGCCAGCCTCACCGCGGAGCAGCTGGAAGAGGTGGAGAGCTTCCTGGCTGCGATGGACGACAACGACGACGTCCAGCACGTCTACGCGGGCTTGGCCGGTTGATCAGCTGCCGGCGCCGCACTGGTCGAGCAACCACCGCTCGAATGCCTTGACGGCCGGTCGCGCACGCGCCGCCGGGTCGATGATGAGGCGATAGACCCGCGCCGACGCAATGCCGGCGTCGAACGGCGTCACCAGTTGCCCGCTGGCCAGCAGCGCATCCACCAGCGGCCGGCGGCCCAGGGCCACACCCTGCCCGGCCACGGCAGCGGCAATCGCTTCGGCGTAGCTCGAGAAGCTCAGCCGCGCGACGGGCCGCAAGTCCGCCAGGCCCCAGGCGTTGAGCCACGGCTCCCACTCGGCGGGCATGCCGGGGCTGTCGCCGTCCATGGCCAGGTGGAGCAGCGTGTGGCGTGCCAGGTCGGCCGGCTCACGCAGCGGCAGGCCCAGCTCGCTCACCAGGCGCGGGCTGCACACCGGCAGCATGGCCTCGGCAAACAGCGGCTGCCCCTGACCGCTGCCCACCGGGCTGTAGCGGATAGCCAGGTCGAAACCTTCGCTGGCCAGGTTGCGGTTGCCCAGGCCCGCGTCCAGCCGCACATCCACGCCCGGATGGGCACGGGTGAAGGCGGTGAGCCGTGGAATCAGCCACAGCGATGCAAAGCCCGGCGTGGTCGTCAGCGCCAGCACCTGGCGCTGGTGAGGCTCGCGCACTGTTCGCACCGCCACCCGCAGCGTGTTCAGGGCGGCGGCACAGGCGGCATGCAGGCGCTGGCCGTCCTCCGTCAGCACCAGGGCCCGGTGCCGGCGCTCGAACAGCGGCACGCCGAGCGCGTCTTCCAGCGCCCGGATCTGGCGGCTGATGGCCGACTGGGTCACGAAGCGCTCCTGCGCCGCCTGGGTGAAGCTCAAATGGCGGGCGGCAGCCTCGAACGCCGCCAGCAAAGGCAGCGGCGGCAAGTGGTCAAGCGGTTTGTCTTGCATGAGCTGGAGGAATGCCAAGCCTTCCAAACCATCGTTTGTCGGCCGAAGGCTGAGCGCCGACTATGTGCGCCAGATGGTGACTTCGCAAGCATGACGTCCATGCATGCCGCAAGTCCCCATCGCCGCATCCAGGAGGCTGCCATGCTGATCGACGTCGCCCACACCCGGCTGCTGCTGCAACGCGGCCAGACCTCTCGCCTGCCCCAGGCCGGCGCCACCCAACTGTGCAGTGCGGCTGGCACGGTGTGGATCACGCTGGACCACGACCTGCGCGACATCGTGTTGGAGCCCGGCCAATGCTTCGCCACACCGGGTGACCGGGGCGTGACCATCAGTGCCCTCAGCGGCCCGGCCGTGCTGGACCTGCGGCCGTCCCGGAGGTCGGCATGACGGCCGCTCTGCTCAAGCCGCCTGCCTCGCCGCCGACAGCCGCCTGGGCCACTGTGCCCGGCACCCGGTTGCGGCTGCTCGAACCGGAGGACGTGGAAGCGGAGCGGCGCTTCTTCAACGGCTTGTCGCTGGACTCGCGCCATCAGCGTTTTCACGTGGGCTTGCGGGAGCTGAGCCCGGCCCTGCTGACGCTGTTGACCGACGTGGACCAGCAGCGTCATCGCGCGTGGGTCGTCGAACGGGTGGACGCGCCCGTCCCGACGTTCATTGCCGATGCCCGTTTCGTGTCGGATGCCGCCGACCCTGGCCGGGCGGAGTTTGCACTGGCGGTGGCCGACGCCTGGCAGGGCCGCGGCCTGGGTCGCCGGCTGCTGGCCCACCTGCAGGCTGACGCTCGTGCGCAGGGCGTGCACACCCTGTTCGGCGAGGTGCTGGCCGAGAACCGGCGCATGCTCGCCCTGATGCGCGAGGCAGGAATGCGCTTGCAGCCGCATCTGGCCGACGGGTGGTTGGTCCGCGGCACCTGGGCAGCACCAGATTAGCCACATTATTCAAGACATATCTGTGCGCTTAATAAACGCAAATATTTGACTTTTAATCATTTTTTGCTCAACAATTCAGGCCTCAATTCAGGACAAGTGTTCCTGCCTGATGACCGCCGACCTGCCCTCACTGCAACGCCTGCTGCGCCTGCGCGGCCCGCTGGGCCTCGTCGAGATCGCCACCGCCTTGGGCTGCTCCACCAAGACCGTGCAACGGCTGGTGGCCGCCGCCGCCGACTCGGTGGTGGCGGCCGGGCAGACACGCCGCCGGCGCATCGCCTGGCGCAGGGACTACCGCGGCCAGGTGCAGACCGTGCCCGTCTACCGCATCGACAGCGATGGCCGGGCCCAGACGGTCGGACTGCTCAGGCCCACGGCCCCGGGCGGCTGCCACGTCGAGGTCACGTCACCCGCCTGGCCCACGCCGGCCGAGAGCCGCGATGGGTGGTACGACGGTCTGCCCTACCCACTGGCAGACTTGCGCCCCCAAGGTTTTCTCGGGCGCGCCTGGGCACGGCAGCATGGCCCGGCGCTGGCGTTGCCGACCGACCCACGACAGTGGGACGACGACGCGCTGCTGCTGAGCCTGACCCACCTCGGCGACGACCTGCCCGGCCACCTGCTCATCGGCGACGCCGCCCTGCGCCGCCATCTCGACGCCCGTGTGCAACCCGAGGCGCCGCTGCCGGCGCAGGATCTGGCCCGACGCTATGCCGAGATGGCCGAGCAGGCCATGGCTGGCGCCCTGCCCGGCTCGTCGGCCGGTGGCGAGTTCCCGAAGTTCACAGTGGCCCGCGAACACGCCGGCGCGGCCACGCCGCACTGCGTGGTCAAGTTCAGCGGTGCCGACGACTCAGCCACGGTGCAACGCTGGCGTGATCTGCTGGTGTGCGAGCACCTGGCGGCCCAGGCCCTGGGTGAGGACGTTGCACGCACCCGGCTGCTGGCCCACGACAACCGGCACTTCCTGGAGAGCGAGCGCTTCGACCGCATCGGCCTGCACGGGCGCTGCGGCGTGGTGAGCCTGGAGAGCGCCAATGCCGGCCTCGTGGGTGCCGCCAGCGACGACTGGACCACCGTGGCCCAGGCCCTCGCCCGCCAGGGCCTGTTGAGCCCGGCCGATGCCGAGGCCGTGGCGCAGCGGCAGCTGTTCGGCCAGTTGATCGGCAACACCGACATGCACGGCGGCAATCTCGGCTTCTTCTGCGATGCCGACGGCCTGCGCCTGGCACCGAGCTATGACCAACTGCCGATGCGTTATGCCCCGCTTGCCGGCGGCGAGGTGCTGTCACCCCGGCTCACCCCCGGCCTGCCGTTGCCGGCCGAGCGCGAGCGCTGGGCCCAGGTGGCGCCCCGCGCGCTGGCCTTCTGGCAGGCGGCATCGGTCGACGGGCGCATCAGCCCCGACTTCCGCGCGCTGTGCAGCGCCAATGCCGCGACGCTGCAGCAGGTGATGAGCCTCGCATGAAGCGCATGGCCCGAGGCCTGCTGGCGCTGCTGATCGTCAGCCTGACCCTCACGGCGGCGGCGGCCCTCGTCGCGGGCGAGTGGCTGACCCGCCCGGTCCGCCACGTCATCGGGCCGCCGCCTGCGGGGCTGCTGGCCGAGGAGGTCCGCCTGCCGGTCACCTCTGACCAAGCCATCGCCGGCTGGTTTCTGCCGGGCCGACCTGGCGAGGGCGCCATGCTGCTGCTGCACGGGGTGCGCAGCAACCGGCTGCAGATGCTCGCCCGCGCGCGCTGGCTGCAGCAGGAAGGCATCGCCAGCCTGCTGGTGGACCTGCCCGCCCACGGCGAGAGTGACGGCGGGCGCATCGGGTTCGGTCGCCTCGAAGCCCCAGCCGTCGACGCGGCCCTGGCCTGGTTGCGCACCCGCTGCCCCGGCGAGCGCCTCGGCGGCCTGGGCGTATCGCTGGGAGGTGCGTCGTTGCTGTTCGCCACGCGCCAGCCTGAGCTGGATGCGCTGGTGATCGAGTCGGTCTACCCCAGCTTCGACGCTGCGGTACGCAATCGGCTGGCCATGCGCCTGGGCACACCCGTGGCCCGCGCCCTCACGCCGATGATGCTGGCCCAGGCCCCGTGGCGACTGGGCTTCAGTACCGAGCAACTGCGCCCGCGCGACGCCATTCGCGCCTTGCAGGCCCCGTTGTTCGTGGCCTCAGGCGTTGAAGATCGCCACACGCCGTGGCCGGAGACACAAGCCCTCTTCGCTGCAGCCGCCGGCCCCAAGACCCTGATGCCGGTGGCGGGCGCGGCCCATGTCGACCTGCATGCCTTCGACGCCCAGGCCTACGAGGCCCGGCTGGGGCCCTGGCTGCATCGCGCCCTGCGCCGCGCCACCCTCAAGTCCTCGGGCTGACAAGGCCAGCCTCGCCTTGGCAAGATGCTCGCATGTCGTCCCTGCCCCCGCTCTCCATCCTCGATCTCGCGCCCGTCGTTGACGGCGACACCACCCGCCAGGCGCTGCTGAACAGCATCGACCTGGCCCGGCTGGCCGACCGGCTGCGCTACCGGCGCTACTGGGTGGCCGAGCACCACAACATGGAGGGCGTGGCCAGCTCCGCCACGGCGGTGCTGCTGGGCCAACTGGCCGCCGCGACCTCGCGCATCCGTGTCGGGGCCGGCGGCATCATGCTGCCCAACCATGCGCCGCTGACCATTGCCGAGCAGTTCGGCACGCTGGCTGAACTCTTCCCGGGCCGCGTCGACCTGGGCCTGGGCCGGGCGCCCGGCACTGACCGCCCGACGATGCGCGCGCTGCGGCGCAGCCTGGAGAGCACGGGCGAAGATGGCTTTCCGAATGACGTGCTGGAGTTGCAGGCCTACCTCGCCACCCCGCGCGATGACGTGCCCGTGCGCGCCGTGCCGGGCCAGGGCACCGAGGTGCCGCTCTGGTTGCTTGGCTCCAGCCTGTATGGCGCGCAGCTTGCGGCCTATCTCGGCCTGCCGTTCGCGTTTGCGTCGCACTTCGCGCCCGAGATGCTGATGCAGGCGCTCGAGATCTACCGCAGCAACTACCGCCCGAGCCCGCGCCACCCCAAGCCGCATGCGGCAGTCGGCCTGAACGTCATCGTGGCGCCCACCGACGAGGAGGCGCGCCGGCTGTTCACCTCCGCGCAACAGCGCTTTCTGGGCATGGTGCGCGGCCGGCGCGGCAAGCTGCCGCGGCCGGTGGACAGCATGGATGCGCTGTGGACGCCGTCGGAGCAGATGCAGGTCGAGCGCATGCTGAGCGAGTCGGTGGTGGGCTCGCCGGTCACCGTGCGCGCCGGGCTGCGCGCCACGGCCGAACGCACCGGGGCCAACGAGTTCATCGTGGCCTGTGCGGTCCACGACCACGCGCTGCGCCGACGCAGCTACGAGTTGCTGGACGAACTCGCGGCCTGAGTACTAAAGCAGCAAAAAGGCCGCTGCCGCCACCGCCGTGGGCAGCAGCGCACCCAGCAGCAGCGAGCCCGCGCCGACCGATTCATCGGCGAAGCCGCGCTTGAGCAGCGCCAGGCCCGCGGGGTTGGGCGCGTTCGCAATCACCGTCAGGCCGCCACCCGCCACCGCGCCGGCCACCAGCATGTACTGGGCGGAGGCGGAGATGCCTTCGATCTGCGAGCCGAGGTAGGTCAGCGCCGCGTTGTCGGTCACTGCTGTCAGGCCGAGGGCACCGAAGAACAGCGCCAGCGGCTCCAGCCCCGACACCAGCGGCTGCAGCCACCAGCGCTGCAGCCCACCGGGCACCACCAGGCCCGCGAGGAAGAAGGCCACCAGCAGCGCCTCCTTGAGCAGCAGCGGCGACTGATGCCGCTCATAGGCCTGCGCGAAGCCCAGGAACAGCAGGAACAAGCCCAGAAAGGCCACCGGATGGTGAGCCAGCATCACCACGCCGGCCAGCAGGGCCAGGTGCACAAGGATGACGCCAACGGGCACAGGCGGCGGCGCTTGGGTGTCGGGGGCCAGGGGCGCGGCGGCCAGGTGCCGGCGCAGCACGAAGGCCGCCAGCGTGGCGTTCAGGACCACTGCGGCCGCGGCCTTCCAGCCGAAGGTCGCCAGCATGTGGGCACTGTCCCAGCCCCAGGTGCCGGCGACCATCAGCACCGGCGGTGCGGCGTAGGAGGTCAGCGTGCCGCCAATGGAGACGTTGACGAACAGCACGCCCAGCGCGAAGTATTTGGGCGTCTCCGGCAGGGCCTGACGGAACACCACGGGCGCCAGCATCAGGGCTGCGATGGTCATGGCCGCCGGCTCGGTCACCAGCGAGCCCATCAAGGGCACCACGGCCAGGCCGAGCCAGGCGGTGGCCAGGGCAGCCGGCACGGGCATCAGCTTCACACCCAGGTCGATGACCCCGCGCACGGCCTGCAGCACCGGCCGCGAACCGGCGATGACCATCACCACGAAGACGAACAGCGGCTCGGTGTAGTTGCGGGTTTCGGCGTAGGCCAGGGCCTCGGCGCCGCCCGACATGAAGGCCATCGTGAAGACCAGGATGATGGCCCAGAAGCCGAACACCACCTCGACCTCGCCGAGCAGATGAAACAGCCCCGCGTGCTGGGGCACGCGATGCGCCAGCCGCTCGAAGAGCTTGGCCGAGAAGGTGTGGAGGACCGCCGCCGCAAAGAGGCCGGCCGCGAGCAGTTCAACAGGGGTGGGGTGCATGCAATATCCAGCAAGGAACCCGCGAGGCGGCCCGACCTTCGCGCAATGCCTGCCGCCCCTGCCAGGCGGCACCCGGCGCGCAGTGTAACGAGGCCGCGCGCCCTGCCCTGTGGGCCGGCCTACTTGATGCGCTGCTTCTCGAGCTTGCGGGCCAGGGTGCGCCGGTGCATGCCCAGGCGGCGCGCTGTCTCGCTGATGTTGAAGCCCGTCTCGGCCAGCACTTCATGGATGCGCTCCCATTCGAGCGTCTTGATGGAGGCGGTCTGGCGCTCGGTCACCTCCACGTCGGCATCGCCCTGCCGGCGGGCGAAGGCGGCCTCGATGTCGTCGGTGTTGGCCGGCTTGGCCAGGTAGTGGCAGGCGCCGAGCTTGATGGCCTCCACCGCCGTGGCGATGCTGGCATAGCCCGTCAGCACGACGATCAGCACTTCGGGGTCCCAGGCGTGCAGCGCCTGCACGCAGGCCAGGCCCGAGGCGCCGCCGGCAAGCTTGAGGTCCACGACCGCATGACCCAGCTCTTCGTCTTCGGGCAGGCCATCGAGCAGCGCCTTCATGTCGTCCAGACCCGTGGCCCGCATGACGCGCCACCCCCGGCGCTCGAAGGAGCGGCTCAAGGTGCGGGCAAAGCTGTCGTCATCCTCGACGATCAGCAGGAAACGATGGACGTCAGCGGTGTTGGGCATCGGGGCGGGATTGTCGCGGCAGCAGGGATGCCAGCGGCAGCGTGAGGGCCACTGCCGCCCCGCCCTCGGCGCGGTTGGCCGCCTGCAGCCGACCGCCCAGCGTGCGGGCCACGTTGACGCTCAGGAAGAGGCCCATGCCGCGTCCCGGCTGGCCTTTGCTGCTCTGGTAGGGCTCGCCGAAGTGGGCCAACATCTCGTCGCTGAAGCCGGGGCCACGGTCGAGGACGGCCAGCTCCAGCGTGTCTTCATCGGGGCACTGGGCCTGCAGCACCAGCGGCTGCCCCGGCGCGGCCTCGGCTGCGTTGTCCAGCAGGTTGCCGATGACCTGCTGCAGCGCGGTGTCGGAAATGATCTCCAGGGCCGGCAGGCCGTCGGCGTGCAGGGCCAGCTCGACCTGCGGATGGCTGAGGCGCCAATCGGTGGCCAAACGCTCCACAAAAGCGCTGAGGCGGGTCAGGCCCGGCGCCTCGCCACGCATCTCGCCGGCCGACATCAGGATGCCGGTGACGATGGCCTTGCAGCGCATGATCTGGCGCTGCATCTCCTCGATCTCCTCGCGCAGCTCGGGCTCTGCCCCGAAGGGCGCCATGTGGGCCCAGTCGCCCAGGATGACGCTCAAGGTTGCCAGCGGCGTGCCGAGTTCATGCGCCGCACCGCTGGCCAGCAGTCCCATGCGCACGATGTGCACCTCTTCGGCAGCCCGCTGGCGCAGGGCGGCCAGCTCCGCATCGCGCTGGCGCAGGTTGCGGTTGATGCGCACGATGAACACGCTGACCAGCCCCACGTTGAGCAGGAAGCACAGCAGCACGCCGCCCAGGTAGTTGGGCGACAGGGTGGTGGGCGACGAGGGGTCGAGCAGCAGCGGCCGGTGCCACTGCATCAGCAGCACAAAGCCCGACACCGCACAGCAGATCACCGCCAGCAAATACACCGGCCGCAGGAGCACCGAGGCCACGGCCACCTGCAGCAGGTAGAGATAGATGAAGGGGTTGTCGCTGCCGCCGGCGAGGTAGAGCTGGCCGGTCAGCACGCCCACGTCCACCAGCAGCCCCACACACAACTCGATCTGCGAGACCGGCTGGGACAGCTGCGCCCGCCAGTGGCTGAAGAGGTTGAAGGCCGCCAGGATGCCCAGCAGGCTCAGCATCTCGGCCCAGGGCAAGTGGATGCTCAGGCCATGGTGCACGACCACCACCGTGGCGAGCTGCCCGCCTACGGCGAGCCAGCGCAATTCGATGAGCTGGCGCAGGTTGGCCCGCCCGGCGCGGCGCTCCGGCGCTACGGCGACGGCTTCGGTGACGACAGCGGGCGAGGTGATGGCGTTCAAGGCGGCGGGCGGCGGCGCTCTTCGCGGACGAGATACACCGCCGCAGCGGCCGACATGGCCGCCAGCGCCAGCCAGGTGATGGCATAGACGGCGTGATTGTTGGCGAAGTTGAGCACCGTCAGGCCCGGACGAGGCCATCGCTGGGGCTGAGCCGGATCAGCCACCTCGTCGACGAAGAACGGCGCCAGCGGGCCGGCCAGGCCGAGCTGAGCGGCGATGCCGGAGACATCCCGCGAGTACCAGCGCCCCTGCGCCGGGTCGTTGTGGCGCAACGGCCCGCCGCCGGGCTCGGTCAGGCGCAGCAAGCCGACGACCTCGACCGGGCCGGCCGGTGCCGCATGCTGCTCGGGCGCCCGCCGCTCGGGCGGCACAAAGCCGCGGTTGACCAGGACCGTGCGGCCGTCGTCCAGGCGCAGCGGCGCCATCACCCAGTGGCCGCCACCCAGGACCGTGGTGGCCTGCACCAGCACCTCGCCCGGACCGAACTGGCCGCGCAGGCGCAACCGGCGGTATTCATCCTCTTTGCCCGGCACCGCCGCCTGCGGCGGAGGAGGCACGGGCTCGGCCTGAACCTGCCGCTCGACGCGGGCGATCAGCTCGCGCTTCCAACCCAGCCGCTCGACCTGCCACACCGCCAGCGCCACGAAGCCTACGCTGGCCAGGGCCGTGCTGACGATGAGAGCGATGCGCGCGCTGCGGTTCATGGCGAGGGCCGCCCATGGCGCGGCCCCTCATCACGTTCAGGGCATGTTCCGCATGGCGGCGGGGTCGGGCGTGGGCATCATGTTGGTGTTCATGTGATACATGACCCACACCGAGCCGGCCATCATGATGATGATGAGCGCGCCGGTGAACAGCAGCGCCAGCATCGACCAGCCGCCCTCGACCTTGCCGTTCATGTGCAGGAAGTACACCATGTGCACGACCATCTGCACGGCAGCGAAGCCCAGGATGACGAAGCCTGTGATCTTGGGCGACGGCAGCACCTTGGCCATCACCAGCCAGAACGGGATGGCGGTCAGGATGACCGACAGGATGAAGCCGGTGGCGTAGCCCTTGTAGCTGACGTGAAAGTCCTGCTCGCCGTCGAAGTGGTCATCGTCGTGATGACCGTCGTGGTGTTGGGCTGCCATCACATGGACCCCATCAGGTAGACGAAGGTGAAGACGCCGATCCAGACGACGTCCAGGAAGTGCCAGAACATCGACAGGCACATCAGGCGCCGGCGGTTCGGGGCGGTCAGGCCGTGCTTGTTCACCTGGAACATCAGCGTGACCAACCAGATGCAGCCGAAGGTGACGTGCAGGCCGTGGGTGCCGACGAGGGTGAAGAAGCTCGACAGGAAGGCGCTGCGGCCCGGGCCCGCCCCCTCATGGATGAGGTGGTGGAACTCGTAGATCTCGATGCACAGGAAGCCCAGACCCAGCAGGCCCGTGACGGCCAGCCAGCCCAGCACCTGCGCCTTGCGGCGGGCCTGCATGCCGATCATGGCAAAGCCATAGGTGATGGACGAGAACAGCAGCAGCGCCGTGTTGATGGCCACCAGCTGGAGGTCGAAGAGGTCCGCCCCCGACGGGCCGGCCGCGTAGTTGCGGCCGAGCACGGCGTACACGGCGAACAGCACCGCGAAGATGAGGCAGTCGCTCATCAGGTACAGCCAGAAGCCCAGCATGGTGCTGTTGGGCGGGTGATAGGCGCCGCCGCGGTCGTAGTAGACCGGCGCGCCGTTCAGGTGGGTAGCAACGGTTGCAGTCATGTCAGCGGTGCTCCAGGTCAGGCGGCCGAACCGGCGGCGGCGAGTGCACGGGTGCGCTCGTCCTCGGTGCGGGTGACCACATCGGCCTGGATGTGATAGTCGCGGCTGTAGTTGAAGGTGTGCACGATGGAGGCGACGACCGTCGCCACCAGGCCGACCGCGGCCAGGATGTACATGTGCCAGACCAGCGCGAAGCCCATGGCCGTGGCCAGCATGGCGATGATGATGCCGGCGCCCGTGTTCTTGGGCATGTGGATGGCGACGAAGCCGTTCGTCGGGCGCTCCACGCCGCGCTGCTTCATGTCGTACCAGGCGTCCATCTCGTGGGCGATGGGCGTGAAGGCGAAGTTGTAGTCCGGCGGCGGCGACGAGGTCGACCACTCCAGGGTGCGGCCGCCCCAGATGTCACCCGTGGTGTCGCGCAGTTCCTTGCGGCGCCAGATGCTGACGGCGATCTGCACCAGGAAGGCAGCGATGCCCAGGGCGACGATGCCTGCACCCACGGCAGCCACGATGAAATAGGGCTGCAGGGTCGGGTCGTCGAAGTGACTGACGCGGCGGGTCACGCCCATCAGGCCCAGCACGTACAGCGGCGCGAAGGCGACCCAGAAGCCGATGAACCAGCACCAGAACGAGACCTTGCCCCAGAAGGCGTCCAGGCGGAAGCCGAAGGCCTTCGGGAACCAGTAGTTGATGCCCGCGAACACGCCGAACACCACGCCACCGATGATGACGTTGTGGAAGTGCGCGATCAGGAACAGGCTGTTGTGCAGCACGAAGTCGGCGGCCGGCACGGCCAGCAGCACGCCGGTCATGCCACCGATGACGAAGGTGACCATGAAGCCCACGGTCCACAGCATCGGCACTTCGAACTTGATGCGGCCACGGTACATCGTGAACAGCCAGTTGAAGATCTTCGCCCCCGTCGGGATCGAGATGATCATCGTCGTGATGCCGAAGAAGCTGTTCACGCTGGCGCCCGAGCCCATCGTGAAGAAGTGGTGCAGCCAGACGAGGTAGGACAGGATGGTGATCACGACCGTGGCATAGACCATGGACGCATAGCCGAACAGCTTCTTTCGGCTGAAGGTGGACACCACCTCCGAGAAGATGCCGAACACCGGCAGCACCAGGATGTAGACCTCGGGGTGGCCCCAGATCCAGATCAGGTTCACGTAGAGCATGGCGTTGCCGCCGAGGTCGTTCGTGAAGAAGTTGGTGCCCAGATAGCGGTCTGCCGTCAGCAGGGCCAGCGTGGCGGCCAGCACCGGGAAGGTGGCGACGATCAGCACGTTGGTGCACAGCGACGTCCAGGTGAAGACGGGCATCTTCATCAGGGTCATGCCGGGCGCGCGCATCTTGATGATGGTCGCGATCAGGTTGATGCCGGAGAGTGTGGTGCCCACCCCCGCGATCTGCAGCGCCCAGAGGTAGTAGTCCACCCCCACGTCAGGGCTCGCCAGGATGCCCGACAGCGGCGGGTAGGCCAGCCAGCCGGTCTTGGCGAACTCGCCGACGAACAGCGAGATCATGATCAGGATGGCGCCACCGGCGGTCATCCAGAAGCTGAAGTTGTTCAGGAACGGGAAGGCCACGTCGCGCGCGCCGATCTGCAACGGCACGACATAGTTCATGAATCCGGTCACGAAGGGCATCGCGACGAAGAAGATCATGATCACGCCGTGCGCCGTGAAGATCTGGTCGTAGTGATGCGGCGGCAGGAAGCCGGGGTTGTCACCGAAGGCCATGGCCTGGTGGGCCCGCATCATGATGGCGTCGGCAAAGCCGCGCAGCAGCATCACCACACCGAGCACGATGTACATGATGCCGATCTTCTTGTGGTCGATGCTGGTCAGCCAGTCACGCCACAGCATGCCCCACAGGCGGTACTTGGTGAGCAGGGCCAGCACGGCCGTGCCGCCGAGCGCCACCGCGGCGAAGGTGCCGAGCAGGATGGGCTCGTGCAGCGGGATCGCCCCGAGCGTCAGCTTGCCCAGCAGGGGATGGAGTTCGTCAGGATAGGAAATCATCGGACAGGCTCAGTTGGGCTGCGCTTCGTACGGCAGTGCCTCCAGGGGCAGGCCCTGCAGGTTGGTCGGCGCGCAGAGTGCGGCCACCACGGTGCGCTCGCGGCGCTCGCCGTTCAGGTCGCGCCAGGGGCTGCGCATCGTGGCGGCCACGCCACCCTTGCCGGCACCGCCGGCGGCGTCGATGGCCATCATCTGGCTCGCACACATCTTGCGGCCGTCCACGCAGCGGTCGACGATGGCGCTCCACAGGCCGGTTTCAACCCCGGCGAAGCGCTGCACCGGCTCCTTGGTGCTCGGTTGCTCCAGCTTCATGTAGGCCTGGCGGTCCAGCGTGGCACCCGCGGCCTTGTTGCTCTGAACCCATTGCGCGAAGTCGGCGTCCGTCAGGCCATGGAACTTGAAGCGCATGTCGGAGAAGCCGGCGCCGCTGTAGTGCGCCGACATGCCGTCGTACACGCCGGCCTTGTTGATGACGGCGTTGAGCTCCGTCTGCATGCCCGGCATGGTGTAGATCATGCCGGCCAGCGCCGGGATGTAGAACGTGTTCATCACCGTCGTCGAGGTCAGCTTGAAGCGGATCGGGCGATCCACCGGCGCGGCCAGCTCGTTCACGGTGGCGATGCCCTGCTCGGGGTAGATGAAGAGCCACTTCCAGTCCATGGAAACGGCATACACCTCCAGCGGCTTCACGTCGGCCGGCAGCGGCTTGTCTTCGGCAATGCGGTCCAGCGGGCGGAAGGGATCGAGCTTGTGCGTGCTGATCCAGGTGATCGCACCCAGCGCAATGATGATCAGCAGCGGCGCCCCCCAGATGACCAGCTCCAGGCGGGTGGAATGGTCCCAATCGGGCGCGTAGGTGGCCTCGGTGTTGGACTGCCGGTAGCGGTAGGCGAAATACAGGGTCAGGAAGATGACCGGCACGATGATCAGCAGCATCAGCAGCGTCGACGTGACGATCAGGTTGGCCTGCTGCTGGGCGATGTCGCCGTGGGGCTTCATCACGACCGCGTTGCAGCCGCTCAATGCGACGCCGGCTGACAAGACCAGGCCGCGAGTAAGGAGAGACTTGTTGGGGTACATCCTGAGTGGCGCGCGAGGGTTAACGATCTTGCGTGCAGCGATGGAATGTAAGTTGATTGAGCCAAATCAACGATTGGACATTTTGTCCTAGTGACCGACGGAGACAGCCGCCATGGCCAGTGCAAGCAGTACCTTCCAAACGCCCCAATCCGGCCCCCTGACCACCCGCACCGACGAGGAACTGGCCCCTGGCGATATCGCCGTCGGCGTGGTCATCGGTCGGGCGTCCGAATACTTCGACTTCTTCGTTTTCGGCATTGCCGCGGTGCTGGTATTTCCGCACGTCTTCTTCCCTTTCGTTGACACCCTGACGGGCACCCTCTACGCCTTCCTGGTCTTTGCGCTCGCTTTCCTGGTGCGGCCCATCGGCACGCTCATCGGCATGGAGATCCAGCGCCGGTTCGGGCGCTCGGCCAAGCTCACCGCGGCCCTGTTCCTGCTGGGCTGCTCCACAGTCGGCATGGGCCTGCTGCCCAGCTACGCCGATGCGGGCAACACCGCCATCGTGCTGTTGGCCCTGTGCCGTGTGGGCCAGGGTCTGGCGCTCGGCGGCTCCTGGGACGGCCTGCCCTCGCTGCTGGCCCTCAATGCGCCGCCGCACCAGCGTGGCTGGTACGCCATGCTCGGCCAGCTCGGCGCGCCGCTGGGCTTCTTCGTGGCGTCGGGCGTGTTCCTCTACGTCTTCAGCAGCCTGAATGCCAAGGATTTCCTGTCCTGGGGTTGGCGCTTCCCGTTCTTCACGGCCTTCGCGATCAACGTCGTGGCCCTGTTCGCCCGGCTGCGCCTGGTCGTGACCCACGAGTACGAAAAGCGCATGGAAGAGCATGAGCTCGACCCCGCCCACCTGCACGAGTTGCTGCCCGCCCAGGGCCACCACATCGTGATCGGCGCCTTTGCCGCCCTGGCCAGCTACGCCCTCTTCCATCTGGTCACGGTCTTCCCGCTGTCGTGGGTGAACCTCTTCGCCGAAGACCGCGGCGTGGCCGACTTCATGAAGATGGAGCTGCTCGGCGCCGCCTTTGCCGCCGCGGCGATGCCGATGTCGGGCCTCATCGCCGACAAGATCGGCCGGCGCAGCTTCCTGGGCGCGCTGGCGGTCGCCATCGGCGTGTTCGCGCTGTTCGCGCCTTTCATGCTGGGCGGCGGCAAGCCGGGCCAGGGCGCCTTCATCCTGGTGGGCTTCGTGCTGCTGGGCCTGTCTTACGGCCAGGCCGCGGGGTCGGTCACGTCCAACTTCCTGCCGCACTTCCGCTACACCGGCGCCGCGCTCACCGCCGACCTGGCCTGGCTGCTGGGTGCGGCATTTGCGCCGGCGCTCGTGCT
Source organism: Methylotenera sp. (assembly GCA_021738245.1). Lineage (GTDB taxonomy): Bacteria > Pseudomonadota > Gammaproteobacteria > Burkholderiales > Burkholderiaceae_C > Pelomonas. The sequence goes on along the minus strand of JAIPCJ010000010.1, from coordinate 7,858 downwards.
CTACCTGAGCTCGCGCTTCGGGCTGGGCTCGGTGAGCGTCTATCTGCTTTCGGGCGTGCTGTGCACCCTGGTAGCCCTGCGCATCAACAAGAAGCTGCGCGCAGCGGCTGTCGTGCAGGACTGACCTTCAACCGCGACAACGGCAGGGGCAGGCGCAGGCCTGCCCTTTTTTCTTGCTCCCTCTGCACCCCCCATGGCCCTCACCCTGCACTACCACCCGCTCTCCTCCCACTGCTGGAAGCTGCTCATCGCGTTGCAGGAGCTGGGCACACCTTACGAGGCCAAGCTGGTGAACCTGGGCGAACCGGCCGCCCGCGCAGCCTTCGCCGACCTCTGGCCCACGGCCAAGATTCCGCTGCTGGTCGACGGCGACCGGGTCGTGCCGGAAACGTCCGTCCAGATGGAGTACCTGGACCACCACCATGCGGGCACCGCGCGGCTGCTGCCCGATGACTTCGACCACCAGCTGCAGGTGCGCCTGTGGGACCGGCTGTTCGACCAGTACGTGATGGACCCGATGCAACGCACCATCGCCCAGATGCTGCGCCCGCCCGAATCCCGCGACGCCCTGGCCCTGGCCACCCACGAGCAGGCGCTGGGTCAGGCCTATGACCTGATCGAAACCCGCCGCAGCGACGCCACCTGGGCCACCGGGGAGACCTTCACGATGGCCGACTGCAGCGCGGCGCCGGCCTTGTTCTACGCGAGCGTCATCCGGCCCTTTGCAGCCACCCACCCGCGGCTGGCGGCCTACTACGAACGGCTGCTCGCGCGGCCGTCCGTCTGGGCTGCCATCGTGCAGGCCCGGCCGTGGTTTCAGTACTACCCGCTGCGCGAGCGCCTGGACGCCCGCTTTTTGGCCGATTAACCCAGCGCCTTGCGCGCGTTCTGGAACATGCGCAGCCAGGGGCTGTGCTGGCTGCGGTCGCCCGAGGTCCAGCTCATCTGCACATTGCGGAACACCCGCTCCGGGTGCGGCATCAGCGCGGTGAAGCGGCCGTCGGCCGTGGTGACCGAGGTCAGGCCGCCCGGGCTGCCATTGGGGTTGAAGGGATAGGCCTCGGTGGGCTGGCCGTGGTGGTCGACGAAACGCATCGCCGGAATCACGCGGGCCGCGTCACCCTGGCGCGCGAAGTTGGCGAAGCCCTCGCCATGCGCCACCGCGATCGGCAGCCGGCTGCCGGCCATGCCCTGGAAGAAGGCGCTGGGCGACTCCAGCACCTCCACCAGCGACAGCCGGGCCTCGAACTGCTCGCTCTGGTTGCGCGTGAAGCGGGGCCAGGCGTCGGCACCCGGGATGATCGGGGCAAGGGCCGCCAGCATCTGGCAGCCATTGCACACGCCCAGGGCCAGGGTGTCGGGCCGCGCGAAGAAGGCGCGGAACTGCTCGGCCAGCACCGGGTTGAACATGATGCTGCGTGCCCAGCCCTCGCCGGCGCCCAGCGTGTCGCCGTAGCTGAAGCCACCGCAGGCCACGAACGCGGCAAAGCCATCCAGCTTGACGGCACCCGACTGCAGGTCGCTCATGTGCACGTCAAAGCTCTCGAAGCCGCCCAGGGCCATCGCGTAGGCCATCTCGACATGCGAGTTAACGCCCTGCTCGCGCAGGATGGCGACCCGGGGGCGCGCGCCGGTGATGACGGCAGGAGCTTCCGGCGTGAACGTCAGGTGCACGTGCAGGCCCGGGTCGGACGCCTGGCCGGCGGCCGCATGCTCGGCCTCGGCGCAGGCCGGGTTGTCGCGCAGCATGGCGATGCGGCCGCTGACCTCGTCCCAGGCTTGCTGCAGCACGGTCAGGTCAGCACCAAACACCTTCTTGGCATCGCGCCAGACTTCCATCTGGCGGCTCTTGTTGGGCTTGGCCACCACATGCGAGTGACGCGACAGGCCGTGGGTGCGCAGCACCTGCATGACGGCATCGCGGTCGGCGGCGCGCACCTGGATGAGGGCGCCGAGTTCTTCGGCGAACAGCGCGCGCAGCGTCAGCTCCTCGCGCCGGCCGCTGACCTGCGCGGCCCAGTTCTTGGAGTCGCCGGTATCGGCCCGGCTGTCGGTGATGCCGTCGCCTTCGGTGACGAGCAGGTCCACATTCAGGCTCAGGCCGGTCTGGCCAGCGAAGGCCATCTCGCAGGCCGCGGCCCACAGGCCGCCGTCGGAGCGGTCGTGGTAAGCCAGCAGCTTGCCGGCGGCGCGCAGCTCGTTGACGGCGTTGACCAGAGCCACGAGCTGTTGCGGGTCGTCCAGGTCGGGCACCTCGTTGCCGAACTGGTTGAGCGTCTGCGCCAGGATGGAGCCGGCCAGGCGGTGCTTGCCCTGGCCGAGGTCGACGAGGATCAGGCACGAATCTTCGCGCTGCCACTGCGGCGTCAGCGTGCCACGCACGTCGGCGATGCTCGCAAAGGCGCTGACGATCAGCGACACCGGCGCGGTGACCTGCTGGTCGTCCCACTTGGTGCGCATCGACAGGGAATCCTTGCCCACCGGGATGGACACACCCAGCGCCGGGCAGAGTTCCATGCCCACCGCCTTGACGGTGTCGAACAGCGCGGCGTCTTCACCCGGCTCGCCGCAGGCCGCCATCCAGTTGGCGCTGAGCTTCACGCGCGACAGCTCGAAGGGCGCCGCCAGCAGATTGGTGATGGCCTCGGCCACCGCCATGCGGCCCGAGGCGGGTGCGTTGACGGCTGCCAGCGGCGTGCGCTCGCCCATGCTCATGGCCTCGCCCGCGAAGCCGATGAAGTCGGCCAGCGTGACGGCGCAGTCCGCCACCGGCACCTGCCACGGGCCGACCATCTGGTCGCGGTGGTTCAGACCGCCGACGGTGCGGTCGCCGATGGTCACGAGGAAGCGCTTGCTCGCCACCGTCGGGTGACGCAGGACGTCGAAGGCCACCTTCTCCAGGCTCACGCCGGTCAGGTCCAGCGCGCCGCCATCGCGCGGCACGCGGGTGACGTCGCGCTGCATCTTGGGCGGCTTGCCCAGCAGCACGTCCATCGGCATGTCGATGGGATGGTCATCGCCGGCCTGCTCGTCGACGAGCTGCAGCTGGCGCTCTTCGGTCGCCACACCAATGACGGCAAACGGGCAGCGCTCGCGCTCGCACAGGGCCTTGAACAGATCCAGGCTCTGCGGCGCGATCGCCAGCACGTAGCGCTCCTGGCTCTCGTTGCACCAGATTTCCTTGGGCGCCAGGCCGCTCTCTTCCAGCGGCACCTTGCGCAGATCGAAGCGCGCACCGCGGCCAGCGTCGTTCACCAGCTCTGGGAAGGCATTGGAGATGCCACCCGCGCCCACGTCGTGGATGGCCAGCACCGGGTTCTCGGCGCCCAGGCCCCAGCAGTGGTTGATGACCTCCTGCGCACGGCGCTCGATCTCGGGATTGCCGCGCTGGACCGAGTCGAAATCCAGGTCGGCCGTGTTGGTGCCCGCCGCCATCGAAGACGCGGCGCCGCCGCCCATGCCGATGCGCATGCCGGGGCCGCCGAGCTGGATCAGCAGCGTGCCAGCGGGAAACTCGATCTTGCGGGTCTGGTCGGCACGGATGGTGCCCAGGCCGCCGGCGATCATGATGGGCTTGTGATAGCCGCGGCGCACGCCGGCCACCGTCTGCTCGAACACCCGGAAGTAGCCCGCCAGGTTGGGCCGGCCGAACTCGTTGTTGAAGGCGGCGCCCCCCAGCGGGCCGTCGATCATGATCTGCAGCGCCGACGCGATGTGCGCCGGCTTGCCCACCGGATGCTGCTCCCAGGGCTCGCTCAAGCCGGGCAGGTGCAGGTTGGACACCGAGAAGCCGGTCAGGCCGGCCTTGGGCTTGGAGCCGCGGCCGGTGGCGCCTTCGTCGCGGATCTCACCGCCCGCGCCGGTCGAGGCGCCCGGGTGGGGCGAGATGGCCGTGGGGTGGTTGTGCGTCTCCACCTTCATCAACACCTGGGCCTGCTCGGGGCGAGCCACGTAGGCCGAACCCGGGCGCGGCGCGGGCATCCAGCGCTCGATCGCGTGGCCTTCCATGATGGCCGCGTTGTCCGAGTAGGCCACCACGGTGTGCTGCGGGTTGAGCTTCTCGGTGTTGCGGATCATGCCGAACAGCGACAGCGGCTGCGCTTCGCCGTCGACCGTGAAGGTCGCGTTGAAGATCTTGTGCCGGCAATGCTCGCTGTTGGCCTGGGCGAACATCATCAGTTCGACATCGCTCGGGTTGCGGCCGAGCTTCTTGAAGTTGGTGTCGAGGTAATCGATCTCGTCGCCCGAGAGCGCCAGGCCGAATTCGACATTGGCCTTCTCCAGCGCTGCGCGGCCCTGGCCCAGCACGTCGACATGGGCCAGCGGCTCGGCCGTGCGCTCGTCGAAAAGGTGCGCGGTGTCGTCGCGGCTGAAGCACACCGACTCGGTCATGCGGTCATGCAGCAGGGCGGCACACGCCTGCAGTTCCTCGGTCGTCAGCGGCTTGGCACCGCCCAGCAGGCCCGACTTGGTGGCGATGCGGTACTCCACCACCCGCTCCACGCGCTTGAGCGTGAAGCCGCAGTTGCGGGCGATGTCCGTCGCCTTGGACGCCCAGGGGCTGACGGTGCCAAAGCGCGGCGTGACGACGACGAGGTCGCCCTTGGCCTCGGCTGCCGCCGGCTCGCCGTAGGTCAGCAGCGCGGCGAAGCGCTCGCGAGTGGCGGCCTCCAGAGGCGCATCGGTCCAGACCCAGTGCACCGCCCGGGCCGTGATGCCGGTGATGCGGTCGCTGACCCCCTGCAGCCCGGCCAGCAAGGCCTTGGCGCGAAAGTCGGAAAGGGCGTTGCCGCCCTCGAAAGCGGTCAGGTGCGGGGTCTGGGCCATGGAGTCCGAACGGAAGCTGGGCGCGAGTCGAAGCTCGCGGTTCTCGGGAAGGCGCCGCCCTGAGAAGACGGGACGACGTGCGGCGCCCGGGATTCTACTGAGGCCCCCGTGCGGGCCTCGGCAAGCCACGCCCGCGCACGCGCACCGGCCACCGCATCCACGGGGAAGTACGGAGCGGGCGCCTCGGGCGAGCAAGTAGGATAGCGCTATCCAAATCGTCGCTCTTCCCCCGCCAGCCCCCGTCCGATGACCTCTTCGCCTCCTTCCCTCGTCGTCATGGGCGTTGCCGGCAGCGGCAAATCGACTCTCGCCGCCCGGCTGGCCACGCATCTGCAGCGCCCCTGGCTGGAGGGCGATGCCTTTCATACCGAAGCCAGCCGCCAAAAGATGGCGCAGGGAGAGCCGCTCACCGACAGCGACCGGGCCAGTTGGCTCGCCAGCCTCTGCGACCGCCTCCGCCTGGAAGCCGGCGTCATCCTGACCTGCTCGGCGCTCAAGCGCAGCTATCGCGATCAGCTGCGCGCTGCAGCGCCGGGCTTGCGTTTCGCCTTCCTGGACATCGACAAGGCCGAGGCCGACCGGCGGGTGCGCACACGCGGCGGCCACTTCTTTTCGGCCAGCCTGATCGACAGCCAGTTCGACACCCTGGAGCCGCCACGGGGCGAGCCCGGCGTGCTGCGCCTGGATGCGATGCGCCCGCTGGCCGCCCTCCAGGCCGAGGTGGCCGCATGGCTGGCGGCGTGAGCGGGCGCCTGACCCGCCGCGAGGTCGTCGGCTACGGCCTGGGCGACATGGGGTTCAACTTCTACTGGACCAACATCTCAACCTTCCTGCTGATCTTCTACACCGACGTCTTCGGCATCAGCGCGGCGGCCGCCGCGTCCATGCTCTTCGTGGTGAAGATCTTCAACGCCTTCACCGACCCGCTGATCGGCGCCGCCGCCGACCGCACCCGCACACGCTGGGGCAAGTTCCGGCCCTTCCTCCTGTTCGGCCCGCTGCCGCTGGCGGCCGTGGGGGTGCTGGCTTTCTGCACGCCCGATCTCGGGCCGACCGGCAAGCTGATCTGGGCCTGCGGCACCTACCTGCTGCTGATGACGACCTACACCAGCGTCAACCTGCCCTACAGCGCCCTGTCGGGCGTGCTGTCGGGCGATGCCCGCGAACGCAATGCCATCAATGCGTCGCGCTTCGTGGCGGGCTTTGCCGGCGGCACCCTCGTCACCGCGGCCTCGCCCCGGCTGGTGCAATGGCTCGGCGGCGGCGACCCGACACTGGGCTGGCCGCTCACCATGCTGTTCTGGGGGCTGGCCGCAGCCGTCATCTTTGCGATCAGCTTCAGCACCACCACCGAGCGCGTGCAACCACCGCAGGCGCAGCCGGTCAGCGTCTGGCAGGACCTGGCCGACCTGCGCAGCAACCGGCCCTGGATCCTCCTCTTCTTCCTCGCGCTCATCATCATGGGCAGCATCACGCTGCGCATGACCAGCACGGCCTACTACTTCAAGTACGTCGTGAACCGGCCCGATCTGCTCGCCAGCTTCATGCCGGCTTATCTGCTGGCAGCCGCGGCAGGCACCGCGCTGACCCCGCTGCTGACGCGCTTCATCGACAAGCGCAAGCTCATGATCGGCCTGATGCTCGCGTCCACGCTGCTGTCCGGCGCCTTCCTGCTGGTGCCGAGCGACAACCTCACGATGATGTACGTGCTGCAGATCGGCCTCGGCCTGGCACTCGGCCCGAAATCGCCGCTGTCGTTCGCGATGCTGGCCGACAGCGCCGACTACAACGAATGGCGCCACGGCCGCCGCGCGACCGGCATGACCTTTGCGGCAAGCTCCTTCGCCCAGAAGCTGGGCACCGCACTGGCCGTGGCCGTCATCGGCGCGATCTTCTCGGCGCTGGGCTATGTGCCCAACGCGACCCAGTCGGCCGACTCGCAGGCCGGCATCGTCTGGCTGATGTCGGTCATCCCGGCAGCGTTCACCTTGATGGCGGCCGGCCTCATGGTGTTCTACACCCTCGACAACCCCACCATGGCGCGCATCCAGGCTGACCTCGCCGCACGCAATCGTCCTCCCTCCCCATGATCGAACACCATGACGACGGCGCGCGCTGCGAGCTGACCAGCCCGACCGCCCTGCCCCTTGCCGGCGGCTTTCTGTGGAACCGCCGCATGATGATCCAGGTGACCTGCCGCGGCTATGCCACCGCACAGTTCATGCAGCCCGAACCCGCCAAGTACGCGCATGCGCCGAACCTGGAGGCCAAGACCTTCATGCAGCCGGAGCAGGCCTACTACGCCCACCACCCCGGTCGATTCATCTACGTGAAGGACGAGGACACGGGCGACCTCTTCTCGGCCCCCTACGAGCCGGTTCGAGCGCCGCTGGAGCACTTTCGCTTCACGGTCGAACGCGACGCGCTGGGCTGGACGGTCGAGCACCTGGGCCTGCGCGTGCAAATGCGCCTGAGCCTGCCCACCGACGACGTGGTGGAACTGTGGACGGTGCAGGTCATCAACCTCTCGGGCCGCCCGCGGCGCATCAGCCTCGTGCCCTACTTCCCGATCGGCTACATGTCGTGGATGAACCAGTCTGCCGAATGGCGGGCCGACCTCGGCGGCCTCGTCGCCAGCAGCGTGACGCCCTACCAGAAGGTGGCGGACTACTTCAAGAATCAGCATCTCAAGGACAAGACCTTCCTGCTGTGCGAGCGCACGCCCGACGCCTGGGAGGCCAGCCAGTCGGCCTTCGAAGGCGAAGGCGGCCTGCATGCCCCGAGCGCGCTGCGGGCGGAGCAACTGGCCGGCGGCGACGCGCGGTACGAGACACCCGCCGCCTGCGTGCAGTACCGCCTCGCGTTGGCGCACGGTGAGAGCCAGACCTACCGCTTCCTGTTCGGCCCTGCGTTGGACGATGAAGAGATCGGCAGCCTGCGCAGGCGCTATCCCAGCGAGGTCGGCACCGCCCAGGCAGGCGCTGACTACCCCGCCTACGCCGACAGCGGCCGGGGCTGCCTGCGCATCAGC
>JAIPCJ010000160.1 GCA_021738245.1 Methylotenera sp. | reverse complement strand
GTGACGGTGTGGTGACGGCCTGAAGGCCGAAAGGGAAACGGGGCCGAAGCCCCGTTTCCATCACTCAGTGCATCGACAACCCGTCGATCACCACTGCAGCTTCAGCGTGTACGCCCCCGTGCCGCTGTAGCGCAGCACCTGCACATACAACGTGATCGCGGTCGAGCCGCCGTTGGCGTAGGTGATGCTGTCGGCGCTGCCGGCGGCCTTCTCACTGCGGGCGAGCGTCGTGCCGCTGGCGTTCTTCACGTACAGGTCGAAGTCGTTGCTGCTGCTGGCCGCCGTGAGCGTGGCCGACAGCGACTTGCCGGCTGGCAGCGTCACCTTGAAGTAGTCGGTGTCGCTCGTCGAGCCGATGCTGCCCGCCACGTTGGCCGGCGCCGACACGGTGTTGGCCGAGGCGATGCTGCCGTTGGACTCCGTCTCGTTGACCGTGGGCAGCGTGCCGGTGCCTGCGCCCGTGATCGCGGCCACGGCGGCGGCAGCGTCCAGGATGCCCGAGCCGCATTGCGAGCAGGTGCCCGGGAAGGCACGGGCGCTGCTTTGCAGGGCCGCCTTGATCTGGTCGGGCGTGGCGCTCGGCTTGGCGCTCAACATCAGCGCGACCACGCCGGCCACGTGGGGCGTGGCCATGGAGGTGCCCTGGTAGTAGGCGTAACTGTCCGCTCCCGGCGACGTGGTGCCGGCATTGAGCGTGCTCAGGATGCCGTTGCTGCTGCTGGAGCGCACGTCGCCACCCGGTGCCGCCAGGGTCACGATCGAGCCGTAGTTGGAGTAGTAGGCCCGTGCGCCGTTGCGGTCCGTCGCCGCCACCGTGATGACACCCGAGCAGTTGGCCGGGCTGGAGTTGCTGGCGTTCTGGTTTTCATTGCCGGCGGCCACCACCACCACGGTGCCGCGCGAGCGGGCGCCGTTGATGGCCGTCTGCGTGGCGGTGTCGCAGGCGCCGCCGCCGCCCAGCGACATGTTGATCACCCGGGACGGCGTGGCGTTGACGGCGCTCAGGCCCGAGACGGTGCCGCCCGAGGCCCAGGTGATGCCGTCGGCGATGTCGGAGGTGTAGCCACCGCACTTGCCCAGTGCGCGCACGGGCTGGATCTTGGCGTTGAAGGCGATGCCGGCGATGCCCGCCGAGTTGTTGGTCTTGGCGGCGATGGTGCCGGCCACGTGGGTGCCGTGCCAGCTGGAATTGCTGGCGGGGTCGCCTGCGGCGCATTGGTTGGCGGCGGTCCAGTCGCCGGGGTCGCTGGGGTCGCTGTCACGGCCATTGCCGTCATTGGCCACGGCGGTGTCATTGATCATGTCGTAGCCGGCCACGGTCTGGCCCGACAGATCGGCATGCGGGCGGATGCCGGTGTCGATGACGGCCACCACGACGCCCGTGCCGGTGGCCAGGTCCCAGGCGGCTGGGGCGCGGATGCCACCGGTGGTCTCGTAGAGGTCCCACTGCAAGCTGTAGCTTGTGTCGTTGGGCGTCATCATCGGGTACATCTTGCGGTCGGGCTCGGCGTAGGCGATGTTGGCGTCAGCCGCCTTGAGGTCGCTCGCCACGCGCTGCAGCTCCGACAGCGTGAAGGCCTTGTCGAGCTTGAACACATGGCCGCCGGTGCCCATCTGGCGCAGCACGCGGGCCTTGGCGCCGCGCAGGGCCAGGGCGGCGTTCAGGGCACCGAGGCGGTTGTCCATCGCGGCCGCGTTGACGGTCACGGCGCGCAGCACGCGGGCGTCGCGGGCGTCGGCCTGGGCGGCATCGCGGTAGCCAATGATCAGGCGGTCCGTCGTACTGCCGCGCTGCAGCAGGCTGGTGACGCCGCTGTCGACCTGGGCCGTGGAGACGCCGGCCTGGCCAGCGCCAGCCGCAAGCAGGCCGCAAACCAGCGCAATGACGCGGCGGCGATTGGAGGAGGAGAAATGCATAGGGGTGGTTCCGTGAGGTCGCCGTGGCGGACGGCATGCCGGCTCGGCCCATGGGATCTCCACGCGAAGCGCCGCCGTGTCCACAGCTGGCCAGGGGCGCCCGTCTTCCCAACGACGTGAGCACCGCGCCGGCCTGGCGCATTCCGAAGCGGGAGCGAGTGTGGACAAAGCGGCGCCAAATGCCTGTCACCCACCGGAGTGACGGAGGTCACCCTAAGGGGCAAGCCCTGATTGGCAGACGACATGACGAGTGGCACGGGCCCCTGGGCCGCCGCCGTTTCTTGGTGCTTGCAGTTCAGCCGCGGTTTTCTGCGGGTCGTCGCAAGCCACCCGCAGCTCATCGCTTGTGCCTTGGGTGCGCTCGGTCAGGCGCCTAGCCTGACGACAGGTCGACGCGATGGGCGCCGACTTCGGCCCACCACTCACAGGAGCTCGTCATGTCCACTCGCTACTCGATCGCCCAACGCACCCCGCTGCTGAACAGCCTCTTCGCAGGCCTGGCCTGCGCCGCCACGCTGGCCCTGACCGCCGGCCCGGCCATGGCCTCGCCCGACAGCCTGGAACGGGTGGAAGTGCGTGGCCGTGTCATCGAAGCGCCCGTGCGTTTCGACGTGACGGCTTCCTGCGCCGGCATCGAGCATCAGCTGCAGGACGCGCTGCAAACCACCTGGCTGCGCGAGCGCATGTCCGGGCGCGTGCGCGTGCAGTTCGTCATGCAGGACGGCGAGATCGAGACGGTGCGCGCCCGGGGCTGGGGCAACAGTGTCGAGCGCTCGGTTCGCGATGCCGTGCGCAGCCTGAAGTGCGGCCCGCAGACGGCGGCCGATGCGCGCATCTACCGCTTCAACATCGACTTCATCGACCCCTACGACCCGAACTACCGCGCCGCGCCGTCGGGCACGGCCACCGCTGCCGCTCAGCCCAGCGTGCGCGTGGCGCTGGCCAAGGACTGAGCGATTGCCGCGTCCACCTCGGCCAACGGCCGGGCCAGTGCGGGCACGGTGTCACGCTGGGCCGCCGCCCAGACGGGTGCCGGGAAGTGCGAGTCGCCCTCGAAGCGGGCAATGACGTGCCAGTGCAGATGCGGCACGACATTGCCCAGCGAGGCGAGGTTGACCTTGGTCGGCGCCAGCAAAGACCTCAGAACCCGCTCGATCTCGGTGACCGCGTCCATGCAGGCGTGACGATCCGTGACTGAGAGGTCACTGAACTCGGCGACATGCGTGGCCCAGATGAGCCGGTAGAACGCCGGAAAGCGGCGGGCTTCGTCACCGTCCACCACGCGCACCACGCGAAACAGCGGCGTGCGGGCGACGACGAGACCACCGTCGGTGGTGCAGAGCGGGCAGGTCATGTCGGTCGGTCCTTCAACACCCAGCCCACCGACAGCACATAGCGGCTGCCGCCCTCGACGCGCGTCACGCTGTGCTCGCAAGCGTCGGGCCGGAAGAACTTGATGCGCCGGCTTTGCCAGATCGGCGTCGCGCAGATGAACTCACCGCCGCGCGGTGAGGCCTTCACGACGATGTTGAGCCGGTAATGGCGCCCCGTCTGCACGGGGTCGGTATGCGGCGGGATGGCGCTGCCCTCGGGGTAGCGGATCAGGTAGCTGTCGAACGGCAGCGGCCAGCGTGCCGTGAGCAGCAGCATCTTGTCGTAGCCGCTGCCCTGGCGCCCGCGCTGCCACCGCAAGGCGGTGCGCAGGTAGCCGCTGAACGTCGTCATACCAGCACGCGCTCGATGCCTCCGGCGTTGGCCTTGGCCACGTAGTCGGGCATCCAGTTCTCGCCGAGGATCTGACGCGCCATCTCCACGACGATGTAGTCGGCCTCCAGCAGGCCGTTCTGCAGGTCGTTGCCGTAGCGGGACAGGCCCTGCAGGCAGCTCGGGCAGGACGTGAGGATCTTGAGGTTCTCTTCGGCGCCCACCTTGCCGCTCGCGCGCAGCTGGGCTTCGGTCTTGCGGAGCTCCTCTTCCTTGCGGAAGCGAACCTGCGTGGACACATCGGGCCGCGTGACGGCCAGCGTGCCGCTCTCGCCGCAGCAGCGGTCGCTCTTGACGACGTTCTCGCCCACCAGGGCCTTCACGGTCTTCATCGGCTCCTGCAGCTTCATCGGCGTGTGGCAGGGGTCGTGGTAGAGGTAGCTCTGCTTGGCGCCCAGCGTGATGCCCTTCTCCAGCAGGTACTCGTGGATGTCGATGATGCGGCAGCCCGGGAAGATGTCTTCGAACTTGTAGCCCTGCAGTTGGTCAAAGCAGGTGCCGCAGCTGACCACCACGGTCTTGATGTCGAGGTAGTTGAGCGTGTTGGCGACGCGGTGGAAGAGCACCCGGTTGTCGGTGATCATCTTCTCGGCCTTGTCGAACTGGCCCGAGCCGCGCTGCGGGTAGCCGCAGCACAGGTACCCCGGCGGCAGCACCGTCTGCACGCCGGCATGCCAGAGCATGGCCTGCGTGGCCAGGCCCACCTGGCTGAACAGGCGCTCCGAGCCGCAGCCCGGGAAATAGAACACCGCCTCCGTCTCGCTCGGCGTGGCCGGCGGCCGGATGATGGGCACGTAGTCCTTGTCCTCGATGTCCAGCAGCGCGCGCGCCGTCTTCTTGGGCAGGCCACCCGGCAACTTCTTGTTGATGAAGTGGATGACCTGTTCCTTGACGGGTGCGGCGCCGACCGTGGCCGGTGGCGCGCTCGACTGCTTGCGGCCGGCGGGCTTGAACAGGTCCACCGCCAGGCGCTGGGCCTTGTAGCCAATGCCCACCACCGCGCTGCGGGCGAGCTTGATGGTCTCGGGGTTGGTGGCGTTGAGCATCAACATGGCCGCCGCGTTGCCGGGGCGCCAGGTCTTCTGGCCCATCTTGCGCAACAAGTTGCGCATGTTCATCGTCACGTCGCCGAAGTCGATCTTGACCGGGCAGGGCGAGGCGCACTTGTGGCAGACCGTGCAGTGGTCGGCCACGTCCTCGAACTCCTGCCAGTGCTTGATCGACACGCCGCGGCGCGTCTGCTCCTCGTACAGGAAGGCCTCAACCAGCAGCGAGGTGGCCAGGATCTTGTTGCGCGGGCTGTACAGCAGGTTGGCGCGCGGCACGTGCGTGGCGCACACCGGCTTGCACTTGCCGCAGCGCAGGCAGTCCTTGATGGAGTCGCTGATCGCGCCGATGTCGCTCTGCTGCATGATGAGCGACTCGTGCCCCATCAGGCCGAAGGACGGCGTGTAGGCGTTGCGCAGGTCGGCCGGCAGGGCGTCGCTCTTGAGCAGCTTGCCCTTGTTGAAGCGGCCTTCGGGGTCGACGCGCTGCTTGTAGGCCGTGAAGTTGGCCAGCTCGTCGTCGCTCAGGAACTCGATCTTGGTGATGCCGATGCCATGCTCGCCCGAGATCACGCCGTCCAGGCTGCGCGCCAACGTCATGATGCGGGCCACGGCCTCGTGGGCCGTCTGCAGCATGGCGTAGTTGTCGCTGTTGACGGGGATGTTGGTGTGCACGTTGCCGTCGCCGGCATGCATGTGCAGCGCCACCCACACCCGGCCGCGCAGCACCTCCTTGTGGATGCGGCGGCACTCGGCCAGCAGCGGCTCGAAAGCGGCGCCGCTGAAGATGGCCTGCAGGGGCTTGAGGATCTGCGTCTTCCAGGACGCGCGCAGCTCATGCGTCTGCAGCCGCTCGAAGAAGCCGCTGTCCAGGCCGCTGAGCCAGCCCTGCCACAGCTCGCCCACGTCGCGCAGCAGCGTGAGCGCCTGCTGCACGCGGTCTTCCAGCAGCTCGGCGCTCGGGATGTCACCCGCGTCGTCGGTCTTGCCCAGCGGCAGCTTGCCGGTGGTGAAGAGGGCCTGCAGGGCGGTGACGAGTTCGAGCTTGTTGCGCAAGCTGAGCTCGATGTTGATGCGCTCGATGCCCAGCGTGTACTCGCCCATGCGCGGCAGCGGGATCACCACGTCCTCGTTCACCTTGAACGCGTTCGTGTGCTTGCTGATGGCGGCGGTGCGCTTGCGGTCGAGCCAGAACTTCTTGCGCGCATCGGCGCTGACCGCCACGAAGCCCTCGCCCGAACGGCCGTTGGCCAGGCGCACCACCTCGCTGGTGGCGTGTGCCACCGCGTCGGGGTCGTCGCCGACGATGTCGCCGATCAGCACCATCTTCGGGAAGCCGCCCCGCTTGCTCTTGGTGGCGTAGCCCACGGCCTTGAGGTAGCGGTCGTCCAGGTGCTCCAGGCCGGCCAGCAGCACGCCGGTGGACGCGATCGAGAACATGTAGTCCTTGATGTCCACGATGCTGGGCACGCAGTCCTTGGGGTTGCCGAAGAACTCCAGGCACACGGTGCGGGTGTGCGCCGGCATGCGGTGCACGATCCAGCGGGCGCTGGTGATCAGGCCGTCGCAGCCTTCCTTCTGGATGCCGGGCAGGCCGGCGAGGAATTTGTCGGTGACATCCTTGCCCAGGCCCTCCTTGCGGAAGACACGGCCCGGGATGTCCAGCCGCTCAGTCTTCTCCAGCGTCTTGCCGGAGGCATCGAAGTAGCGCAGCTCGAAGCTGGCGACCTCCACATCGTGGATCTTGCCGAGGTTGTGGTTCAGGCGCACCACCTCCAGCCACTTGGCCTCGGGCGTGACCATGCGCCAGCTGGCCAGGTTGTCCAGCGCGGTGCCCCAGAGCACGGCCTTCTTGCCGCCCGCGTTCATGGCGACGTTGCCGCCGATGCAGCTGGCCTCGGCCGAAGTCGGGTCCACCGCGAACACGAAGCCGTTGGCTTCGGCCAGGTCGGCCACGCGCTGGGTGACGACGCCGGCTTCGCTGAAGATGGTCGGCACCTCGCGGTCCAGGCCCGGCAGGCGCAGCATCTCGACGCCGCGCAGGGCTTCGAGCTTCTCGGTGTTGATGACGGCGCTGTTCCACACCAGGGGCACGGCGCCGCCGGTATAGCCGGTGCCGCCGCCCCGCGGGATGACGGTCAGGCCCAGCTCGAAGCAGGCGCCCACCAGGCCGGCCATCTCGGCCTCGGTGTCGGGCGTGAGCACCACGAAGGGGTACTCCACCCGCCAGTCGGTCGCATCCGTCACGTGGCTCACGCGGGCCAGGCCGTCGAACTTGATGTTGTCCTTGGCGGTGTGGCGGGCCAGGGTCTTGGCGGCACGCTTGCGCAGCGCGGCCGTGCTGTCGAAGAACTTGGCGAACTCGGCCACGGCGCCACGCGCCGCCTGCAGCAGCTCGCCCACGGCGGCATCCCGCACCGCGTCGCTGGCAGGGTCGCGGCGCTTTTGCACCTCGGCCAGGCGGTGATGCAGGGCCTCGATCAGCAGCGCGCGGCGCTTCGGGTTGTCCAGCAGGTCATCCTGCAGGTAGGGGTTGCGCTGCACCACCCAGATGTCGCCCAGCACCTCGTACAGCATGCGCGCGGATCGGCCGGTGCGGCGCTCCAGCCGGAGCTGGTCCAGCAGCGCCCAGGATCGCGCACCCAACAGGCGGATGACGATCTCACGGTCGGAGAACGACGTGTAGTTGTACGGAATCTCGCGCAGGCGGGGGGCGTCGCGCGAATCGTGGACATCGGCTGC
Organism: Methylotenera sp.; assembly: GCA_021738245.1. Taxonomy (GTDB): domain Bacteria; phylum Pseudomonadota; class Gammaproteobacteria; order Burkholderiales; family Burkholderiaceae_C; genus Pelomonas. Next base: position 4,512 of record JAIPCJ010000160.1, on the reverse strand, counting down.
GGCAGCGGCAGCCGGCATCAGGGGATGCGGGGCGTTCATAGAGGAGCGGGATCGTATCGCAGGGGGGGTTTTGCACCGATTGCCCTCAGAATCCGAAGGATGAAGCCCTGGCCCTATCCGCTGTGGCTGGCGCACCGCGGCGCCGGCAAGCTTGCCCCGGAGAACACCCTGGCCGCCTTCCGGCTGGGCGCGGGTTTCGGGTATCGAGCCTTCGAATGCGATGTGAAGCTCAGCCGCGACGGCGAAGCCTTTTTGCTGCATGACGACACCCTGGAGCGCACCACCAGCGGGCAGGGCTCGCCGGCCGAGCAGGACTGGGCGGCGCTGGCCCGGCTGGACGCCGGCGCGTGGCACAGCCCGCCTTACGCCGGCGAGCCCCTGCCCCGTTTTGCCCAGATCGCTGCGTTCTGCCAGGCCAATGGCTGCGCGCTGAACATCGAGATCAAGCCCTGCCCGGGCGAAGACGCCCGCACCGGCGCGGCGGTGGCTCGCGAGGCCGCACGCCTGTGGGCCGATGCCGCCGTGCCGCCGCTGCTGAGCAGCTTCCGGCCCGACGCCTTGGCCGCCGCGCGCGACGCCGAACCCGCCCTGCCCCGCGGCCTGCTGCTGGACGAACTCTGGGCCGGCTGGCCCGAGGCGGCCGAGGCCCTGGACGTGGTGGCCGTCATCACGAACTGGCGGCTGATGGACCGTTCACTGATCGAACAGCTGCACGCCCGCGGCTGGCGGGCGCTGGTCTACACCGTCAACGACGCCGCCGTGGCCGAGCGGCTGATCGCCGACGGCATCGACGGGATCATCACCGACGCGGTGGACCGGCTGGGGCCGGGTGCCCGGCCTTGCTCGTTGGCTTGAAGCCCCAGCGCGACCTCCCACCGAGGCCGCAGCCAGCTTCAGTGCCGGGGCGCTGCACGGCGATGCCTGGCATGAAGCAGTGCCCGGATCTGCCCTTCGGTATGGCTGAAGTGCTTTCGTGAGGTGAAAGTGGCGTGCCGGAGCGACGGGTGCTCGGCCAGCGGTGACAGATCGCCATCCAGCACCTGCGTGTCCAGCAAATTCAGCCGTGCCAGGCGTGGCATGCGTTCGACGAAGCGCAGATCAGCCAGATCAGCACACTTCTCCAACGTGAGCGCCTCCAGCGTGCCCAGCTGTGCAAGGCAGGGCGCCAGATCCGCGACCTGCCGACAGCCATCGAGCACCAGCTCCTTCAGCTGACGGCAGCCCGCCAACTCGGCTACCGTCCGCAGTCGCGTCGCCATCGTCACACGCACCGCTTCCAGCTGCGGCCATCGGTCCATGGGCGCAAGCGCCACGAGGCCGGGGCGCAGCAGGTTCAATTCGCGGAGCTGGGGCGCCTCGGGCAATTCGGGCATTGCGCCCAGACGTTGGCTGCGCGGTGCATACCGGTTCAACGACAGCGAACGCAATGCGGCGCTGGGGCCGAAGCGCATGGCCGGGTACCAGGTCTGCCTCAGGGACTCCAGGGCGGGGAACGCGCTGCAGTCCGGCAACGCGTTGTGGTCGTCGTTGCACGCGAACTCCACCAGCGTCGATGCATGCGCTGCGAGCATGGAGACGTCGGCCTTGCCTTCCAGCAGCATCACCTCCAGGCGTGTCACGTTCTGGAAGTCCTGCAGACACGCCAGGCTGGTGAGGCCTGGATTTTCAGGGCTGCCGATGTGCAGGTGCGTGAAGTTGCCGGTCGCCCACAGGTCTGCGCAAGCCTGGGCATGCGCGGCATCGATCTGCAGGATGCGACGTTTCAACACGCCTTCGAGAACGACTTCCCGCACGCGCGTACGGCCGGGCAAGGTCAGGGGATCTGGCTGCATCGTGGATGCGAGGCATGCGAGTGGTGCGAAGGCGCGAGCCTACCCGCGGGCCGCCGCGAGCGCCGCCACCCCGTCGGCCCGGGGCTCACGGCCGGTTGATGATGTCCCGGTGCATCGGTGCCAGCCGCGCAAGCATCGCGTTCTGCGCAGCGAACGGGATGCCCTTGGCCTGCATGCTCTGCTGCAGCACCTCCACCAGCGCATTGAAGTCGCGCCGGCCGATGTCCATCGACTCGTGCGCCTCCTTCATGGGCACGCCCTTGTAGGTGCAGGGCCCGCCGGCCTGCTGGCAGAGCTGCTCGGTGAGCTGGGTGACGAGGTGCTCGCGGTTGGCGTTCTTGAAGAACGGCGCCATGCGGGCGTCGGCCTGCAGGCGGGTGACGAAGTCTTGCATCACGGCCTGGATGCCGGCCTTCTCGCCCCAGGCGCGGTAGAGGCTGTCGTCGGCATCCTGGGCCTGGGCGGTGGACAGCAGCAGGGTGGCGGCGAGCGCGGCCAGGGCATGGGTGATGCGGGTGATGCGGATCATGGGGTTCTCCTTGAAGGATGAGCGCAGCCTCAGAAGGCCAGTTGCGCAGAGAGGTAGGCCCCGGTCTGGCGCCGCGGCTGGACGGCGGGCGCGATGCGGCCGAGGTCGACATAGGCGGCGGTGAGCGACACCTGCTTGCTCGGCGCCCAGGCCACGAAGACGTCGAACCACGCGTTTTCCTTCAACGCACCCTCACCGAGCACAGAGCGGTTCAGGTTGTCGGGCTTGGCGCGGAACTCGGCGCCCACGGCCACGCGGCTGGAGAGCAGCTTGGCGACCGAGATCTCCGGCTTGAGCTGGTAGCCCCGGCCCTGGGCGCCGCCGAAGCCCAGCAGACCGTTCTGGTTGGCCTTGGTGGCGCGCAGCGTGGCGTTCACGAGGAGGCCTGGCGCCAGAAAGAGTTTGGTGGCGCTGACGTACACATCGGTGCCGGAGCGGCTGGCGCCCAGCGGCCCGAATAGCGTCGGGCCGAGGGCGCCGGCATGCGTCATCTTGTGTTCCAGGCCGATGGCCACCTGGGGCATCCAGGTGTCGGCGTCCAGCACCGCGTCGCCCGCCACGCGCAGCTTGGCGCCGAGGATGTCCTGTTTGAGGTGCAGGCCCGACAGCCCCAGGGGCGCCAGGTTGTCGCGGGTGTCCAGATCCTGCCGGGCCAGCGACAGCTCGAATCGGTCGTCCCAGCTCACCGACGCGCCAAAGGTGCGCAGGGCGTAGTCGCCCGTCTTCACGCCCGTCAGGAAGGCCGTGCCGCCGACCTCGCCCGAGGTCGCGTAGCTGCCGGTCACGGCCCAGGGCGTCAGGCCCCCGCCGGCGGCGCCGTCGATGGAGCTCACCCCGCCGGTCAGCAGCAGCTTGCCGTCGGCAGCATGCGCGCCGGCGGTGGCGAGTGTGGCGGCAAGGGCGGCAAGGGCTCGGGAAACGCTCAGCGTCATGGGATGGCTCCAGAAGGGGTCGGCGGTCACCTGCCTACCTACGCCGCTGCCGAACACATGGATGCAATTTTTTTTGAGGCCGGTCCTGCATCCGTGAAGAAGCCACCGGCGTAACTCGGTCATGGCCGTCCTTTTTGCCCCCGGAACCCGCCATGGCGTCAACAATCGGCCTCGAGCGCGGGCGCCCGCCCGCGCCACAGCCCGCCCTGCCCTCATGACTGACACGCCCCGCCCCGGTGATGCTGCCGGTGAAGCCCTGGACACCTGGATGGCCCGAACGGCCCTGGGTGACCGCCGGGCCTTCGAAGCCCTCTACAAGGCCACCAGCGGCACCCTGCTGGCCGTCATCGCCAGGCTGGTGGGAGACCGCGGTCAGGCGGAAGAAATCCTGCAGGAGGTCTACGTCACCGTCTGGCGCTCGGCCTCGGGCTACAACCCCGCGCTGGCCCGGCCCATGACGTGGCTGATGAGCATCGCCCGCAACCGCGCCATCGACAGCCTGCGCCGCCGCAGCCGCGAGCCCGAAACGGTGAGCCGCTACGCCAGCGGCCCCGACGGCGACGCCGAGACCGACCTGCTCGACCAGATCCCCGACACCGCAGCCGGCCCGTTGGCATTGCTGGAGCAGGCCAGCAGCCAGCACACGCTGGAGCGCTGCATGGAACATCTGGTGGAACGCCAGCGCGCCAGCCTCGCGCTGGCCTACTACGACGGCCTGTCGCATGCCGAGGTGGCTGGCCAGATGGCCCAGCCGCTGGGCACCGTGAAGAGCTGGATCCGCCGCGGGCTGCAAAGCCTGCGCGAGTGCCTGGACCGCGCCGCGCGCGGCAGCCAGCCCCAGGCCGGAGTGCATTGATGGACTACAGCAAGCGAGAACTGGCCGACCGCCTGGCCGCCGAATACGCCCTGGGCACCTTGAGGGGCGGCGCGCGCCGCCGGTTGCAGCAACTCCTGCCCGCCCACCCGACCCTGGCCGCCGCCGTGCGCGACTGGGAGACCCGCATGCAGGCGCTGGTCGCACCCTTGCCCGAGATGGCCCCGAGCCCGCGGGTGTGGCAGCAGGTGCAGGCCGCGCTGTTCAAGCCGGCCGAGCCACCGCCGCGCTGGTGGCAGCGCCTGACCGTCTGGCGCGGCCTGCCGGCGGCGGCCGTGGCCGCCACGCTGGCCATAGCCGCCGGGGGGATGCAACGCCGGCCGGACCAAGCGGCGCTGGTGGTGG
>JAIPCJ010000159.1 GCA_021738245.1 Methylotenera sp. | reverse complement strand
GGATCGTCATCGTCCTGGCGGGGCTCACCCTGGCCGCCGGGCTGTGGCGTGCCGCGGTGCGCTTCGGCCCGCTGCGGGCGACGCCGCCGCGCCTGCGCCGCTCGGTGGCGGAGCAGGTCACGGGCCTGGGCGCCTGGCTGCAGCGCGGCGGGACCGAGGCCCTGCTCGCGGCCCAGCAGCGCGCCCTGGACGAAACCGCCGCGCGGCACCTGCCTCGCTACCGCGGCCAGCCGGTGGCCGAGCGTGCCCGGCTGATCGCCGAGGCCACCGGCCTGCCCGCCCATGACCTGGCCGCGGCCATGACCGCCCGCTACAGCACCCGCGCCGAACTGGCGCCCCGACTGCAACTGCTGGAGACGGCCCGCCGCCGTCTCTCCTGACTCAAGACGAAAGGCCCCGACATGATCAAACCCGAGGAACTGCAGCTTGCCCGGCAATGGCTGCATGCCCTGCGCACCGAACTGGGCAAGGCCGTGGTGGGCCAGGCCGAGGCGATCGAGCAGATGCTGGTGGCCGTGGTGGCCTCGGGCCACGTGCTGGTGGAAGGCGTGCCAGGCCTGGGCAAGACGCTGCTCGCCCGCGCCCTGGCCCAGACGCTCAAGCTGCGCTATGCCCGCGTGCAGTTCACGCCCGACCTGATGCCCGCCGACGTCATCGGCCACAGCGTGCTCGATGACACCGGCACCGGCCTGGGCCGGTTGCGCGTGCGCCAGGGCCCGGTGTTCACCCACCTGCTGCTGGCCGACGAAATCAACCGCGCACCGGCCAAGACGCAAAGCGCCTTGCTCGAAGCCATGCAGGAGTACCAGGCCACCCTCGAAGGCGAGACGCTGCCGCTGCCCCGCCCCTTCATCGTGATGGCCACCCAGAACCCGGCCGACACCGAAGGCACCTATCCGCTGCCCGAGGCCCAGCTCGACCGCTTCCTGCTCAAGATCCGCATCGGCTACCCCACGCATGACGAGGAGGCCGCGGTGGTGCGCCTCGTCACCACCGAACGTGCAGGCCACGAACTGCCGCTGGACGCCCTGCAGCCGGTGCTTGACGACGTTCACGTGATGGCGTTGCAGCGCCTGTCGGGCCTCGTGAAGGCCGACGACCGCGTCATCGACTACGCGGTGCGCGTGGTGCGGGCCACGCGGCAGTGGCCGGGCATCGAAGTGGGCGCCGGCCCGCGCGGCAGCCTGGCCCTGGTGCGCGCCGCCCGCGCCATGGCGCTCATCAACGGCCGCGACTTCATCACCCCCGACGACGTGGCCGCCCAGGCCCGCGCCGTGCTGCGCCACCGGGTGACCATGTCGCCCGACGCCCAGATCGAAGGCCGCGACATCGACGACCTGCTGCAGGCCGCGCTCGAAAGCGTGGAGGCGCCGCGGCTTTGACCCCCATGCGCCGCCTCGTGCTGCCCAGCCGGGCCAGCCTCGCCGCCCTGGCGCTGCTGGCCGGCGCCGCACTGCTCGCGCGCCTGCTGGGCCTGCCGCCCGGCACCACCGCGGCAGCGGCGGGCACGGTGCTGGCCGGCCTGCTGGTGCTGGCGGCGGTCGACCTGTGGCGCAGCCTGGCGCTGTGGCGCGCCGACGCACTGCAGGTGCAGCGGCGCCTGCCGGCGGCTTTTGCTATCGGCGTGCCCACCGAGCTGACTTTGGACGTTGTCAACCCCGGCCCCCGTACCTGGCGGCTGCAGGTGTTCGATGACCTCGACCCCGTGTTCGACTTCACCGGCCTGCCGCGGGCGTTGACCTGCGGCGCCCAGACCAGCCAGCGCCTGAGCTTCCAGGTCACGGCCCGTCAGCGCGGCGTGGTGCGCCTGGGCCGCACGCAGCTGCTGTGGCGCACCCGTGCCGGGGCGTTCCAGGTGCGAGAGTCGGCGGGTGAGGCGCAGTCGCTGCGCGTCTATCCCAACTTCGCAGCACTGGCGCGTTATGCCTGGCTCAGCGGCGACCGGCGCCTGGCGCAGATCGGCATCAAGAGCTTCGTCCAGCGCGGCCAGGGCACCGACTTCCGGCAGCTGGCTGAATACCGCCGCGGCGACCCGCTGCGTCACCTGGATGCCAAGGCCTCGCTGCGCCAGCGCAAGCCGGTGGTGCGCGAGTACCAGGACGAGCGCGACCAGAGCGTGATGTTCCTGCTCGACTGCGGACGCCGCATGCGGGCCGACGAGCAGTCGGCGCGGGCCGGCGAGAACAGCCATTTCGACGACGCCCTGGATGCGCTGATGCTGCTGGCCTACGTGGCCTTGTCCGAAGGCGACGAGGTGGGCGCGATGACCTTCGGCACGGCGCCGGGCGAGAGCCGCGACTTCGCCCCGCGCAAGGGCCTGGGCACGCTGCATGCGCTGATGAACCGCATGCACGACGTGCAACCCGGCGCCCACCATTCCGACTACCTCGCCGCCGCCGAAGGCCTGATGCGCCGGCTGCGCCGCCGCTCGCTCGTCATCATCCTCACCAACTTCCGTGACGAGGATGCCCCCGAACTGCAGCCCGCGCTGCGCCTGCTGCGCCAGCGGCATCTGGTGCTGCTGGCCAGCCTGCGCGAGACCGCGCTCTCGCGCCTGTCGGCCCAGCCGCTGGACAGCCCCGAAGCCGCGGCCACCGTGGCCAGCGCCCACCTGCTGTCCCAGGCCCGCCGCGATGCCTTCGCCCGCGTCGTCGACCACGACAAGCTGTCGGTCGATGTCGAACCCCAAGCCCTGGCCGCGTCGCTGGTGAACCGTTATCACCAGGTGAAGCGGGCGGGGCTGCTTTGAACCCTGAACGGAGAGTCCGATGTCCACCCCGAATCCCTACGCCCCGCCCCAGGCCGATGTGCTTGACCTGCCCCAGCACGAGGCGGCGCCGCCGCTGTGGAATCCCAACGCCGCGGCCAGCTGGAGCCTGCTTTTCAGCCCCATCTTCGGCGCCTGGCTGCACATGAAGAACTGGCAGGCCATGGGCGAAACGGAAAAGGCCGCAACCTCCAAGACCTGGCTGGTGACGATCACGGTCTTCCTGATCCTGCTGGTGCTGATCTCCGTCGTCCTGCCCGAGAGCAAGGGCGTGGACGCGCTCGCGCGGTTCGGCGGCTTCGGGCTGCTCGTCGCGTGGTACTACCAGATCGGCAAGTCCCAGAACGCCTTCGTCCTGGCCCGCTATGGCAAGGGCTACCCGCGCAAGGGTTGGCTCAAGCCTCTGGGCATCGCGCTGCTGGCCTGGATCGCCTTCTTCCTCGTGGCGGTGGTGATCGGCGTGATCGCCGGCATCGCCTCGGGCCAAGGCTGACCGGGCGCCAGCCAGGCCGCACGCGCCTTCCTGTTAGTCTCCCTGGGGCTCCGCCTTGGCCTAGACAGGAAGAACGCATTGAGACTGACACCCCAACTCCCCCGCTGGTCCATCCTCGCCCCGCTGGCCGCCTGCGTGCTGCTGGGCCTGTCGTTCACTGACGTCCGGTCTTCGCTGGGGCTGGGCTGGGATGCCGTGCTCGCGGCCGGGTTGGCGGCGGGCATCCTGGCTGCGGTGTTCCACGCGGAGGTGGTGGCGCACAAGGTGGGTGAGCCCTACGGCACCTTGGTGCTGGCGATTGCGGTGACGGCCATCGAGGTCGCGCTGATCGTGTCGCTGATGATGGCCGCGGGCGGCAGCGCCACGGGCCTGGCGCGCGACACGGTGTTCGCTGCCGTGATGATCATCCTCAACGGCATGGTGGGCCTGTGCCTGCTCGCCGGCGCCGGCCGCCACCGCGAGCAGTCCTTTGGCCTGCATGGTGTGTCAGCCGCCCTGGCCACGCTCGCGGCCATCTCGGTGCTGACCCTGGTCCTGCCCAACTACACCACCACCACCCCCGGGCCCACCTACAGCGGCAGCCAGCTGATGTTCATCGCGGTGGTGTCGCTGGTGCTGTATGGCACCTTCGTGCTGGTGCAGACGGTGCGGCACCGCGACTATTTCCTGCCTGCGGTGGAGACCGCCGATGAAGATGTGCATGCCGCGCCGCCTTCCACACGCATGGCGGTGGCCAGCCTGCTGCTGCTGCTGGTGTGCCTGACCACCGTGGTGCTGCTGGCCAAGATGCTCTCGCCCCGGCTGGAAACCGCGGTTGCGGCGATGGGTGCACCGCAGGCCCTGGTCGGCATCATCATCGCCACCATCGTGCTGCTCCCGGAGAGCATTGCGGCCTACCAGGCCGCGCGCGCCAACCGCCTGCAAACCAGCCTCAACCTGGCCCTGGGCTCGGCCCTGGCCAGCATCGGCCTGACCATCCCGGCGGTGGCCATCGTGTCGCTGGCCACCGGCTGGACGCTGTCGCTCGGCATCGACGCCAAGTCCACCGTGCTGCTGCTGCTGTCCCTCACCGTGGCGTCCCTGTCGCTGGGCACGGGGCGCACGACGGTGATGCAGGGGACGGTGCATCTGGTGATCTTTGCGGTGTATCTGTTCACGGCCATCGTGCCGTGAACCCGCTGCCTCACTCCACCGTCACGCTCTTCGCCAGGTTGCGCGGCTTGTCCACGTCCGTGCCGCGTGCGCAGGCGGTGTGGTACGCCAGCAATTGCAGTGGCACCACGTGCAGGATGGGTGACAGCGCGCCGTAGTGCTCGGGCATGCGGATGACGTGCAGGCCGGCTTCGCTTTCGATGGCAGTGTCGCCGTCGGCAAACACGTAGAGCTGGCCGCCGCGGGCGCGGACTTCCTGCATGTTGCTCTTGAGCTTCTCCAGCAGCGCATCGTTGGGGGCCACGGTCACCACCGGCATTTCGGCGGTCACGAGCGCCAGCGGGCCGTGCTTGAGCTCACCGGCGGGGTAGGCCTCGGCGTGGATGTAGCTGATTTCCTTGAGCTTGAGCGCCCCTTCCAGCGCGATCGGGTAGTGCAGGCCGCGGCCCAGGAACAGCGCGTTTTCCTTGCGGGCGAACTCCTCGCTCCAGGCGATGACCTGCGGCTCCAGGGCCAGCACGGCCTGCACGGCCACGGGCAGGTGGCGCAGGTCTTTCAGGTGCTGGGCCTCGGCCTCGTCGCTGAGGTGGCCGCGCGTCTGCGCGAGCGCCAGCGTCAGCAGGAACAGGCCGACAAGCTGCGTCGTGAAGGCCTTGGTGGAGGCCACGCCGATCTCGGCGCCGGCCCGGGTGATGTAGGCCAGTTCGCACTCGCGCACCATGGCGCTGGTGGCGACGTTGCAGATGGTCAGCGTGTGGGTCATGCCCAGGCTGCGGGCGTGCTTGAGGGCCGCGATGGTGTCGGCCGTCTCGCCACTCTGGCTGATGGTGACGACCAGGGTCTTGGGGTCGGGCACGCTGTCGCGGTAGCGGTACTCACTGGCGATCTCCACGCTGGTGGGGATCTTGGCGATGCTCTCCAGCCAGTACTTGGCGGTGGAGCCCGAGTAGTAGCTGGTCCCGCAGGCCAGGATCAGGACCTTGTCGATGTCCTTGAACACGCGGTAGGCGCCGTCGCCGAAGAGCTCGGGGCTGATGCCGGTCACGGCGTCCAGCGTGTTGGCGATGGCCACGGGCTGCTCGAAGATTTCCTTCTGCATGTAGTGGCGGTAGGGGCCCAGCTCGGCCGCGCCGCTGTGGGCGTGCACGGTCTTGACCTCGCGCTGCACGGCGCTGAAGCGGCCGGTGGCGGCATCCAGGCGGCTGATCCAGTAGCGGCCGAGCTGCAGGTCGACCACATCGCCTTCCTCCAGATAGACGATCTGGTCGGTGACACCGGCCAGGGCCATGGCGTCGGAGGCGACGAAGTTCTCCTGCTCGCCCACGCCCAGCACCAGGGGCGAGCCCTCACGCGCGGCCACCACGCGGTGCGGCTCGTCGCGGCAGAACACCGCCACCGCGTAAGCGCCCTTCAGGCGCGGCAGCGCGGCCTGCACGGCTTCCAGCAGATCGCCGCTGTAGAGGTGGTCGATCAGGTGGGCGATGACCTCGGTGTCAGTCTGGCTGGCGAAGGCGTAGCCGCGGGCCTTGAGCTCGGCGCGCAGTTCATCGTGGTTCTCGATGATGCCGTTGTGCACCAGCGCAATGCGGCCGACGCTGGCTTCACCGGCCTCTCCTCCCGAATTGGGGCCGGCAGAGAAGTGCGGGTGGGCGTTGTGCACGGCCGGCGCGCCGTGGGTGGCCCAGCGGGTGTGGGCGATGCCGGTGCCGGCGCTGATGCCGTCCTGCTCCGCCTGGGCCTGCAACTCGGCCACGCGCGAGGTGCTGCGGGCGCGCTTGAGGCCGCCGTCCTGGTGCACCGCGACGCCGCAGGAGTCGTAGCCGCGGTACTCCAGCCGCTTCAGGCCTTCAACGAGGATGGGGACGATATTGCGCTGACTGACCGCGCCGACGATGCCGCACATGGATGGATCTCCGTTCAGAAGTGGCGGCATCGTAGGCAAGGCGCAGTGAAGGATGCGTGCAAATTGATCGCTCACAAGCAATTAAATTTCATGCCTAGGCCACCGTGAAATTTCCTCTCACAATGACGCCATGAATGACGCACTTGATGCCATCGATCTCCGCCTGCTCGAGGTGTTGCAGAACGACGCCGCCTTGAGCAACCAGGACCTGGCCGCGCGCGTGGCCGTGTCGCCGGCCACCTGCCTGCGCCGGGTCAAGCGCCTGGTGGACGCGGGGGTCATCGAGCGGCGCGTGGCGCTGCTGTCGCCCGACAAGCTCGGCGCCGGGCTGCAGGCGCTGCTGGAGATCACGCTCGACCGCCAGGGCGCCGAGCACCTGGATGCCTTCGAGGCCCGTGCCGTGCAGGAGGCGGCCGTGCAGCAGTGCTGGCGGGTGTCGCCCGGGCCGGATTTCGTGCTGGTGGTGCAGGTGGCCGACATGCCGGCCTATCACGCCTTCACGCAGCGCCTGCTCACCCAGGACGCCAACGTGCGCAACATCAAGGCCTTCTTCAGCCTGAAGCGGGCCAAGTTCGACACCAGGGTGGGTTTACCCTCCCCCTAGTTTGCGAGTCATCCCCGGAGCGAGGGGCAAGCGACGTACCTGCGGCCGGGACAATCGAGGCAGTCCCACGCCTCAGGAGCCTCCATGTCATTCCGCCTCACGCTGCGCCCGCTCGCGCTCGCGCTCTCTCTGGGCCTTGCCGGCGTCATGCCCAATGCCCACGCCTTGAACATCGTGCTGCGCGACATCAGCGGCACGCCGATGACGGCCGAGCAGCTCGGCGCCTTCCAGCAGGCGGCCAATTACTGGTCCAGCAAGCTGACGGACAACGTGACGGTCTATGTCGACGTGGGCTTCAACGCGCTCGGCGCCAACATCCTCGGCCAGGCCAGTTCGTCGGCATCGGCGGTCAGCTACAGCACCTTGCGCAGCGCCCTGGTCAACGATGCCAAGTCGGCCGCCGACGCCACCGCGGTGGGCCACCTGCAAACCGGCAGCTCGCTGAGCTTCTACGCCACCCAGGGCGACCTCAGCACCCGGCTGGACAACGACAACACCCGGAACAACGCTTTCCTGTCGGTCAACACCGCCAACCTGAAGGCGCTGGGCCTGGCCACCAACACCTCCGCGAACAACCCCGACGCCACCATCATCTTCGCCACGGGCTTTGCCAGCAGCTTCGCCTACAGCCGCATCAATGGCCAGGTGCCGGCCGACAAGACCGACTTCATCACGGTGGCCGAGCATGAGATCGGCCACGCGCTCGGCTTCGTGTCGGGCGTCGACAGCATCGACGAATGCCTGGCGGCGAACAACAGCTGCAAGAACAGCTTCGAGACCGACGCCTGGTACACGCCGCTGGACCTGTTCCGCTACTCGGCGGCCGGCAAGCTCGACGTGACCGTGGGCGGCTCGCGTTACTTCTCCATCGATGGCGGCGCCACCGCCATCGAGTCCTTCTCGACCGGCGCCTACAACGGCAACGGCTGGCAGGCCAGCCACTTCGGCACCAGCGTCATCACGCTGATGCGCCCCTTCGTGGGCGACGGCCAGTCCTACGACGCCACCACGAGCGACCTGCTGGCTTTCGACGCCATCGGCTGGGACGTGGCCGCCGCCGTGCCGGAGCCAGCCTCCTACGCGCTGCTGCTGGGCGGGCTCGCGGCCCTGGGCCTGAAGCGCCGCCGCCCGGCGGCCTGAGCGTTCTCTCGCCCGCTGGCCGGGGCGCTCTCGCGACCGCCCTCAGCGCTTCAGGATGCCCAGGCCCTTGAGGTAATCGCCCTCGGGGAAGCGCACGGTCTGCGGGTGGTCGGCAGCGGCTGACAGCCGCTCGACGATGTAGCCATCCACACCAGCGTCCAGGCCGGCACCCGCCACGATCTTGTGGAACAGATCCGGCGGGATGCCGCCGGAACACGAGAAGGTGTAGAGCAGCCCGCCCTCGTTGAGCAGCAGGAAGGCCAGGCGGTTGATGTCCTTGTAGGCCCGCGCGGCCCGTTCAGCGTGCGCGGCCGTGGGCGCGAACTTGGGCGGGTCCAGCACGATGGCATCGAAGCGCCGGCCTTCGGCCAGGCAGCGCCGCAGCGTGGCGTTGACGTCGGCATCCCAGGCCTGGTGGCGCGCCGGGTCGAAACCGTTGAGGGCCACGTGGGCCGTCGCTCGCGCCAGCGCCGGGCCGGAGGAGTCCACGCTGATGACCTCACGCGCACCGCCGGCCAGCGCCGCCACCGAGAAGCCCCCGGTATAGCTGAAGCAGTTCAGCACGCTCTGGCAGCCGTAGTGCCGCACGGCCTGGGCGAAGCGATGGCGGCTGTCGCGCTGGTCGAGGTAGTAGCCCGTCTTGTGGCCCTCCGCCACATCCAGCGTCAGCTGCCAGTCGTGCTCGCGCAGGGTCAGCGCCGTCGCGCCCTCGCCGCGCAGCCAGCCCGTCTGCACGGGCAGGCCTTCCCACTCGCGCGCCTGCGCGTCGGAGCGCTCGTACAGCCGGGTGAGGCCGGTAGCCGCCAGCAGCGCATCGGCAATCACCGCCTTCCAGCGCTCCACGCCGGCACTGGTGAACTGCGCCACCAGCGTCTGGCCATAGCGGTCGACGATGAGGCCGGGCAGGCCGTCAGCCTCGCCGTGGATGAGGCGCACTGCGTCGGAGGCGATCGCCAGCCGCGCGCGCATCGCCAGCGCCTGGTCGATGCGGCGGCGGAACAGTGCCGCGTCGATGCGCTCGCCCTCCTCAAAACTCCAGGCCCGCAGCCGGATCTGCGACTGCGGGCTGTAAGCCGCCCAGGCCAGGAACTGGCCGTCGGCAGACACCACGCGCACGGTCTCACCGGCATCACCGCCGCCACGGGCGATGGAGCTTTCGAACACCCAGGGGTGCCGCTTGACGAGAGAGCGCTCCTTGCCGGGGCGCAGGGTGACAGTCTTCATCGCTGCAAGGCCCCAAAGGCATAGCTGACGGACAGATGGGTCAACGGCGTCGATTGGCTGCTGCCGCGCAGGGTGCGGAACTCACCCACACCCGCACGCAGACGCAGGCGCTCGCTGAGCGACCATTGCGCCCACAGCTCGGCCTGCGTGACCGCGCCACCGCCCACCTTCACGCCCCCCCCGCCGGCTGCGCCGACCAGCCATTCGCCGCCGACTCGCATGCTGCCCCACAGGGGGTCGCTCTGCACCCCCAGGCCAAACAGGCCGAACGAATAGGCCCCGGCGCTGCCGGCTGCGGCACTGCCGGCCTGGGCAGCGCCATACCAGCGCGCCGAAAACTCGCGCGACATGCTGACGGCCAAATGCGACACCGCCTCGACACGCCCGTCCTTGAAGCGCACGCGCGGCAGATGCATCACACTGGCCCCCAGCTGCTGCACCCGCACCACGCCTGGCGCGTCCTGACCCAGCAGGGCCGGTGTGCGGTCCAGCGGCATGGCGAGCACGGCCCGCACATAAGGCGCGCTGTAGGCGCCGTTGGGCGCATAGGTGTAGCCGCCATCCAGCCGAAGGCTTGGCCCCCAGGGCGTGATCCAGCGCACCGTGGGCCCCGCGCGCAACAGCAGGCCATTGCCGGTGTCCAGGCTGCCCCCGCCGCCCAGACCCGCGGCCAGCTGGCCACCGGCGCGCAGGCGCGGCGTGCCGAACAACGCCCAGTCCTGGCCGATCTGGCCCAGGATCTCCATGTAGCCATCGGCCCCGCCCTTCGCAGCGCCGGAGGCCTCGATGCCCCACCAGCTGCCCTCGGCGATGTACTGGCGCAGTTCGGCGCCAGCCTTGCCAATGCGGCGGTTCAAGGGGTTGCCGCCGCGGTCGCGGCTGGCGCCACGGGGCTTCTCCAGGCCGCCGGTCAACGTGATCTCGTCAAAGCCCAGGCCGGTGCGCTGGGTCGCACGGCCAGGCCGGCCGGCATCGTCGGGCGAGAAGCTGGGGAAGCCCATCGCGCGACCGAACACGAAGCTCAGGCCCACGCCGCTCTTCACGTTGCCGCTCGGAAAGCGGATCTGCGACACGCCCACACCCGTGTACCAGGCCCCGACCTCGGTGCGCAGCGACAACTCGGGCCGCAGCATCAGCCCGCCCCCGAAGCGCAGTTGTTGAGACGACAGGCCGCCGCCCGCCCCCACGTAGAGGCTCGCCGCCAGGTGCGTGCTGGACGTCAGGCGCCAACGCCGCTGGCCAGTGAAGCCCACCGTGAAGATGCCGCCGTAATTGCCCTTGGCGGCGCCGTACGCGCCGGGACCGAAACCCCAGTCGTCGTTCAGGGCCATCAGGTAGTTGATGGACGTGAAGGCCGTGCGCCCGCCGTCGGGCATGCGCATGCTGGTCCAGTTGCCCTCCAGCGCAGCCGGTCGCACGGTCTGCACGCGCGCAAACGGCGCGTCGTCAGGGACGGCATGCGCGAACAACGGCGCCAGCGCGATCAGCGCCGCGCCAGATCGGGCAGACACCCCGGAGCCGGCCTTGCCGGGCTGACGGTGTCGCCCCCCCGAGGGGGCAATGGCGGGACACGAGGCGTCCTGGGCACGGCACGGCGAGGCCGGTACGGGGTGGGTCATTTCTTGGCGCGCGGGTGAGCCGCGTCGTAGATGCGAGCCAGGTGCTGGTGGTCCAGCTGGGTGTAGACCTGGGTCGTCGTGATGTGCGCATGGCCGAGCAGTTCCTGCACGGCACGCAGGTCACCGCTGGATTGCAGCAGGTGCGAGGCAAAACTGTGGCGAAGCATGTGCGGATGGACATGCGCGGGGCTGCCGGCCGCCACCGCACGGGCGCCGAGCATGGCACGCAGCGTGGAGCCGGCGATGCGGTGACCGCGCGCGCCGACAAAAAGGGCCGGCTCGCCCGGCGCGGCCAGCGCCGGGCGCACCAGCAGCCAGGCCCGCAGAGCCTCGGCCGCCGCGCGCCCCAGCGGCGTGCTGCGTCGCTTGCCGCCCTTGCCCAGCACATGCACCTCGCCTGACTGCAGGTCGACCCAGCCGGCCGCCTGCGCGCTGGCCTGGGCGTCCAGGCTGGTCAGCTCGGCGGCGCGCAGGCCGCAGCCGTAGAGCAGCTCCACCAGCGCCCGGTCGCGGGCTTCGAGTCGCGAGTCGGGCACCTCGTCCGGCGTGAAGGCGGCCAGCTGCACGGCGTCATCCACGCCCAAGGCCTTGGGCAGCGGCTTGGGCGCCTTGGGGGCGCGCAAGCCATCAAAGGGATTCAGCGCCACGCGGCCCTGCAGGCCCAGCCAGCGGTAGGCACTGCGCCAGACCGACAGCAACAGCGCGATGGACTTGGGCGCCAGGCCTTCGCGATGCAGCAGCGCGGCCAGCCGCCGGGCCTGCGCCAGGGTCAGGCTGCGTGCCGGCAGCGCGGCCTCGGTCAGCATCGCCTGCAGGCGCAGCAGGCCGTCGGTGTACAGGCGCAGCGTGCGCGGACTCAGGCGTTGCTGCACGCGGGCGTGCTGCAGATAGTCCTGAAAGTCCGGCGCCAGCTCGGTCATGCCGTGGCCAGCAGGCCGGCAAGTCCCGCGCTGGCGATCTCGCCAACACGGGTGAGGAAGTCGGTGCCCATCTCGGCGGTGTAGCGCGTGGGGTCGGGCGAGCCGAGCACCAGAAGGCCAAAGCGCTTTTCGTCCTGCACGTCGGGCTGGTGCAGCGGGATGAGGGCCAGCGAC
>JAIPCJ010000158.1 GCA_021738245.1 Methylotenera sp. | reverse complement strand
GGCGGGCAGCGCCAACGCCTGGCGATTGCGCGGGCGCTGATCCTGGAGCCCGCGCTGCTGGTGCTGGGCGAGGCCGTCTCGGCCCTGGCCGTCAGCGTGCGGGGCCAGGTGCTGGCCTTGATCGACACGCTGTGCCGCGAGCACGGCACCGCGCTGCTCTTCGTCACCCACGACCTGGGCGTGGTGCGCGCAGCCACCGACCGGCTCTATGTGCTGGACGCGGGCCGCATCATCGAGAGCGGCCCCACGGCCGAGGTGTTCGCCCAGCCGCAGCAGCCCGCCACCCGGGCGCTGCTGGCCGCCATGCCCGACCTGGCGACGCTGTTGGCCTGATCAGCCCCCGCGCGCGGCCTCGTGCACCGCGCGCGCCAGGGCGCGAGCCAGGCAATCGGCCGCGGCCGCCCCGAGCCGGCCGAGCTGCACCGCGCGAGCGCGCCCCTCGCCCAGGCCTTGCGCGCCCGAGGCCAGCGCGAACACGGTGTCGCCGTCGAACGGCGTGTGCGCGGGCCGCACCGCGCGGGCGATACCGTCCTGGGCCATCATGGCCAGGCGCTTGCATTCGGCGGTGCTGAGGTCGGCATTGCAGGCAACCACCGCCAGGGTCGTGTTCACACCCGGCTGCAGCCGGCCCAGGTCGGCCAGGCGCGAGGCCTCGGGCAGCGGGTCCACGACCGGCGGGTGGCCGTGCGGCCGATGGCCGCCGAACTCGCCGTCGATCTCGAAAGGCCAGGCCCAGAAGGTCTGCCCGTCGGGCATATAAACCGAGCCGATGGGGTTGGCGGCCACCAGGGCGCCCACCACCAGGCCGTCGCCCAGGTCCAGCGATACCGAGCCCAGCCCCCCGGGCAGGTGGCCGGCCATGGCGCCGCGCCCGGCGCCCACGCGCCCGAGCGCGAACTCGCGGGCCGCCGCGGCCACCGCCTCGATGCCCCAGCGGCGGTAGGGCGGGTCCAGGCCCCAGGCCTTGTCGCCGCCGTTGCCCAGGTCATGCAGCACCGCCGCCGGCACCACCGGAATCGCCGGTGAACCGGGCTTGAGCGCCAGGCCCTGGCCCTGCGCCGACAAGGCCGCCACCACGCCATCGGCCACCGCCAGGCCGAACACCGAGCCCCCCGCCAGTGCCAGCGCATGCACGCGCCCGACGAGGTTCTCGGGCGCCAGGGCCTCGGTCTCGCGCGTGCCGGGGCCACCGCCGCGCACGTCCACCGCGGCGGCCCAGAAGCCGTCGGTGCGCAGCACGGTGGCGCCCGAGCGCACGGTCTCGTCGGTCACGTGGCCGACCGTGAGGCCGGGCACATCGGTGATCAGGTTGAGCGGGCCGGGGCGGACAACAGGGGTCATGAAGCAGCAGGCAGGCGCGCCACGAAGGCCGCGACATCGGCCGCCGAGCGCGCCGGAATCTCGCGCTGCGGCAGGTGGCCGATGCCGGGGTAGACGATCAGCTCGGCCCCCGCAATCGCCGCGGCAAAGCGGCGCGAATGCTCCAGCGGCAGGATGGGGTCGATCTCCCCATGCAGCACCAGCGTGGGCAACTGCAGGCCGGCGAGGCGTTCGGCGGTGACCGGGGCTTGCGCGCCCGGGGCGACGGACATCAGGATGGGACGGTGGCCAGGATAGCGCTGGTACAGCGCCCAGCGGTCGACGACCTCGTCGGTGATGAGGGCTGCATCGCCCACCTGCGCACGCAAGGCCTGGCGGATGAGGGGCCGGTTGTCGATGCGCGCCAGCAGCGCGCGGCCCCAGGGGTGGGCGAGGATGCGAAACGCCAGCGACGGCGTGGTGGCCGGCATGGGCCAGCCGGCGGCGTCCACCAGCACCAGGCCGCGCAGGGCCTGCGGCGCCAGCAGGGCCGCCTGCCAGGCCACACCGCCGCCCATCGAGTTGCCGGCCAGCACGAAGCGCGGCAGCTTCAGCGCCTCGGCCACGCGCAGCACGAGGCGGGCCTGGGCCTCGCGGTCGATCTGCGCGCCGGCCGGCGCGGCGGTCAGGCCGTGGCCCGGCAGGTCCAGGCTGATGACGCGGTGGCTCGAACGCAAGGCGGCGGCCCAGCCTTCCCACGTCGAGTAAGCATCGCCATAGCCGTGCAGCAGCACCAGCACCGGCGCGTCGGCCGGGCCTTCGTCGCGGTAGTGCACCCGCAGGCCATCGCCGAGGTCCAGCCAATGGTCTTGCGGGCTTTGGAAGCGCGCCTCCAGCTCGGCGGCGGGCAGATCAGGCGCGCGCAGCCACAGGAAGGCCGCCAAGGCCGTGGCGGCGATGAGCAGCAGCAGGATGACGATGGGCATGACAACGAACTTCAACAGCACGGGGTTCTCCAGGCAAGGGCCGGGAGCCTAGGTGGCACCGACCCCAGCGCCAAGCGCGCAAAACGAGTTTGCTTGCTCGCGCCGGCCGTGGGCGGCTCAGGCCGACACGCTTTGCTTGATCTCCCCGAGGGCCAACTGCAGCACGCGGGCATCGCTGCTCGCCCGGTGGCGAGTCAGGCGCTGGCGCTGGCGCACGGTGTCGACCACACCGCGCCAGCGGGGTGCCTCGGCTTCGGTGAGGAGCTTGCGGAGGTCGTCGAGCTTGAAGCGCTGCGGCAGCGCGGCGGCGTCGAACAGACGTGCCAGCCAGGGGTAGTCCTGGCCCCAGCCGTCGCAGTAGACGGTCTGGCCCGCCAGCCGGGCGTTGAGCTGCTCGGCCATCCAGCGCGCTGGCCGGCCATGGCGCTTGAGCAGCTCACGGGTGATGCCGTGCAGGCTTTCGGCGCTCACATCCCAGTGCTGCCAGTCGGGTTCGGGCAGCACGAGGCCGCAGAACAGCGCGCCATTGGCGCCGCAGAAGCCCACTTCGATGGGATAGCTGCCCCGGCCGAAGCCCGAGGCTTCGATGTCCAGGATGGCGGGCAGTTGCATGCTGCGCAGTATGTCGCGCCCGGATGCGCCTGTTACACAGGGTTGTCGATCACCTGCTCGCGCTCGAACAGCAGCAGCGCCGCGCGGCCGACCTGCCGGGTGTCCCACCAGGCATAGGCGCCCACGCCGGCCGCGCCCACCACTGGCACCCAGCGCGACAGCATGCGGCTGGCCGCCTGCTGGCCCAGATGCAGGCCGACCGCGCCGGCCACGCGCTGCAGCAGGGCCTGCGCGGCCGGACGCACGATGACGCGCTCGCCCACCCGCACCGACAGGTCACGCAGCGCCTGCGCCGCGGTGTGGCGGAACAGGCACCACAACATCTGCGCCGGGCCGAGATCGGCGCTGCGGCCGTAGAGCGCGGCGATGTCGGCCACCAACTGGCGCTGGATGTGCCACACCGCCAGCATCTCGGGCGCGATGGTGGCCCAGCCCAGAGGGCCCGGCGGCAGGGCCAGCGTGCCGGCGGCGAGCGCTGCCTTGGTGGCGGCGGCCTCGATGGCGCGCGCCGCCGCATCGGCCGGCCGCGCGCTGGGCACGCAGCCCGGCTCCGGCGGCTGGCTCACCAGCGCCAGCACCCGCTCTCCCATGCCCGTCTCGGCCTTCATGAACTGCTCCAGGTCAACGAACCGGATTTGACTTTCGCACAGCCGGTGCATTGGCGCGCAAGCGCGGGTTTCAAGCCGCTGCCGGCTTGAGCGAACATCGGGCCCTTGCCCCAGGAGCCCCAGCGATGCAGACCCTCCCCTGGCGCGGCGTCTTTCCCGCCGTCACCACCAAGTTCCATGCCGACGAAAGCCTCGACCTGGAGGGCACGGCGCGCCACATCGATTTCCAGATCCGCAACGGCATCCACGGCGTGGTGTGCTGCGGCTCGCTCGGCGAAGCCAGCACGCTGACGCTGGAAGAAAAGCTCGCTGTCGCCCGCTGCGCGCTCGAAACTTCGGCCGGGCGCGTGCCGGTGCTGGCCACGGTGTCGGAGACGAGCACGCGCGAGGCGCTGCGCTTCATCGACGGCGCCAACGCGCTGGGCGTGGCGGGCTACATGGTCATGCCCTCGGTCATCTACGTGGCCGATGCGCGCGAGGCCATGGCCAATGTGCGGGCCTTCGCGGGCGCGGCGCAGCGCCCGCTGATGGTCTACAACAACCCGGTGGCCTACCGGGTGGACCTCAAGCCCGAGCACTTCGCCGAACTGGCCGACTGCGAGTTTGTTGCCGCCATCAAGGAAAGCAGCGGCGACGTGACCCGCATCACCGACCTGCGCAACCTGCTGGGCGACCGCTACCGGCTCTTCATGGGCGTGGACGACCTGGCCTTTGAAGGCCTGGCCCTGGGCTGCGACGGGCTGCTGGCCGGCGTGGGCTGCGCCTTCCCGCGCGAGACGGTGACGATGTTCGACCTGATGCAGGCCGGCCGCTGGGACGAAGCCCGCGCGCTGTACCGTTGGATGACGCCGCTGCTGCACCTGGATGTCTCGACCAAGCTGGTGCAGAACCTCAAGCTCATCGACCTTCTTGTGGGCGTGGGCAGCGAGCACATGCGCCGCCCGCGGCTGCCGCTGGTGGGCGCCGAGCGCGAGCGCGTGACCGCCCTGGTGCAGGCCGCGCTGGCCACGCGCCCCGCGTACTGCCAGTCGCAGCCCTGAGCCGGCCATGACGCATCGCATCGCAGTGATCGACTCCCACACCGGTGGCGAGCCCACGCGGGTCGTCATCGGCGGCTTCCCCGACCTGGGCGGCGGCTCGATGGCCGAGCGCCGCGACCGGCTGGCCCGCGAGCACGACCGCTGGCGCCGCGCCACGCTGCTGGAGCCGCGCGGCAGCGAAGTGCTGGTGGGCGCGCTGCTGTGCGCGCCGCAGAACCCGGCGCACACGGCCGGCGTGATCTTCTTCAACAACACCGGCTACCTGGGCATGTGCGGGCACGGCACCATCGGGCTGATCGCCACCCTCGCCCACCTCGGCCGCATCGGGCCGGGCGCGCATGTCATCGAGACGCCGGTGGGAGACGTGACGGCCACGCTGCACGACGACGGCCGGGTCAGTGTGCGCAATGTGCCGGCCTACCGGCTGGCCAGCGGCGCGCGCGTGACGATGCCGGGCGGCCAGGTGGTCACGGGCGACATCGCCTGGGGCGGCAACTGGTTCTTCCTGTGTGCCGACCACGGCCAGGCCGTGACGCCTGGCCGCGTGAATGAGCTGACCACCTATGCCGACCAGCTCGGCCAGGCCCTGCAGGCCCAGGGTCACCGCGGCGCGGGCGGCGCCGTGATCGACCACATCGAGCTGTTCGCCGACGCCGATCCGGCGCTGGCCGATTCGCGCAGCTTCGTGCTCTGCCCCGGCCGCCAGTACGACCGCTCCCCGTGCGGCACGGGCACCAGCGCCAAGCTGGCCTGCCTGGCCGCTGCAGGCAAGCTGGCGCCCGGCCAGGTGTGGCGCCAGGCCAGCGTCATCGGCAGCGTGTTCGAAGGCTGGTACGAGACGGGGCAGGACGCCATCGTGCCGACCATCCGCGGCCAGGCCTTCATCAGCGCAGAGGCCACGCTGCTGATCACGCCAGATGACCCGTTCGGCTGGGGCCTGCCGACCCTGTGAGCCTGCGTCATGCATCGCGCCTATCGGTCTCATTGACAACTTGAGACGCCTGCCCGCGGCCAGCGGCGGCACACTCGGCGGCAGGCCCGCTCTCTTGCCGTGTGCATGCCGTCCGCGTCTGCCCTCACCTTCGAGCCGCCCGCAGTGCTGCGGCAGCTGCTGGCGCGCGCCGACGTGGGTTTCGACGGCGCCCGCCCCTGGGACATGCGGGTGCGCAACAGCCGGCTGTACCGGCGGCTGCTGACGCAATGGTCGCTCGGTGCCGGCGAGGCCTATGTCGAAGGTGACTGGGACTGCGATCGGCTGGACATGCTCTTCGAGCGCCTGCTGCGCGCCGAGCTCGACCGGACCGCCCCCGCCATCGCCCGGCTTCAACTGCTGGCGGAGAGCCTGCGACAGCGTCTGTTCAACCGGCAAAGCGTGGCGCGGGCCCACCAGGTGGGCGAACGGCACTACGACGTCGGCAACGACGTGTTCGAGGCCATGCTGGACTCCCGCATGATCTATTCCTGCGCCTATTGGGCCCAGGCGCAAGACCTGGAGCAGGCGCAGGCCCACAAGCTCGACATGATCTGCCGCAAGCTCGAACTCCAGCCCGGCGAGACGCTGCTGGACATCGGCTGCGGCTGGGGCGGTCTCGCGCGCTTTGCGGCCGAACGGTTCGGCGTGACCGTGACTGGCGTGACCATCAGCCACGAACAACTGGCGCTGGCGCGCGAGCGGTGCGCCGGGCTGCCGGTCACGCTGCTGCTGCAGGACTACCGGTCCCTCACCGGCCGCTTCGACAAGATCGTGTCGGTGGGCATGTTCGAGCATGTGGGGCTGAAGAACTACGGCGTGTACTTCGACACGGCTCGCCGGCTGCTCGCGCCCGAGGGGCTCTTCCTGCTGCACAGCATCGGCGTGGACCGCCGCGCGCCGCACACCGACCCCTGGATCGAGCGCTACATCTTTCCCAACGGCAAGCTGCCGTCGCCCGGCGAGCTCAGCGATGCGCTGGAGGGTCGCTTCATCATTGAAGACTGGCACAACTTCGGCCCCGACTACGACCGCACGCTGATGTGCTGGGCCGAGCGCTTCGAGGCCGCCTGGCCGCGGCTGGCCGCGCGCTATGACGAAGCCTTCCGGCGCATGTTCCGCTACTACCTGCTGAGCTGCGCGGGCTTCTTCCGCTCGCGCCAGGGCCAGCTCTGGCAGCTGGTGCTGAGCCTGCCGCAGCGCCGCGGCACGTATCGCTCGGTGCGACCCGGCGCGCCGGTCTGATCAGAGCGCAACCGTGCGGCCCACGAACAGGATCGGGCCGGTCGGGCGGCCCAGCGGCGAGCCGGCCTCGGGCTCCAGCGTGATCTCGAAGAGCTGCTGAGCGCCCACGCCCGGCAGTCGGGCCACCGGCATCTGCACCACCTCGCCCGGCTTCACCAGGCCCAGCGAGGTCGGGCCGGCAGCGCCCTGGGGCTTGGTCCAGAACTGCAACGAGCGGCCCGGCGGAACGGGCGGCGTGTCGCCAACCGGCACGAGGCGCAACGCGCCGCCGGCCTGCACCTCGACCACCCAGCCGGCGGCGCGCTTGTCGTCGGGACTTTCCAGCACGGCCACATAGCGTGCGCCTTCGGTCGGCACCGGCGGTACCGGCGCCACCAGGCGCAAGGCGAGCACCAGCGACGCCGCCACGCCCATGGCGCTCAGCCCCTGCCAGAAGCGCAGGCCCTGCCACCATGGCGTGCGCACGGCCGTCTCGCGGCCCGGCAAGGCCTGCCAGTCGAGCCTGGCGGCAATGCGCGGCCACACGGCCGCCGAGGGCTCAGCGGCTGGGGCGCGGGCGCTCAGGGCGAGCAGGCGGTCCTGCCAGGCGTAGACGGCCGCGCGCAGCGCCGCATCCCCCGGCAAGGCGGCGGCCACCGCGGCGTGCTCGTCGGGCGACAAGGTGCCCAGGACGTATTCGCCCGCCGTGGCATCGCGTTCGGCAGGGTCGCGCAGGTCAATCATGCGAGGCAGTCCTTCAGGCTGGCCAGGCTGCGCCGGATCCAGGACTTGACCGTGCCCAGCGGCGTACCCAGCCGCTCGGCGATCTGCTCATGCGTGTAGCCGTCGACAAAGGCATGCACGACGCAGGCGCGCCGGGCTTCATCCAGGCGCTGCAGGCAGCGCTCCAGGCTCTCGGTGTCGAGGTCGCGGTCGGCGTCGGTCGCCTCGCCGGCCTGCTGGGCGTCCGACATGGCGGCGAGTTCGGGGGTGTCGACGAGCTGCAGCCGCCCGGCGTCGCGCACCGCCTTGAGTGCGGCATGGCGCACCACGGTGTAGACCCAGCCGCGCCCCGAGCCGAGTGCGGGCTCGAAGCTGGCCGCATGGGCCCAGATCTGCAGGAAGGCGTCGTGCAGCACATCCTCGGCCACGGCGCGGTCGCGCACGATGCGCAGCGCCACCCCCAACAGCCACCGCCCTTCGTGCTCGTACAGCGCGCGAAGGGCGAAACGCTCACCCCGTGCACAGGCCAGCAGGGCGGCGTCATGGTCGAAGGCGGGCGAGGTACTGGGCAAGATGGGCGGCAGGAAAGCGCGCCCAGTCTAGGGCCTCAGCGCGGATCGATCAGGCCGCCTTCCAGAAGATGTAGTCGGCCTGGTACTTGACCACTTCCTTGCGGCCAGCGCTGGCCGCATCGCACGGCAGGGCCGGCGCCACGCCGCCCACCGTGGCCACGCGCTGCACGAAGCTCACGCCAGTCATCGCGCCGTTGCCGGTGGCGGGGTTGGCCCGCACCAGTTGCAGCGGGATGCTGCCCGGCTTGGCCGGGGCCACCGCCACCTGGGTGCCGGTGATGCGCGAGCCGTCTGCCGAAGCCCAGGTGGCCGGCGGCCCGAAGTAGGTGCCGAGCTTCATTCCATCGCGACCGTTCAGGTCGGCACGCGGGCCGACGAAGGCCCATTCGAAGGCCATGGCATCGCCCGCCTTGGCACGGCATTCGTAGGTGATCTCGCCCACGCCCACGGTCTCCAGCACCACGCGGTGGCCCGCAGGCACCTTGACGGTGTCGGGCAGGCTGTCCTGGCTGAACACAGGGGCAGGCGCCATGCCGGCGCAGGCACCCAGCAGGGCCACGGACGCAAGGGCAGCCAGTCGGGTCGCCACGGAAAGGGTCTTGTGCATCAGATATCTCCGGTTGAAGTGGGTTTGGAGCCCCGGCGGCGCCGCGGCTCTCCCTTGCACTAGCCACCAGGCCTGGGTTTGGATGCAGCGGGATGCAAAAAAAGTTGTCGGACGGCTCGGCGCAAGGCCTGGGGGATGTCACCCAGAGGCCGGGTGCGGGGCTGCCGGGACAATCGCCGCCCCATGAACCGACCTCAACAACGACTCGCCGGCATCCCCGAGGGCTCTGCCGTGCTGTTCACCATCCAGGTTTTTGCGACCCTGGGTTTCGCGGTGCTGCAGTCCACCCTGGTGCTGTACGCCACGCGCCGGCTGGGGTTTGCCAGCGAGCAGGCCGCGCTGATGATGGGGCTCTTTGGCGCCTTCAACTACGGGCTGCATCTGTTCGGCGGCTACCTGGGCGGGCGCTTCCTGAGCAACCGCAATCTTTTTGTGGGCGGCATGGTGCTGCAGGTGCTGGGCTGCGGCGCGATTGCCGGCGGCTCGCTCGCCGGGCTGTACTGGGGGCTGGCCCTGTTCCTGACCGGCAGCGGCCTGAACGTGACCTGCGTCAACATGATGCTCACCCAGCGCTTCGCGCCCGAAGACGACCGGCGCGAGGCGGCCTTCCTGTGGAACTACGCGGGCATGAACGTCGGCTTCTTCGTGGGCTTCACGGTGGCCGGCCACTACCAGCTCGGCGAGGCCTACAGCACCATCTTCTGGTTTGCGACCCTGGGCAATGCCGGCGCCATCGTGGTGGCGCTGCTGTTCTGGCGGACGCTCGCCGACCGGGACACGCCGCTGTCGCAGCGCCAGGGGCGCGACTTCTGGGCCCGCTTCGCAGTGGGCCTGGCGGTGCTGGTGGGCCTGGTGCCGCTGCTGGCCTGGCTGTTGCAGCACCCAGGTGACACGGCCATCGGCCTGAAGGGCCTGTGCTACGCGGTGGGTGTGGCGCTGCTGGTGCTGACGCTGCGCCACCCGGTGCCGGCCGAGAAGCGCCGCATGCAGGCCTATCTGGTGCTGGCGCTGGGCTCGCTGGTGTTCTGGTCGCTCTACCAGATGGCGCCCAACGGGCTGCAGATGTATGCGGTGGGCAATGTCTGGATGAACGTCTGGGGCGTGCCGGTCGCGCCGCAATGGGTGCAGAACATCAACACCGTGGTCATCGTCATCGGCGGCCCGCTGCTGGCCGCGCTGTTCGCACGCTGGCGCCGCCGTGGCTGGCCGGTGGACATCCCGATGCAGTTCTCGACCTCGTTGCTGCTGATGGGCCTGGGATTTCTGGCGCTGCCGCTGGGCATCCACCTGGCGGACCCGGCCACCGGCCGGGCCGACTTCGCCTGGCTCTTCCTGAGCTACGTGCTGCAGGGCGTCGGCGAACTGCTGATCTCGCCGGTGGGCTACGCCATGATCGGCCGGCTCGCGCCGCGCCAGTACCAGGGCGTCATGATGGGCAGCTGGATGCTGGTGACCGGCCTGGCCTCGCTGTACGCGGGTGACTTCTCCGGCATGGTGGCCCAGCCGGTGGATGGCGCCGCCCTGTCCACCAACCCCCTGTACGCAACGCTCTTCACCCAGCTGGCGGTGGGTTGCCTGCTGACGGGCGCGGTGATGTGGGGCCTGCGGCCCTGGCTGCGACGACTGATCGGCTGATCACCCGGCTTCCCGAAATGATTGCGCTACCACACAATGGTAGCCACAACAATTTCGGAGACGCCGTTGAAGACCCGATTTCTGCCGGGACGCTGGGCCGGGCTGGTGGCCAGCTTCGTGCTGCTGACCGCCGCCCACGCCGCCCCGCCCGCTGCCGGCGCTGATGCCGAGACCCAGGCGCGCGCGCTGGTCTCACAGCTGACGCTCGACGAAAAGCTCGAACAGCTGCTCAACGGCGCCCCCGCCATCCCGCGCCTGGGCGTGCCGGCCTACAACTGGTGGACGGAGTCTCTGCACGGCGCCTTTGGGCCCGGCGCCACGACGAACTTTCCCCAGCCCATCGGGCTGGCGGCCAGCTTCAACGCCGGCCTGCTGCAGGACGTGGCAGCGGCCATCAGCACCGAGGTGCGTGCGGTCCACGCGCTGGGCCGCGGCAAGCCCAACGCCAGCCGCATCGGTGGCGGGCTGAACACTTGGTCGCCCAACATCAACATCTTTCGCGACCCGCGCTGGGGCCGCGGCCAGGAGACCTATGGCGAAGACCCCTTCCTGACCGCCGCCATGGCCAAGGCCTATGTGCGCGGCATGCAGGGCCCCGATGCCGCCCGCCCGGACGTGATCGCCACGCCCAAGCACTTCGCGGTGCACAGCGGGCCCGAGTCCACGCGCCATTCGGTGGACGTCTGGGTCTCGGCGCAGGACCTGGAGGACACCTACCTGCCCGCCTTCCGCGCCGCCCTGGTGGACGCGCAAGCCGGCTCGGTGATGTGCGCCTACAACCGCCTCAATGGCGAGCCGGCTTGCGCGAGCCACAGCCTGCTGGTGAAGACGCTGCGCCAGGACTGGGGCTTCTCGGGCTATGTGGTGTCGGACTGCGATGCCGTCGTCGACATCAGCCGCCATCACCGCTACGCCATCGACGACGCGGCCGGCGCCGCGGCCGCCATCAAGGCCGGCATGGACAACGAATGCCACGGCGCCACCCTCTCGCACACACCGGGGCTGGGCGAGCGCTACAGGCAGGCCCTGGCGCGCGGCTTGATCCGACAGGCCGACATCGACGCCGCCCTGGTGCGCCTGTTCTCGGCCCGCCTTCGCACGGGCGACCTGCCCGGCCTGGGCGAGCGGCGCTTTCCCTCGGCCGAGGCCATCAATACGCCGGCTCAGCGCGCGCTGGCCTTGCGAGCCGCGGTGGAGAGCCTCGTGCTGCTGAAGAACGACGGCACGCTGCCACTGCGCGCGGACCGCCGCATCGCGGTGGTCGGGCCGCTGGCTGATGCCCGCCGCGTGATGCGCGGCAACTATTCGTCGGGGCAGACGGGGCCGACGCTCACCGTCACCGAGGCCTTGCGTGCGCAGTTCTCGCCGGCGCAAGTGGTGCTGGTGCCTTTCGGCCCGTCCATCACGGATGGTGACCCGGTGCCTGCGAGTGCCTTCACGACGCCCGACGGCCGGCCCGGCCTGCGCGCCCGCTACTTCAATCTCGACGCTGGCTCACCTCGGCAGGCCGGGCAGCGCCGCTACCAGGCGCGGCCCTTCGGTGAGCATGATGTGGCGCCGATGGCGTCGCAGCCGCAAGCCTTCGGGCAGGCTGGCGACCTGCCCCGCACCCTCTGGACCGGCTTCTTCACCGCGCCCGAGACCGGCCGCTATCGCCTCGGCCTGGCGGGGCTGGCCGGCGAGCTGACGGTCGATGGCCGCCGGGTCACGCTCGCCCGCCGCGCCACCCG
>JAIPCJ010000157.1 GCA_021738245.1 Methylotenera sp. | reverse complement strand
TGCCTGCGTCGAGCTGGATGAGCCCGCTGCCGGTGCTCACCGTGGTTTCGCCGCCCACCGTGAGCCGCCCGGCCGTTTGCCTCACGCCCGCCAGGAGGCTGGCCCCTGCGGCCAGCGACAGGCGCCCCGCCGCGGTGATGTCGTTGGCAAGCGTCAGGCGGTTGGCCGCGCTCAGCGAGAGATCCTGCCCGGCCAGTCGGCTGGCCACGGTGAAGTCACCGCCGCTGGACAGCGTCAACGAGGCGGCCCCGGTGTCGAGGCTGGCCGTCGGCCCCAGGTCGAGCTGGCCCTGGGCCCGCAGGCGCAGCGGCTGGTCGGGGGCGAGCGACAAGCCCAGCAAGCTCAGGTTGCCCGCGGCACCCAGGTCCAGCGCCCGCGCGCTGATGTCCAGCCCGCTGCCCCAGGCGTTGGCGAGGTCGGGCAGCGCCACCGGGCCCTGCACGTTCAGGGTGGTCACCCCGCTGGCGGCGATGCGGCCGGTCTGCACCAGCGAACCCGCGGGGTTGGGGGCGGTGATGTCGAGCGTGCCATTGACCGTGGTCAGGCCCAACGTGAGCGGTGTGCTGGCGTCGCTGCGCAGGCGCGTATTGCCGGCGCTGATGACCAGCGGGCCGGCAAGCGCATTGCCGACCGCGTCCAGGCTGACCGACCCTGAGGTGCTGATGTCGGCTCCGCCGCCGAGCGTCAGCGCATCGGTCTGCAGCAGCGCGCCGCTGGTGCTGTGGAAGGTCAGGCCCCCGAGCGCGGTGATCTTGCCCAGGCTCACCGGGCCGGTGGTGGTCGTGAGGTCGAGGCGGTCATCCACGCTCAGATCGGTCAGGGTCACGCTGCCGGCCCCGGTCGTCAGCGAGGCCGCGCCGTTCACCGCGAGCGCGCCAGGGCCCTGCCCGATGGCCCCGCCGGGCGTCGTGGCGCTCAGCCCCGTCACGCGGCCGGCCCCCAGGGTCGTCAGGCCCGCCCCGGCGGTGAGTGTGAGCTGGCCGGCGTCCAGCGACCCCAGCGTGATGCCGCCGCTGCCGCCAGACGTGTCAACCGTGACGGCCCCCGCATGCACGGTGCCCAGCGAGGCCCCCGCGGGGGCCGTCACCGTGAGCGGGCCGCCAAGGGTGTCGATGCTGCCGGCGGCGGTGTCCACACCGGTCTTGGCCGTGAGGTTGACCGCGAGCGCGCCGCTGGTGGAGCGGATCTGGCCCAGGGCCGTGAAGCTGATGCCGCCTGCTGCCTGCAGGCTGAGGGAGCTGGCGCCGTTGGCGCGGATGTCGCCGTCGACCGTGATGTTGCCGGCCTGCGCCCCGGGGCTGCTGGCGCTGCCGGTGCTGATCGTGACCGAGGCGCCCGTGCCCAGCGCGTCGTTGAGCGCGCGCACGTCCAGCACGCTGCTGGCCGCGGTGGGCTCGGAGAGCGGCGGCGGCGTGGGCGCCGGGGCCGGCGCGGCGCCGCCCGGGCCCTGGATGGTGAGATCGTAGGGGTCGAGCAGCCACTGGCCCGCCCGACCGCGCGGCGCGGCCACATCCACCCGCCCGGTGGTGAGGCGCAGGCTCGCGCGGCCCGAGGTCTCCACAAAGCCGCCATCGCCGCCCCACGCCCCGCCCCGCGCACTGATGCGGCCGCGCATGTCGGTGCGCCGGTCGGCCCAGACGGCCACGAGGCCGCCCGAGCCCTGCTCGGTGGCATCGGCATGGATCTCTGCGCCCGCCGCCACGACGGTGTCCTCGGCGTTGTGCGTCGTGCCCTGGCCCTGCACACCGCCGCCGATGCGCACCTGGCCGCCGCCGGCACGACCGCTGGCATTCACCCGCGCGGCGTCCAGCAGGCCCACCCGCTGGCCGAGCACCGTGACCTGCCCGCCGGTCTGGCCGCTGGCGTCGAGCTGACCGCCCACCAGGGTGTCGCCAGCCGTTCCCCCGTCGATGAGGATGCGCCCGCCTTGCTGGCGCAGGCTGCGGGCCTGCACCAGACCGTCCATGTTCAACACCTGGCCCACCGCGCCCGCGCGGGCCTGGGCGCGCATCTCGACGCTGCCGCCCTCGGCCAGCACCTGGCCGCTGAACTTCAGCGCCACGTCGCGGTCGTCGTTGCGCAGGTTGAACAGCACGAGACCGTCGCCCTCGACATCCACCTGCACATGGCTGGCCGCGGCCAGGCCCACGCGCCGCGCGGTGATCTGGCCGCTGACGGCCAGGTCGGGCGCCAGCAGCGCCACCGTGCCGTCCGCGGCACTCAGGCGCCCTTCGGCCCGCAGGCCGCCCGCGCTCGCACCGGCCGAGAAGCGATAGGCGCCCGCGAGGAAGTCGCCATCCGACAGATCCAGCGTGGAGGCCACCAGGCTGCCCGCATCCACCTGCGAGCCCCGCCCGAAGACGATGCCACGCGGGTTGACGAGGAAGACCCGGCCGTTGGCCTGCAGCTGGCCGAGGATGAGCGACGGGTCGCGGCCCACCACCCGGTTGAGCAGCACCGAGTTCACGCCCGGCTGCTGCACGCGCAGGGTTTCGCCCGCGCCGATGGAGAAGGACTGCCAGTTGACGATGGCCTTGTCGCTGGTCTGCTGGATCAGCCCCGGGCTGAGCAAGGCCTGGCCCTGCACCACCTGCCCGCCCTGCGGCAGCGAATGAGCGGGTGCATACGCCAGCGCCAGGCTCACGACCAGCCCGAGCGGCTGCAGGCCGCGGGCCCAGCGTGCGGATCGGCGGGGCGCGGGGCAGGACGGGGCGAGGACCTTCATCACGTCAGAAACTCCAGCTGCCTTGCGCATACAGGCGCAGTCGCCGCGCGCTGTCCTCACCCCGGGCCTGGCCGGCGGTGGGCGTGGCCAGGCTCAGCCGCAGTGCCAGCGCGTTGGGCCGTGCCCACACCAGCGACACGCCGGCGCCCGCCAGGCGGGCGTGGTTGACGTAGCCGGGGTCACGATCCACCCGTGTCGGGTCGTGCCGGTACTGCAGCGCGGCCGCGTCGTAGAAGGCGGCCAGCACCAGCTCGTTGGCCCAGCGGCCGAACAGGCGGGCCGGCGGCAGCCAGCGCAGCTCCAGGCTGCCCACCAGGCCACTGTCACCCGTGCCCTCACCGGGCGCGAAGGCCCGCACGCCGTTGGGCCCCCCGGCGCGGAACTGCTCGGTGGAATCGAGGTTGTGCGCACTCCACTGGCCGCGCAGCGTCAGGTAGGCCAGCAGCCGGTTGCTGACGAGGTTCTGCAGCCGTGACACGCTGAAGGCCAGCTTGGTGAAGCGCGCGTCATCGTCGTTGCCGGCCGGCACACCCGCGGGGAAGCGCCGCCGCCCCTGCATCAGGTTGACCTCGAAGGTGTTGACGCTGCCGGTGAGCAGGCTGTCGCGAAAGTCGCCGCTCAGTCCGAGCGTCAGGTCGTCCACGCGCTTGGTGGTCGACAGCGCCGCCACCCGGTCGAGATAGCGCTTCGCATCGACCGCCCCGAGCACGAAGAGGTTGAGGTTGCGCGAGCGCACCCACGGGTAGAGCGCAAACACGTTGAGCGTGCGGCTGTCGCCGTCCAGGCCCAGCGGGAAGTCCTGCTTGTCGAGCTGGTAGCGCACCACGGACAGCGACAGGCCGGCCTTGAAGCCGTCGGCCCCCAGCGGCCGGGTGTAGCCCACCAGCGCGAACTGCAGGCCGGCGGTGGTAGCGCTGAGCAGCGAGGCCGACAACCCGTCCCCCCGGCCGAGCGGGCTGGCCACGACCACCTGGCCGCCCAGGCGCTGGCCGCCGATGTAGCGCGAGCCGTTGAGGTCGGCATCGAGGCTGCCGCTGGTGCGGCTCTCGGCACGCGGCGTGAAGACCAGGGTCGCCGTGCCGGGCGTGGCGCCAGCCTTGACCTCGGCGCGCGTGGTGATGCCGCGGAGGTCGTTGATCAGAAAGACGGTGCGCTCCACCGCCTCCACCGTCAGCACCTCGCCGGGGCGCAGCCGGGCGAGGTAGGCCTCCACCACGTCACGGTCAATGGGCAGGCCCTCGGTCCAGTTCAGCTCGACCCGGTCCAGGCGCCCCTCCAGCACGGCGATGCGCACGCTGCGGCCATCGAACACCTGCTCGGGGATGTAGGCATAGCCGAGGTAGTAGCCCAGGTCGCGCTGCAGGAAGCGGGTGACCTCGTTGGCGGCATTCACCAGGTCCTCGAAGCCACGACCCGGGCCGGTGAAGGCGGCAGTGAGCCGCGGCAGCGCGGCGGGCAAGGCGGCGGGCGCATCGGCCGCCACGGTGTAGGCGGCCACGTCCAGGCGCAGGTCGTCCTCGGGCTTGCCCAGCTCGCGCGCCGGCTGCGGGCGCTCGGGCGGCAGTTCACCCGCGCGGGCGGCCTCGGGCGGCCGGGCGAGTTCGGCGGGGGTCGGCACCACCGTCGGGGTCACCGCGCCCACCGCGGCCGGCAGCAGCAGGCCCGCCAGCAGCGGCAGGCAGGACAGCGGGCGGCAATGGCGGCGGGCGGGAAGCAAGGCAGGCAAGGGTCAGGTCAAGGGCGGGGCACGGGCGGCCGTCGACCTGGCGGTCGCACGCGGAATGAGTCACACGAGGCGGGTTTGAGTTCCGCACCCCCGCCCCAAAGCAGGCGGCACACTGACGGCCCCACCCCCGCGGGAAGAAAACCGGCACGCCGAGCGTTGTCGGGGCATGTCATGAACTCCCACCCAGCTTCCCCCGCCTCTTTCGGGTCCGAGCTGGCGGCCCTGGTGCCGCGCCTGCGCCGCTTCGGACGGCTGTTGACGGGTCATTCGCAGGATGCGGATGACCTGGTGCAGCTCGCCCTTGAACGGGCCTGGCAGCACCAGGCCCGCTGGACGCCGGACACCCGGCTGGACAGCTGGGTCTTTCGCATCATGCAAAACGCCTGGATCGATGAAATCCGCGCCCGCCAGCGCCAGGCCCAGGTGCTGGTGGATGGCGCCGACGTGCAGGCGGCCGCCGCGCCGGAGCGTTCGCCCCTGGACGCGCTGGCCGTGCGCCAGGCGGTGGCCCGGCTGAACGAGGACCAGCGGGCGGCTGTGGCCCTCGTGCTGATCGAAGGGCTGTCCTACAAAGAAGCCGCCCAGGTGCTGGGCGTGCCCATCGGCACCCTGACCAGCCGCCTGGCCCGGGCGCGCGACCAACTGCAGGCGCTGCTGGCGCCCGAGGAGAACCCGCCATGCTCGGCGTGACCGACGAAACCCTGATGGCCTGGGTCGATGGCGAACTGCCACCGGCCGAGGCTGCCCGCGTGGCCGAGGCCGTCGCGCAGGACGCTGCCCTGGCGGCCCGCGCGGCCCGGCTGCGCGCCCTCAATGCGCAACTGCGCCAGGCCTTTGCCACGGAACTCTCCGAGCCCGTGCCCGACACGCTGGCCACCGTGGCCCGCGGCGAGCATCTGGCGGCGCCGGCCGAAGGCGCCCGCGTGGTGCCGCTGGCTGGCCGGCGTGCAACGCGACCACGGCCGGTCTGGCAGTGGGCCGCCTGGGGCGGCCTGGCGGCCACCGTGGCGATGGCGGCGGTGCTGCTGTCGCAGTGGCCCTCGGATGCGTCGGACAGCACCGTGCAGGCGCAGGCCGACGGCCACCTCGTGGCCCGCGGTGCGCTGGCCCAGGCGCTGGAGCAGGGGTTGTCCGGCGATGTGCGCCCCGACGGCACACGGCTGCTGGTGAGCTTTCGCGACCGCAGCGGTGCGTTCTGCCGCAGCTTCGCGGCGCCTGCGGGTCGGGGGCTGGCCTGCCGCGCCGGGGGTCAGTGGCAGATGGTGGTGCTGACCGCGCCGGCCGCCCCGGCCGCGTCACTGCCTGCCGACCGCCTGCGGCTGGCCAGCGCCGACCTGCCCGCGGCCGTGCTGGAGGCCATCGACCAGCGCATTGCCGGCCTCGCGCTGGACGCCACGCAGGAGCGCGCCGCTCGCGACGCGGCCTGGGCGCCATGAAGCGCGGGCCCCGCCGCCAGCGGCTTCGCCTGCTGCTGACCCTGGCGCTAACCGCCGGTGCTTGGTGGTTGTGCGCCGGCCACGGCGCCGACCCGCCGCACCGGGTGTCCAGGGATGATGCGGCATGGTCCCGATGAACCTGTGCCTGCGCCTGCTGCTGCCCCTTCTCCTGGTGCTGGCGAGCGCCGCCTGGGCAGAGGGCCGCGGCAGCGGCGGGGGCAGCAGCGGTGGCGGCAGCGGCAGCTCCGGCAGTTCTCGCGCCCTCAGCCTGCCGTCGTCGTCCGGCATCAATGGAACGACCGGGAGAACCAGCAGCAGCGAGCGGGGCAGCGGCAAGGAGGCCTCGCGCCTGGAAGACGCCGCCAAAGACGCCGCCAAAGACGCTGCCAGGGACGCCACGAAGGACGCGACGAAGGACGGCGGCAAGGACAGCAGCCGCAGTGGCCGAGATGACAGCAACACCCGCGACGGCAGCGCACGGCGGGACAGCGACGACCGCAGCGGCAGCACGCCGCGCCCGGCGGGCAGCGAGATCCCTGAGGCCCGCTGGCAGGCCATGGACCGCCTGGTGCGCAGCAACCCGCTGGTTTATGAACGCGACCCCATCGGCGCTCCGGTGCTGCGGGCCGAGATCACGATGCTGCTGCCGGCCGACGCCGAGCTGCCGGCCACGCTTGCGCGGCGCGGCTTCATCGCGGTGCGCGAGAACACGGTGCTGGGCCGGCGCCTCGTGGTGCTGCGCACGCCTGCCGACCTGACGCTGGCGCGTGCCGTCGAGCTGGGCCGCCGGCTCATGCCCGAGGCCGAGATCGACTTCAACCACGTGCTGCTGGGCAGTGGCCAGGCCGAGCCGGCGCGGCGCGCCTCCGCGGCCACCGCGCCACCGGCGCCTTCGCCACTGCCGGAGCCTGTGCAGGTCGGCCTCATCGATGAAGCCCTGCCGCCCGGCGACGAGCCCAGTGTGCTGGGTCAGGTGCGCACGGTGGGGCCGCGCTGCCTGCCCAAGGCCGCGCCGCAGGGCCATGGCCAGGCGGTGGCCACCGTGCTGGCACGCAGCCTGCAGCAGGCCGGGCGGCGGCCCGTGCTCCATGCGGCCGACCTGGGCTGCGGTCAGGGCGCCGTGGATGCGATCGCCACGGCGCTGCAGGCGCTGGATGCCGAGCGCGTGCCCGTCGTGAACGTGAGCGCAGTCGCGCCGTACAACCGGGTGATGGCCGCCGTGGTCGCGGCCTTCCTGGCGCGTGGTCATCTGCTGGTGGCGGCGGTGGGCAATGACGGGCCGGCCGCACCGCCGCTGTACCCGGCGGCCTATCCGGGCGTCATCGCCGTGACTGCGGTGGACCGCCAGGGCCGCGTGCTGGTGGAGGCCGGGCGTGGCGAGCACGTGGCTTTTGCCGCCCTCGGCGTCGTGGAGCTGCCCGGCCCCGACGGCTCGCTGCGCACCTGGCGCGGCACATCCCTGGCGGCACCCGTGGTGGCCGCGGCGCTGGCCGTGCGCCTGCCGCAGCCCGATCCCGCTGCGGCGCGGGCCGCCGTGGCTGAGTTGGCGCGACAGTCGCAGGATGCCGGCGAGCCGGGGCGTGACCGTGTTTTCGGTTACGGCATCGTCGGGCTGCCGTGACGTTTCGACACACATCAAGGCCACCCTCCGGACGAAACCTTCGCAGCACGTCGTTGTCCGCAGCAACCGGGCCAGTCGCCGCCCGGCTCACCTGCGGAGACTCACGATGACCATCAGCACTTCCTTCCTGCGCCTGGCCGCCGCGGCCAGCGCGGCCACGGCCCTGCTCGTCGCCTGCGGCGGCGGGGGCGGCAGCACCACCGAGGCCCCGACGGCCTCGCCCCTGAACTACAAGCTGCAGACCTACATCACCGACAACCTGGCCACGGAATATTCCAAGGTCTGGGTGACGGTCAAGACGATCACCGCGGTGGACGGCGCCGGCACCGAGGTCACGCTGTTCGATGCCTCGGCCAGCCCGGTGACGGTCAACCTGTCCTCACTGGCCGACGTGGGCCAGTTCATGTCGACCGTGACCCTGCCGGCCGGCGTGTATGCGCAGATCAAGGTCACGCTGGGCAATGCGGTGCAGCTGGTGTCGCTGGACGGCAGCAAGACGATTTCCGCCCGCTTCAACAGCACCGGCGCCGATCAGGTGCTGACCCTGCGCGACCTGGACCTCAACCCGGCCAACACCGGGCAGCTGGTGCTGGACTTCAACCTCGCCAAGTTCACCTACGACGCCACCACCGGCATCGTCACCGCCGTGGTCGAACGGCGTGATGCCGGCGAGGCTTTCGGCAAGTTCATCCGCCAGCAGGCCGAGGTGCACGGCAGCGTGACGGCGGTGAACACCACGGCCGGCAGCTTCACCGTGACCGACAAGCGGCTGGGCAGCGTGGTGGTCACGCTGGCGGCCGATGCCACGATCGTCAATGAGCAGACCCAGGCCAAGCTCACCCTGGCTGACTTGGCCGTGGGCGCCAACGTGGAGGTCAAGGGCAAGGTGACGCCGGGCGCCACCACGGCCGACCCGGCCACCGTCACTGCCAGCGTGGTGCATGTGCTGCCCGCCGGCAGCACGGGCGAAGGCACCGCCAACCTGCCGCGTCTGCGCGGCGCGGGCACGGTGACCGCCATCAGCGGCTCGCTGATCACGGTGTCGCTGGCGGATGCCAATTTCCTGCCCAGCAGCAACAGCGTGGTGGTGGATGTCAGCACGGCCCGCTTCGCGCATGGCCAGGCCAGCGACGTGACGGTCGGGGCCGCGGTGCGCTTCGCCGGCAAGGCCGCGGGCAGCGGCACGACCCAGGTCACCGCTACGGTCTTCGACCTCGACGGCGCCTCCTCCAACCCGGGCAAGGGCGAGAAGTACAACCCGGGTGTCATCGGCAAGGTCGCCAGCATCACCAGCACCACGTCGTTCACGGTCACGGTCACCGCCGCCAGCACCAATGTGCCGGCAGGCACCTACACGGTGGACGCCAGCAAGGCCGAGTTCGAGTCAGGCTCGGCCAGCTGCCTGGTGGTGGGCGCACAGGTCAAGCTGCGCGGCACGCTGAGCGGCACGACGCTGACGGCCACGAAGCTGGAGATCGAAGGCTGCAGCGGCGAAAAGCGCTCCTCGCCCGGCCGGGGCTGACGCCCACCGCGGGGCCAAGACCCCGCGGCGGCAGCCGGCGGTCCGCTTGGGCACACTCGTTGCCAGCATTGACCGCCGATGACCGCCACCCGCCCAGTCCGCGATGACCTGATCCAACGCCGCCCGGAGGGCCTGTACTGCCCGCCGGGCGGCTTCTATATCGACCCCTGGCGGCCCGTCGAGCGGGCGGTCATCACCCACGCGCATGCCGACCATGCGCGCTGGGGCCACGGCCACTACCTCGCCCACCAGGACGCCGAGGGCCTGATGCGCGCCCGGCTGGGTGCAGACATCGCCTTCCAGGGGCTGGCCTACGGCGAGCGCCTCGCGCTGGGCGAGGTCACGGTGAGCCTGCATCCGGCCGGGCATGTGCTCGGGTCGGCGCAGGTGCGGGTCGAGCACCGGGGCGAGGTGTGGGTGGTGTCGGGCGATTACTTCGTCAGCGGCGCGGGGGACATCAACACCACCTGTGCGCCCTTCGAGCCGGTGCGCTGCGAGGTGTTCATCACCGAGAGCACCTTCGGCCTGCCCATCTACCGCTGGGCGCCGCAAACCGAGGTGCTGGCCGAGATGCGCACCTGGTGGGCGGCCTGCGCCGCCGAAGGCCGGCACGCCCTGCTGATGGGCTACAGCCTGGGCAAGGCCCAGCGCCTGGTGGCCGGCCTGGCCACGGCCGATGGGCCGGGGCCGGTGCTGGTGCACGGTGCCGTGGCCCGGCTCAACGAGGCCTACCGCGCGGCTGGCGTGGCCCTGCCCGAGGTGGCCGCCCTGTCCGCCGAAACCCGTGCGAAGGCGCCGCGCGGGGCCCTCGTCATCGCACCGCCGGCCGTGCAGGGCAGTCGCTGGGCCAAGGCGCTGGGCCCGCACAGCGATGCATTTGCCAGCGGCTGGATGCGGCTGCGCGGCGCACGCCGCCGCAGGGGGGTGGACCGCGGCTTCGTGTTCAGTGACCACGCCGACTGGCCAGGGCTGCTGGGCGCCATCCGCGCCACCGGGGCTCAGCGGGTCATCGTGACCCATGGCGACGAAGGCGCCCTCATCCGCTACCTGACCGAACTCGGCCTGCGCGCCGAGGCCTTTGCGACCGAATACGGCGACGAGGCCGTGGAGAGCGCTGAAGGCAGCACGGCCGAGCCACCGCCCGCCAGCGAGGGCGGCGCATGAAGCAGTTCGTGGCCCTGTACCTGGCACTGGACGCCAGCACGTCGACGCTGGCCAAGGTGGCCGCACTCAAGCGCTACCTGGCCGACGCCCCGGCAAGCGACGCGGCCTGGGCGGTCTATCTGCTGGCTGGCGGCACGCCGCGGCGGGCGGTCCCCACGGCCGAACTGCGCGCCCTGGCCTGCGAGGCGGCCGGCCTGCCGGACTGGCTGTTCGAAGCCGGCTATGCCGCCACCGGCGACCTGGCTGAGGCCATCGCCTATGTGCTGCCCGATCCGGCGACCCGCATCGACGAGCCGCTGTCGAGCTGGATGCTCAACCGCATCCTGCCGCTGCGCGGGCTGGACCCCGCCGCGCGCCGTGAGGCGGTGCTGACGGCCTGGGGCGGGCTGACGGCGGATGAGCGCTTCATGTTCGTGAAGCTGGTGGGCGGCGGGTTTCGCGTCGGGGTCAGCAAGCTGCTCGTGCAGCGAGCGCTGGCGGAGTGGTCCGGCGTGGAGGCGGCCGGCATCGCCCAGCGCATGATGGGCTACACCGACATCGACACGCCGCCCACCGCCGAGCGCTTCAAGGCCCTGCTGACCGAACAACCCGGCGGCGCCCGGGGCGGCCAGCCCTACCCCTTCTTCCTGGCGCATCCGCTGCCCGGCGCACCGGCAGACAGCCTGGGCGCGCGTGGGGACTGGCTGGCCGAATGGAAGTACGACGGCATTCGCGCCCAGGTGGTCAAGCGGGACGGTCAGGTGTGGATCTGGTCGCGCGGTGAGGAGCTCGTGACGGAGCGATTCCCCGAGGTGGCGCTGGAGGCTGCGACCTGGCCCGATGGCACCGTCGTGGACGGCGAGCTGCTGGCCTGGCGGCACGGCGAGGCCGAGCCGGCGCCGTTCGCGCTGCTGCAAAAGCGCATCGGCCGC
Organism: Methylotenera sp.; assembly: GCA_021738245.1. GTDB lineage: Bacteria > Pseudomonadota > Gammaproteobacteria > Burkholderiales > Burkholderiaceae_C > Pelomonas. The sequence goes on along the minus strand of JAIPCJ010000157.1, from coordinate 919 downwards.
ACGAAGCTGTCCAAGGCCATCCTGGCCGAAGCGCCGGTGCGCCTGCTGGCCTACGACCTGCTGGAAAGCGAAGGCACCGACCGCCGCGCCGAGCCGCTGCACCAACGCCGCGAGCGCCTGCTGATGCTCGGCGTGGCGGTGTCGCCCCTGGTGGATGCGCCGGACTGGCCCGGCCTGGCCGCCGCCCGCGACGGCTCGCGCGAGCGACGGGTGGAGGGCCTGATGCTCAAGCACCGCACGTCGGCCTATGGCATCGGCCGTACCGGCAATGCCTGGTGGAAATGGAAGATCGCACCGCTGAGCGTGGATGCCGTGCTGATCTACGCCCAGGCCGGCCACGGCCGCCGCGCCAACCTCTACACCGACTACAGCTTCGCCGTCTGGAGCCGCCCGCCACGCGACGCCGCCGAGGCCCAGGCGGCGCTCGACGGCGCGGTCAGTGACCTGCTCCTGGTGCCATTCGCCAAGGCGTATTCGGGGCTGACCGACGAGGAAATCAAGCAGGTGGACCGCGTGGTGCGCCAGACCACGGTCGAGAAGTTCGGGCCGGTGCGGCGGGTGCGGCCGACGCTGGTGTTCGAGCTGGGCTTCGAGGGCATTCAGGCAAGCACGCGCCACAAGAGCGGCATCGCGGTGCGGTTCCCGCGGATGCTGCGGATGCGGGGGGACAAGCCGTTGCATGAGGCGGATACGCTGGGGGCGTTGCGGTTGTTGATGGAGGAAGCGGGGTGAGTGGCGTTCGGTGTGCGTGCGAGCCGCTTGGTGGCTGGCAAGGCCCATGCCGGGAGTTCGCCCCGGCGGGCGACCTACTTTTTGTGTCGACAAAAAGTAGGCAAAAAGCGACCCCTGCAAAGCCGCCCCTGCGCTGCGCTTCGGGGTGCCCTGCGATGCTCGAAGCCCGGGGCCAGCGCCAAACTCC
>JAIPCJ010000156.1 GCA_021738245.1 Methylotenera sp. | reverse complement strand
CCTGCAAGACTTCACCGCCTGCCAGCGCTGGCTGGAAGACACCAACACCCGCGATGCCGCCTGGGCCTGGGTGCGCGCCCAGCCCGGCGGCGTGGCGCGCACGGCCTATGGCGTGCTGGTGGGCGCGCCGGAGCGCGTCTGCGACGTGCTGCGCAACCGCGAACTGCGCTACTCCAACAAAGGCTACGGCGACCGCATGCGCGACTCCATCGGCGAGGGCTTCCTCGGCATGGACGACGACAACGGCCACAAGGAGCAAGCCCCCGAGGTCAACCGCGCGCTGGAGGCCGTCAGCGAAGCCGAGGCCTTCACGCGGGCCTACGCCATCGCCAGCGGCGGCATGAAGCAGCTCAAGGCCGAGGCCCTCGGCCTGCTGGCCGCCTTCCCTGACGGCCAGAAGCCCGACGGCATCCCGGCCGACACGCCGCTGGACCTGGAGCGCCTCAGCGAGAACGTGCTCGCAGCCCTGTGCCGCCAGTGGTTCGGCCTGCCCGACGGCCGCCGGGTGTGGGGCACCGAGCTGCATCCACCGACCCAGCCCGAGCCGCCGCGCTGCCCGCGCGCGCTGTTCCAGGTGTCGCGGCATGTGTTCGGCCCGCATCCGAGCGGCGTCGTCAGCGCCCAGGGCCGCATGGCCGGCCAGAGCTTCCTGCAGGCCACGACCGACTGGCTGCAGGCCACGCCGCGCGGCGACTGGCCCGTGCTGACCCGGCAGATCGTCGAAGCCGCCGAGCGCGTGCCCGGCGCGCCGGCCGACCTCGCGGCCCGCACGCTTGCCGGCGTGATGCTCGGCTTCCCGCCCACCACGCACGGCAACCTGCTGACCGTGCTCGCCGGCTGGGTGCAGACGCGCAAGCTCTGGGAGTTGCAGCCCGTCTGGCACGAGGTGCCCCCGTCGGCCACCGACGCCCAGCGCTACACCGAAGCCGTGGCCCGCCTGCGCCCGGCGCTGGTGGCCACCCTCAACCTGCGCCCCACGCCCTTCCAGATCTGGCGCCGCGTGCTCAGCAACCACCGCCTGGGCGAGGTGGACGTGACCCCGTCAGACACCGTCATCGTGGGCCTGGGCTCCGCCACCCAGCAAGACCCGCTGCGCCACCACGTCGCCTTCGGCGGCGACCGCGCCGACCCGCAAGGCGCCCCACCCCACGCCTGCCCGGGCTACGGCATGGGCATGGGCGTGATGCTCGGCGTCGTCGCGGCGGTGCTGGATGCGGGTGTGATGCGCTTCACGGGGTCGCCGACGGTGGTGGCGTTGGGGGTGTGACGGCGCGGCCCGCGCGCCGCCCGCCTCACTGCTTGGCGCCTTCCGTCAGCCGCCGGCCCAGCGAGACGCCGTAGGGCGCGGCGCGGGCGGCGAGCATCGGGTCCGGGCCGGCCTCGACTCCCTTGGGCAGCACCATCGGGTTGTAGGTGATGGCCAGGCAGGCGCCGGTCGCGTCGGGCGAGACGGACTTGATCGTCAGCCGGCCCAGCGTGACCTTCTTGCGATCCTCCGGCAGGGGCGTCACCGCGCTGTCGAGCTTGTCACCGGATTCGGCCAGCTGCAGGTTGAAGTCGAAGGCCACGGTGCCGGCCGCCACGCGCTGGCGCAGCTCGTCGATCAGGAAGTCGGGCCCCTTGGCCTTGGCCTCGTCGTCCGTCAGGCTCTGCGTGCCGCCCACCGGCTCGAAGATCCACTTGCCGAACTGCTTCTTGCCTTTGGCATCGACAAAGGCAAAGGCATGGACGCCCCAGTAGTTGACCGCGCCGTAGCTGGCCGGCACCGGCTGGCTCGCAAGGTACTTGCCTTGCAGCAGCACCTCGGGGTTGGCGTCGGCAAACGCCTTGACCTTTTCGGGGTTGGGCTTCTTGGTTTCGGGGTCGGGCATCAGCGACTCCAGCCGGCCCAGGAACTGTTCAGGCGTGGCGGCGCCGAACACCGGCGCCGAGATGTTGCCCATCTGCCAAACCTCGCCCTTGGGCAGGTTGAACTGCAGCGCCAGGTTGCGCTGGCTGCGCGCGTTGTCCGGCGCCTTGGGGTTGCCGCCACCGATCGAGAACCGGGCCACCACCGGCACCGGCTTGCCATTGAACGCCGACGCGCTGGACAGCGCCCGGCCCTGCGGGCTGCCGACGAACTCCGCCATGGCGCACACGCCCTTGGCCCCCGAGCGGCGGTAGCCCTCGAACTTGCCGCCGGCCGCCTCCTGGGCGTCCACGAGCTTGGTGGGGTCGACCTGGGCCCAGGCGGGGGTACCGAGTGCAGCGGCGGCCAGGAGCAGGCCGAAGGTATAAGCGTTCATGCGGATGTCCTTGGAAGGGTTGAGAGACGGCGCATCACGCAGATCCCGCAGCGCGGACCCCATGACGCAACTTGGCTTACGCACGCCGTGCGGGTTTGGATGCAAAGCCACCGGGACCGTGGTCGGCGGCCGGGCCGGCAACCTTACAGACCGATGTTCACCCGCCCTGCCGTCCTGTGCAATGGCGAAGCCGCCTCAGCGTCGCCGCCGCTGCCGTGGGTCGCGAGGTGGTGATACGGTGGCGGTTTTCGGCCATTTGGGGTCACCCGACAGTGCAGACTGGATGGCGGCAAAGCGCTTACAGCCGACTTGCCACTCAAGGATGTACGGTTGCCACTTAAGCGAAGCCGTCCACTGTCTCTGGCGCATTCCGCGATACTGACTGCATCGAGCGAGATATGAGTCAATTGCCACCGCACGCTGTTCGCGCGGTTCTCTGGAGCGTCGCATCGCTACTTCTCTTAGTGGCAGCGATGCTCACGTGGAAGATTTACGTCGACGCCACAGCACCACCGCCGCGATTCGAGCTTATCGAGGGGCAGCTTGGGACTTTCAAGCTTGACACCTCCGGCAAGTCCAGCAGAACGGTCTTGTTCTCGATTGATGGCCGTCCCGGCCGCTACTGGACGCAAGCCATGTCCCATGCGGAAGTAGCGAATTCGTGGCAGACCAGACCCCGCCATTTGAAGTTCTACATTCAAAGCAATGGACATTGGCGGCCAATGCACGGCGATGCCGTCAAGACCTTTGGTCTCTGGGTAGACGGTCAGCAGGTTCAGTCGCTTGAACAACGACTCGGCGAAGAACGCGTGCTCGGCGGCATCATCCAAGTGCTGTGCGTAGTCGTTTATGCGCTTGCCTTTGGCTGTTTCATGTGGGGATACCGAAGTCGCCAGCATGCGGCGTTGCACTAGGCTTCAACAGGGAGCAAGCCAAGGACTTCGACCTGCCTGATTCTGGGGTTCGGTGAACTTCGGCTTTGGCCCCGTAACTTCCGTACTGGCGCCGGGGCATGAACGTCAGCAACCGCTGCACCGCAGACCTCCGGATCGGCGCGCCGAAGTGCTGCAATGGGTCGATAGCTGCCCTTCTGGCAGGCGCGCGCTGAAGCACGCTCTCCGGCTTGCGCAGTCACGGGTCACCCGCGCTGCACCTTGCGCAGTGCCGCCGACCTGAAGCCGCGGTGCCCCTGCCCTAAATCGACAAATCCCTCAAGCGCTTGCTCGCCTCCCGGTTGGCCAGCAGTTCGGTGCCGTCGCGCATCAGGATCTGCAGTTGGCTCTGTTCGTCGGCCTTCATGGACTCGACGAAGTCCAGGTTGACGATGGCGTTGCGGTGCACGCGCAGGAAGCGGGTCGGGTCCAGGCGGGCTTCCAGGTCGGTCAGCGGCATGCGCACCAGGAAGTTGGCACCGCGGGCGGTGATCTGGGTGTATTTGAGGTCGGCGCGCAGGTGTTCGATCTCGCCCAGCGCCAGCGGGAAGATGCGGCCGCGGTCGCGCACCAGGATGCGGGCGAGCGCCTCGCCGGGCTGGCTCTGCAGCGCGCTCACCGCCGCCTCGCTGCGCTCGGTGGCCGGCGCCGGGGCCTGCAGCGCGCGCTGCACGGCGGCCTGGAAGCGCGCCTGGGTGAAGGGCTTGAGCAGATAGTCCAGCGCATGCAGCTCGAAGGCGGTCACGGCATGCTGGTCGTAGGCGGTGGTGAAGATCAGCGGCGGCACCTCGGCGAGCTGGCGCACCACCTCCAGGCCGGTGAGCTCGGGCATCTGGATGTCCATGAACACCAGCTCGGGTGACAGGGCCTGGATCAGCCGCAGCGCCTCGCGGCCATTGGCCGCTTCGCCCACCAGCACCAGCTCCGGCGTGGCCGCGATGAAGTCGCGCAGGGTCTCGCGGGCGAGTGGTTCGTCTTCGCAGATGACGACGCGGATGGTCATGTGGGCATCCTCATTTCGACGGTGAAGCCTTGGCCGGGTTGGGAGCGCACGTCAAAGCGCGCGGCGTCGCCCCAGCGCAGCGCCAGGCGACGCGCCACGGTGCGCAGGCCCAGACCGGTGCCGGGCGGCAGGGCGCCGTCGGCGGGCAGCTGGGTGCCGGGGCCGTCGTCGGACACCGCCAGGCGCAGCTGGTCGCCCGCCAGGTCGATGCAGATGCGCAGGCGGCCGGGCTCGCTGCGGGGGTTGAAGGCGTGCTTGATGCTGTTCTCCACCAGCGGCTGCAGGCTCAGGGCCGGCACGCTGCGGCCGAGCGCGGCCTCGTCCACCTGCCAGTCCACCTGCAGCCGCTCGCCCAGGCGGATGGCCTCCAGCGCCAGGTATTGCTCGGTGAAGGTGAGCTCGTCGCGCAGCAGGACCTGGTCGTCGCCGCTGCGCTCGGTGTCGAGCAGGTAGCGCAGCATCTCGCTGAAGGTGAAGAGGGCGTCTTCGGCGCGGCGGGCGTCCTTGCGCACCAGGGCCAGGATGCTGTGCAGCGTGTTGAACAGGAAATGCGGGTTGAGCTTGTTGCGCAGCGCCGCCAGCTCGCTGCGGGCCAGCAGCATCTGCGCCTGCGCGGCCGCCGCCGCCTCGGTGCGGGCCCGCTGCACGGCCCGGTAGGCGCTGAAGCCGCCGGCCGCCGCGGCATAGGCCAGCATGCCGAACTCCAGCTGCCAGATGAACCAGTTGGCCCGCGCCCGCTCGGCCGAGGCGATGCCGTTCTCCAGCGCAATCCACACCCACAGCAGCCCGTACCAGACCAGCACGAAGCCCACCGACAGCACCGCATGCGCGGCCACCTGCTTCACGGCGGTGAGCCGGCGCGCCTCCATCCAGCCGGTCGCCGGCCACAGCAGCAACAGCAGCAGGAACTGCGGGCCCATGTTGCGCACGGTGCCGTGAATGGCGCTGGCGAGGTTGAAGCCGCGCGACCAGACGCCATCGGTCTCCACCGCGATGAGGTAGATCAGCAGCACCGGCGCCCAGGCCAGCGCATAGATGCGCAGCACGTCGCGCGGGGGCAGCCAGCCGTGCGAGTCAGACGCGGTGGCGGCGGTGGGGAGAGCGGTGGCCGTGGGCATGCCGCCGATTGTGGGCGGCGGCGGGTCGCGCGGCCACCTGGTGCGCTGTAGCCACGGATTCAGGGCTTGAATTGAGGACCGGCCCGGCGCCGGCTGCCCGCGCTACTTGACCTGGGTGCAGGTCTCGCTGCCGAAGTTGCCGCCCTTGAACTGTGGCTGGTAGTACCACTTGCTGAACTGCCAGCGGCCGTCGCGCGTCTTGCTGAAGCGGGCGATGCCGGTGCCGTAGTCCTGGGTGGCGGGGTCGGTCAGCGCGAAATGAATGGCCATCTGCGCGCCGTCGCTGGCCGCCTGACCGGGGTAGCGGCCGTAGCCGGGCACCTCCAGCTCGAAGCGGTAGGCGCCGTGCCGGCCGCTGCTTTGCTCGCGCACGAGGGCCAGCGTGACGGTGCCGGTGTAGGGGCCTTCATGGTCGTCCAGCCCCTGGCAGCTGTAGCGGCCGGAGTAGTCGGCACCCGTGTAGGGCTGGGGAGCGGCGGCCGCCAGACTGGCGGCGCCCAGGAGCAGCAGGGGAGGCAGGAGGCGCATGGTCGGGGGTGTCAGAGGGCGCGGGTGCGTTCCAGGAAGCCGGTCATGCCCAGCCGGGCAAACTCGGCGCGGGCCAGGTCCAGCGAGGCCTGCCAGCGGTCATCGAGCCGCAGCTCGGCTTCGAGCAGGGCGGTGACGGCGGCCTCGTGAGCGGAATTGCGTTGCTCGCCCGCGCCCCGGGCCAGGCTGAGGTAGCGCTTGGCGCGGTCGGTGTCGCCCACGCGGGCCGCCAGCCGCGCGGCGGCGCGGTAGGCCATCGCGCCGCCGATCCAGTCGTGCTGGCGGCCGCGCCTGAGCGCCAGCGCCACCTGATGGCGGGCCGCGCCGGCATCGCCCTGCGTGGCCAGGATGTCGGCCAGCCAGCCATGGTTGAAGCTGCTGTACAGGCCGCCGCCGCGTGGCGCCAGCCAGGCGATGGCGTCGACGATGTGCTGCCGGGCGGCGGGGTCGCCGGTCTGCATCCAGGCGCCGTAGGCCCCGGCCGCCTGGCCCATGGCGCAGGTGAACATGCTGCGCACCTGCGCGCCCACGCGGTGGGCCACGGCCGCGGCTTCACGGGCTTCGGCCCAGCGGCCCTGCCACAGCAGCACGGCCGCACGCCAGCCCTGGATGCTGGCTTCCACCGCGTGGCCGCGGCCATCGAAGGGCGCCAGCGCCTCGGCAAAGATCTCGTGCGCGTCGCTGAAGTGGCCCTGGTCGGCCAGCACATACGCGCGGCAGCACAGCGAGTAGGCCAGCCCGATGCGGTTGGCCGAGCTCTTGCTGGCGCGGTCGCGTTGCAGGTGGATGGCCAGGTCCAGCAGGGGCAGCGCCTCGTGGTAGGCCGCTGCGGCCGCCTTGAGCTGGCCGACGGTGCCGGGCAGCTGGGCCAGCAGCGCGCGGTCATTGCAGAGCTGGGCGGTCTGCACCGCGGCCTGGGCGTGGCCCAGGCTGTCCTTGGTCTCGCCGAGCGCGAAGCCGACATAGGCCAGCCAGTACTCCGTGCGGGCGATCAGCCCGGGGTCGCCATCGGCCTGGGCCAGGCTGGCGGCGTGCTTGAGCACGCGCAGATCGTCCTGCGAGGCGTCGAACACGCAGGCCATGCCCAGGCGCTGGGCGATGTTGACCCAGCGGCGGCGGCGATCGACGCCGTCGGGCAGGAACTCCAGCGCGGCGAGTGCGGCGCGGTATTGCTTCTTGGCGCGGTCCAGGGCCGAGGCGGCCAGGGCCTGGTCGCCGGCAGACTCCGCATGGTGGGCCGCGGCGGGCCAGTCGTTGGCGGCGGCGTCGTGGTAGGCCAGCTGCTCGTGCAGCTGACCGTCGGGCCCGCCGTGGGAGGCCAGCTCGAAGCTGATGCGCCGGTGCAGGGCCTGACGCTCATGCAGGCCGGTGGCTTCGTAGACCACATCGCGCGTGATGCCGTGCTTGAAGCGCAGATGGCCCGGGCGCTGGTCGGGGAAGATGAAGTCTTGCGTGGCCAGGGCCAGCACCGCCGGATGGCGCTCGCCGCAGCCGGTCAGCGCCTCCAGCAGCCAGACCGGGATGACATTGCCGATCACGGCCGCCACCCGCACCAGCTGGGCCTGCTCCGGCGGCAGGCGGCCCACGCGCGACTCCACCAGGGCGGCCAGCCAGGCCGAGCTGCTCTGGCCCTCGCCGAGGCCGCCGCCGGCATCGGCCGCGGCGTGGCACAGCTCCTCGATGAAGAGCGGGTTGCCGCCGGCGTGGCGCTGCACCTCGGACGCGATGAAGGGGTCGTGCTGCGGCAGCAGCTGCTGCACGGCGCGGGCGGCCTCGGTCTCGGTCAGCGGCGGCAGCTCGATGAGCTCGGCGTCGCCGTCGTGGCCGCCCGGCAGGCTGGGCTGCGGCCGGCTGGCGGTCAGCAGCAAGAGCGGCAGGCCCTGGGCCTGGGCGCTGCTGCGCAGGCGGTGCAGCAGGCGCAGCGAGGCATCGTCGGCCCATTGCAGGTCGTCGATGCACACCAGCTGGGGCGTGCGCCGCGCCAGGGCCAGCAGCAGTGCGAGCAACGCGTCGGCGCGCTGGGCAGGGGCGCTCTGCTGCGCGGCGAAGAGCTCGGGCGGTGCGTCATGCAGGCCGTCCAGCGCGCGCAGCATCTGCAGGAAGGGCTGCAGCGGCTCGGCGCTCAGGTAGCTCTCGCAGTAGTCGCGGTGGATCTGCACGGGTTGGTCGGCCTGGTCGGCCGCGTGGCGCAGGAATTCCTCGGTGAGCCGGGTCTTGCCCACGCCGGCGCCGGCCCGGATGCCCAGCCACACCGTGTGGCCGGCCAGCAGGCGGCCGAGGGCGCGGTCCAGCGCGGCCAGCTCGCCGCAGCGGCCCACGAAGGGCGCCAGCCCCCGGCGCACGCTGGCCTCGAAGCGCCGGCCCACCGCCGCGCGACCCTGCACCCGGTAGGCCGCCAGCGGCGTGGCGCGGCCGCGCAGCTGCAGCGAGAAGCGCGGTCCGGTCTCGAAGAACTGGCTCTGCAGGCCGAGGCTTTCTTCGCTGGCGATGATCTCGTCGGCCTTGGCGGCCTCGGACAGGCGGGCCGCGATGTTGGGCGCATTGCCCAGCAGCTCGAAGCGACCGCGCATCTGGTCGCCCTCATTGACCAGCACGATGCCGGCATGGATGCCGCTGTGCAGGGTCAGCCCGGTGAAGCCGGCCGGTCGGGGGCCCGGCGGCAGCAGGCCACGCACCGCGGCGTGCAGCTCCAGCGCCGCTTCGGTGGCGCGGCGGCCGTCGTCTTCGCGCGTCTCGGGGTAGCCGAACACGGCGAGCATGCCGTCGCCCTGGATGCGTGCAATCGCGCCGCCATGGTGGGGCACGATGCGTTCGTAGAGTTCGCGCAAGCCTGCCAGCATGGCCGCGTAGTGCTCCGCCTCCATCCATTCGGCCATGGCAGTGGAGCCGCTCAGGTCCACGAAGAGCAGCGTCAGCAGCCGGCGCTGGCCGGCCGCGTTGGGACTGGCGGCGAAGGAGACGGGAGACTCGGTCACAACGCCGGGATGCTAGCGGTTGTGCCTGACGCCGGTGTTGAAAAGCGTGCGTTTGGAGGTGGCACTCCAGCACGCTCCGAGGCGCTGCGCAGGGTCAGGCCTGCATCGGGCTGAGATCGGTGTCTGCCGTCGTGCGCGGGGCGTCATCGGGCAGGTCTTCCTCGCGCAGGCCGAGGTAGATGGGCTCGCCGTTGCGCCGGTGGATGTTGATCTTGGCGTTGTAGACGCGGTGGATCAAGCCGTGCTTGTCGGCCATGTGGTATTCGCTGATGCCCCACAGGCCGGTCGAGTCGCGACGGCCGGTGAGGTAGCAGGCGATCTCGTCGACCTCGGAGCCCGCGAGCTTCAGGCCATTGAGGCTGCGCAGCGGCGCGCGCGTGCGCTCGACGAAATCCAGGCTGTCGATGCGCACGTCCTCGCCGGTGCTCTCGTCGTGCATCAGGGTGTTGAACTTGCCCACCAGAATCTGCCCCGGCTGGGCGCGTTCGATCATGCGGGCCAGCTCGATGGTCACCTGCCCGACCAAGTAGCTGAACGACGTCGGGTTCAGGCCTTCGGACTGATAGAACTCGTAGTGCGAGCCGACATGGAAGCAGGCGCGCAGCCGCGGCACCGACTCCGGCCGCGTGGCGCGTTCGCGGGCGAGCGCGTTGTCGGCCAGGATGAACTGCATCAGCTGGTAGAGCTCGACATTGGCCTCCACGCCGCGCATGCGGTTCCAGATGTAGAAGCCGTCGCCCGTGGTGGTGCGCGCGAAGTTGATGTTGATCTCGCGGTCCAGCAGCTTGGCGTAGGCGGCGTTGACCGAGCAGGACAGGCTGTTGAGCTGCACCACCTGCTGCAGCGGCGTGAGCAGCGAGAAGCCGACGGCGTCGAACAGGATGACGGCGCGGTCTTCCACCAGGCGGATGCCGTAGCGCGCGGCGATGGCGGCGATCAGCGGCAGGCCCAGGCCGCGCTCCGGCGTGAACGGCAGGGTGATGAGCTCGGGCGTGATGTCCAGCGCGGCAGCGACGGCGTCAAAGGCCTGGGCATCCAGGTGCTCCTGGTTGGACAGCAGCTTGTCCAGCAGCTTGGTGCGGCGCGTGACCTCGGTCATCGGCAGCGTGCCGTCGCCCAGCGCGTACTCGGTCAGCATCTGGTGCGGCGCGACCAGCACGCGCAGGCCGCGGGGCACGGGCGTCCAGGCGTAGATGAGGTTGTCGCCGAGGTTCCAGAGCGCGTAGAGCGCCTGGTCCAGCAGGATGATGTTGTCGCGCAGCGAGGTTTCGCTCAGGCCCGGCGGGGCCGGATAGGCCATGAAGCCATCCAGCCACGACCGGCGTTTGCGCAGCTCTTCTTTCACAAGCGGGCTCCTGTCAGTAGCCCGGATTGTCTTTCAGAGTGGCGTGAATTGTTCACGACAAGCCGACTCGTCGGCGCAGCCCGGCCGGCCGGCCTGCTGCGCCGGCGACTCGGCTCGGGTGTTTTTCGGGGTCCGCATCGTCAAACCAGGGCTCAGGCGCGGCGGGCGGTGACGGTGACGCGGGGCAGTTGCTGGACCTGGGCGACGTCGCGCACGGCGTAGCCGGTCACCACGACGCGGGGCAGTTGTTGCACGCCAGCGACGACCTGGGTGGCCTTGCCGGTGATGACGACGCGCGGCAGCTTCTGGACTTCTTGCGGGGTGGCGCTGGCGGCGAAGGCGGTGAACGCGAAGGCGGCGACGGCGGCGGCTTGGATCAGGACGGTGGCTTTCATGATGCTTCCTTGGGGTGGGTCGATCAGCGGAATTGCTGTGTCGATGGAAGCAGTTTCGGCAAGCGAGGCGGGCGCCGCCATGGGCCTGCGATGAACCGTCGGGCGGGCGCCGTGAGCTGCAGGCGCCTGCGATGAACGGTCAGTCCCGCGGGGCGAGAACCCGCGCCAGGAAGGCCTCCGTGCGGCGCCAGGCGTCCTGCCGGTGGTCCCACTTGTAGAAGCCATGCCCCTCGTTGGGATAGGCCACGAATTCGGGCGGGCGCCCGGCGGCGGTGAGGGCGTCGCGCAGCTCGGTGCCATGGGCCAGCGGCACGCGGGTGTCGAGGGCGCCGTAGAGCATCAGCAGCGGGCCCTGCAGCCGGTCGACGAGCTGGATGGGCGAGTTGGCCTTGAGCAGCGCCGCGTCGGCCACCGGGTCGCCGAGCCGGCGCGGCAGGCTGTAGGTGAGGCTTTCCGCGCTGAAGTCGGCCCAGTGCCGGGAGGTGAGCTTGGTGAGGTCGGTGGGCGCCAGGCGCGCCACCGCGCAGGCCAGGTTGCCGCGCGACAGGCCCATCAGCGCGGCATAGCCGCCGTAGCTGGCACCGACGATGCACACGCGCTTGGGGTCGGTCAGACCTTGTTTGACGGCCCAGGCGACGGCGTCGTCGAGGTCGTCCTGCATCTTCAGGCCCCACTGCTTGTCCCCGGCGGTGTAGTGCCGGCGGCCGTAGCCGCTGCTGCCGCGGAAGTCGACCTCCAGCACCAGGTAGCCCCGCGAGGCGTAGAACTGCGGCTCGGGCTGCCAGGCCCAGTGGTTGCCGCGCACCCAGGGGCCCCCATGCACCAGCAGCACGGTCGGCGCGGGCCCGGGCTGGGCCAGCGCGGGGTGGGTGACGATGAGCGGCAGGCGCAGCCCGTCGCGCGCGGCGGTGGTGGCCACCTGGCGCGGCCGGCCCTCGGGCATCCAGGGCATCGAGGACGCCAGCCCGGTCAGCCGGCCGGAGGCGCGGTCGAACAGGAAGTAGCGCACCGGCCGGCGGTCGCTGTAGGAGCCCACCAGCACGGTGGACACCGCCAGGCAGCGCTCGCAGCGGATGAGGTTGGCGGCGCCGGGCAGCTGGCGGTCGATCTCGGCCTGCGCGGCGGCCATGGCGGGGGCGAACCAAGCCGTCTGGGGCACGTCGCCCTCGAACTGCGCGCCGAGCAGCTCGTCGCTGTCGGCATCGCGCAGCAGGCGGGGCCGGAGGCTGTAGACGCTGGAGCCGATCAGCCGCACGGTGGGCGCGTCGGGGGCGAGGCTGTCGGCCCGGTGCAGGGCCATGCGGCCGTTCTCGTTGACGAGCAGGTAGAGACGCCCGGCGCGGTCGATGGCCAGGGGGTGGCGGTCGGGGTCGCCGTCGGGCTGTTCATGCCAGACCGCCCAGCGGCCCTCGGGGGTGCGCCAGTGCACGAGGCTGCCGCCGCGGCCGTTCGTGCTCAGCGCGAAGGCGGGCTGGCCGGCGGCGTCCAGCACCCAGTCCAGGATGTGGTCCGGGGCGCCTTCG
>JAIPCJ010000155.1 GCA_021738245.1 Methylotenera sp. | reverse complement strand
GGACGGCAGGCGCAGCGCCCCATGGGCGCCTGTTGCTGGTCGGGCCCCAGTTCGTGCTCCGGCGTACGGTGTCCGTCATGGCGCGCGAGCGCGGCCTGGCGGAGGTGCAGGAGGCCACCAGTGCGGCGGTGGCCCAGCGGCTGCTGGCCGAGCAACGCTTCACGGCGCTGTTGATCGCGCTGGACGAGCACGACGAGGCGCTGACGCTCTTGCAAAGGCTGCGCTCAGGCGACACGGCGCAGCCGATGGACCTGCCAGTGGCGGCCACGGCCGCTGCCTGCGACGTCGAGCTGGCCATGCGGCTCAAGGCCCTGGACGTCTGCCGCCTGCTGATCAAGCCCTTCAAGGTGCGCGGCATGCTGGAGGTGATCGAGGTGCTGCGCGCGCCGCCTGCACCGGTCGAGACCTGAACAGGCCCGCCACGACCCCGCTTTTGTCGGTCATGCCGGGGCTGCCGGCGCACTAGCATCCAGCTTCCATGTCGCGCTCGCCCCTGCTTTCAGCCCTGCTTTGCGCCCCGCTGCTGACGGCCTTGCTGGCCGGCTGTGGCGCGCCTTCGCAGCCGCTGCCCATGGCGGTCACGGCGGCGGATGCGTTGCAGATCCGCGGCTGGGTGCCGGATGCGCTGAAGGCGCAGGTGGCGATCGCGCCGGTCAAGGGCGGCCTGGCCACCAACCGCTGGTGGGGCTCCAAGGTGAGCGCCCTCGCGCTGCAGCAGGCGCTGGATGAATCGTTCTATGCGGTCGGCATGAAGGCGCTTTCGCCCCAGCCCGCCTCTCGCTTCGAGCTGCAGGCCGAGCTGGTGCAGCTGGACCAGCCGCTGGTGCCGGCCCTGGCCGTGACGGTGGACGTGGCGGTGCGCTACACGCTGGTGGACAAGGGTGCCGACGGCCGCGTGGTCTACCAGCGTCGCATCGCCAACAGCGAAGAAGCCCGCCTGGGCGAGGCCGTGCTGTCGCCTAGCGAGCGGCTGCGCATTGCCAACGAACGCGCGCTGCGGGCCAACATCGACCTGCTGCTGCGCGATCTCGTCACGCTGCGGCCCTGAGTCGCGCGCGTCAGGCGGCGGGCGCCTGGGCCGCCTCATGCCGGCGGCGCCCGGCCGTCAGCCACAGCAGCAGACCGCAGACGAAGCCCGCCACGCTGGCGCTGCCGAAGAACAGCATCATGGCGTCGTAGCCCGCCGGGTTGGCGGCACTCGCGCCGGCCTGGTCGTTCAGCCAGCCGGCCACCAGGTTGGCCCCGCTGATGCCGGCGTTCTGCGCCACCCACATCAACCCGATGGCGGTGCCAAAGCGCGCCGGCGGCACCAGGCGGCTGGCCAGCGGCCACATGACGGCCGGCACCAGTGAGTAGCTGATGCCGATCAGCACAGTGGGCAGGATGAGGCCGGCGTGCGTCAGCGCGAGCAGCCCCAGCGCGATGGGCAGCAGCAGCGACCCCAGCGCCAGGAAGGGCGCATAGCGCTGCAACCGGTCGCACATCCAGCCGAAGGCCGGTGTCGCGAACACTGCGGCGAGGAAGACATAACTGTTCATCTCCCCGGCCGCGGCCAGGTCCAGCCCGTGGGTGTGCTGGAAGTACTTGATCGAGAAGGTGCTGCGAAACGCGAGGATCACCGAATACCACAGCACGCACAGCCCGAGCAGGTACCAGTAGGCCCGGCCGAAATGCAGCAGGTCGCGCCAGACGAAGCGCTCGGCCACCGGCGCGACGTCGAGCAGGCCGCGCTGGCGTCGGTCGGTCCACCAGTACAGCGCCGAGGCCGCGAAGGAAGTGGCGGCGATCACGGTCGCGATCACCAGCGGCGGCTGCCAGCCGCTGGCATAGGCGGTCGTGAACCAGGTCGGCGACATGTCGGCGCTGTACGACCCCAGCCGCCCGATGGCCAAGGTCAGGCCCATGGCCAGGGCCACGGTGCCGCCCGCGAAGTACTGCGCCACCCCGGCGAGCGTGGCGATGCTGAAGGTCTCGGCGCCAATGCCATAGAGCAGCCGGCCCGCGGCCATGCCCGTGAAGTTGGGGCTGAAGGCCGTCAACAGCGCGCCCACCAGACAGATGCCCGCCGTCAGCAGCGTGGTGCGGGCCGCGCCCAGCCGGTCGACCAGCACGCCGCCCACGAGGATGAGCACCACATTGGGCAGGCTGTAGATGGCGTTCAGCAGCCCGACCTGGCTGTCGCTGAAGCCGCGCTGCTGCTGCAGCAGGTCGGCCACGGGGCCGATGGAGTCGTAGACGTAGAAGTTGCCGTACTGGGCCAGCGCGATCAGGGCGCAAACCAGCCAGGCGATGGCGGGGCCACCGGCGGGACGCGATGCGGGAGCGGTCATGACAATCCTGGTGCGGGGCGGCGCGACAGCACCGCCCCTGGCCCGAGGGCCGAAGGACGAAAGCGGAACGCGCCGAGCTTACCGGCCCAGCAGCGACTTGACGGCTGCTTCCAACTGCTGGTCCTGGCCCGCGTCCAGCCGCGCCTTGTCCTGCGGCACGACCACGTCCGGCGTGATCAGGGCCCGCTCCATGTATTCGCCATTCTTGGCGCGGAAGCCCACCTGCGGGATGCCGAAGTAGGTGGCGCCGTCCTGCATCGTCTCCCACCAGACGGCCGTGCCCGTGCCGGCCACCGGCATGCCGATGAGCTTGCCGATCCCCAGGTGCTTGTAGGTCCACGGGAAGAGGTGGGCGTCGGAGTAGTTGCTCTCGCTGATCAACACGGCCGAGGGCTTGGTCCACTTGCCCACCGGCTCCCAGCCCAGGTTCTGACCGCGCGGCACGAACTCCAGGTACTGCTTGCCCGACAGCAAGGTCGCCAGCTCGTCGTGCAGGTTGCCGCCGCCATTGAAGCGGGTGTCGACGATCAGCGCCTCCTTGCCGCTGGCTCGGCCCAAGGCATCGGAGAAGGTCTGGCGGTAGCTGCCGTCATCCATGCCGCGTACGTGCACATAGCCCAGGCGGCCGCCGGAGAGCTTGTCCACCAGCGCGCGCTCCTGGCGCACCCAGCGCCGGTAGAGCAGCTCGTTCTCGGCCTGGCGCGTGATGGCCTTGAGCGTCTGCTCGAAGCGCTTGCCCGTGGCGGGGTCGCGCACGCCCAGCACCACCTGCTTGCCGGCCTTCTGGTTGAGCAGGGAATCGAACTCCGCGCCGGCCGCAATGGCGGCACCGTCGATGGACTCGATGACCATGCCGACCTTGACCTGGCTGGTGGCCGTGTCCAGCGGCCCGCCACCGATGACCTCGGCCACCTTGGCGCCGGCCCCCGTGTAGGCATCGTCATAGAACACGCCGAGCGACGCCGTCGCATCGCCGCGCGGCTGGGGCCGGTAGCCCGAGCCGGTGTGCGACACGTTCAGCTCGCCCAGCATCTCGCTGAGCAGCTCGGCGAAGTCCTGGCCATCGGCCACGAAGGGCAGCTGGCGCTGGTAGACGTCGCGGTAGCCCGCCCAGTCCACGCCGCCCATGTCGGCCACGTAGAGCTTCTCGCGGGTCTGGCGCCAGGCGTGCTCGAACATCTGCGCCCATTCGGCCGGGCGGTCGACGGTGAGTTCAGCCGTGAACTTCACGCCCTCGGTCTTGACCTCGCCCTTGCCGTCGTCACCCGGCACCTTGAACTTGTGCACCTGCCCGCCTGCCAGCACGAAGCCGTTGGCACCCTTGGCATCGAGGACCAGGCTCACGCTCTCCTGGCGCCCGCCGGGCAGCGCCGCCACGCGATGCCCTTCCTTCTCGCGCAGGCGCACCTGCCAGAGCTCAAAGCCGTCATCGGCCTTGGTGACGTAGAAAAGCTGCTCTCCGTCCGGCGTCAGCACGTAGTCGCGGATGTCGCCCGAGGCGGTGCTCAGGCGGGCGATGCGGTCGTCCAGGCCCTCTTCCTCGACCACCACCGGCTTGGGTACGGGCTCGTCTTTCTTGTCCGCCTTCCCATCGGCCTTGGCATCGGCCTTCTTGTCCGTCTTCTTGTCGCCGGCCTTGGCGTCCTTCTTGTCGTCGTCCTTCTTGCCTTCGTCCTTCTTGTCTTCTTCCTCGCGCGCCTTGAGCTGTGCGAACTCCGCCTTGTCGAGCTGGTAGCGGTCGAAGGCCGCACGGGTCAGGAACATGCCGAAGACGTCCACATCGCTGCGGGCGCCGCCGCCGTTGCCGTGCAGGCCCTGGCGGTCACTGGCCCAGATGACCATCTGGCCCTGACGGGCGAACACCGGGTGGAAGTCTTCGTAGCCGCTGTGCGTGAGGTTGCGCAGCTTGCCGCTGCCGTCAGCCGGCACGAGGCCGACCTCCTGGCTCCAGCGGTTGCGGTCGACGAACTGCACCAGCAGGCTCTTGCCGTCCGGCGCCCATTCGAACCACTGGTCGCCGTCCTCGTAGGAGTAGTTCCAGTCGGCCGACAGCACCTCGCGGGTCTTGCCGGAAGCCACGTCCAGCACATGCAGGGCCGCGCGGTCCTGCAGATAGGCCACCTGCTTGCCGTCGGGCGAGTAGCGCGGCTGGAAGTTCTGGTGCGTGTTCTTCAGCAGCACCCGGGTGCTGACCCGCGGCGCGTTGAAGAAGCTGGGCACCTGCTTCTTGTCGCCCTCCAGCGTGGCCTCGCACAGGCTCCACTGGCCGCCGTCCTCGCAGGCGTAGAGCAGCTTGCGGCCATCGGCGCTGAAGCTCACCGAACGCTTCTGCCCCGGGCCCTCGGTGATGCGGCGGGTGTTGCCGAACTCGGCCGAGGTCACGAATACCTGGCCGCGCACGACCACGGCCACCTCGCTGCCATCGGGGCTCACCGCCATGTCGGTGGCACCGCTGGTCAGCTTGAGCTGCTGCACGCGCGGGGCCAGCGCGTCAGCGCCGATGCTCAGGGCCAGCTTGCGCGGCTCGGCGGCGTCGCCGGCCATGGTGTAGAGCTCGCCATCGAAGCCGAAGCTCAGCGTGCCATTGGCCGCCACCGACAGGAAGCGCACCGGGTTCTTCGTGAAGTGGGTGATCTGGCGCGCCGCCTCGGGCTGGCCCACCGGCATCTTCCAGACGTTGAAGGAGCCGCTCTTTTCGCTCAGGTAGTAGATGGCCTGCTCGTCGGGCGACCACACCGGATTGCGGTTCTCGCCGCCCGAGTTGGTCAGCTTGCGGTGCTGGCCGGTCTGGGCGTCCCACAGCCAGAGGTCATGCGCCACCGGCGAGATGTGGTGCTTGCGCTGGTCGCTCTCGTAGCCTTTCCAGTCTTCGTACACCAGCTGCGTGCCGGCCTTGTTGAACTGACCCGCCAGCGCCGGAGCGCTGAACACCCGCTGCGGCCGGCGCCCTTCCTCGATGCTGACGCGGTAGAGCTCGCTGAGCGCGGGCGACGGGAAGGCCATGCTGGTGGGGGCGTCCTGGCGCTGGGCCGAGAACAGCACCGAGCGGCCGTCGGGCGCGAAGGCGATGGGCGTCTCGGACGCGGAATGCCGCGTCAGGCGGCGCGACGGCCCACCTTCGGCGGACACCAGGAAGACGTCCTTGTTGCCGTAGGTGTCGGCCGCATAGGCCAGCAGCCGGCCATCGGGCGACCACACCGGCGCGCTGGTGTGATGGCCGTTGGCCACCAGAAGCCGCGCCGGGCCGCCCGCAGTGGGCACGAGATAAAGGTTGCCCTGGAAGGTGAAGGCCAGGCGGGAGCCGTCCGGCGAAATGCTCGACTGGCGCAGCCACAGCGGCTGGGTCAGCGGCCCGAGCGGCACCTCGGCCGCGAAGGAAGGCAGGGCCAGGGCCAGCGCGAGTGCCGCGCCTGCAAGCTTGAAACGCATGTCGAGGGTCCGTAGTCTCAGATGCGCCCCAGTCTAGAAGCCCCCCGGCCCCGGGCGGAAAGTCACCACAGCTTGCCGTCAGCTTCGGCGGCTGTCGCCGCTCACAGCCGGCGGTGGCCCAGCGCCGGCAGTTGTTCGCGCACCTGGGCGATGCGCGCGGCGTCCACCTCCGCGACGACGACCCCTTCGCCCTCGGGCAGCTCCGCCAGCACCTCACCCCAGGGGTCGACCACCATGCTGTGCCCCCAGGTACGCCGACCGTTCGGGTGCCGCCCGCCCTGGGCCGGTGCGATGACGTAGCACTGGTTCTCCACCGCGCGGGCGCGCAGCAGCAGCGACCAGTGCTTCTCACCCGTCGTGTAGGTGAAGGCCGCCGGCACCGCGAGCAGGTCGGCCCCGGCATAGGCCCGGAACAGCTCGGGGAAGCGCAGGTCGTAGCAGACCGACAACCCGACCCGCAGGCCCTCGGCCTCGAACTGCGTCGGCTCGCTGCCGGCTTCCAGCACGCGGCCCTCGTCGTAGCTCTCGCGGCCGTTGTCGAAGGCGAACAGGTGGATCTTGTCGTAGCGGGCCACGCGCTCGCCGCCGGGCGCATAGACCAGCGTCGAGTTGCGCACCCGGTCCGCCACCGCCGCACGCAGTGGCAGCGTGCCGCCGATGATCCACAACCCCAGCTCGCGCGCCGCCGTGGCCAGCATGGCCTGCATCGGCCCGTCGCCATCGGCTTCGGCCACCGCGAGCTTGTCGCGGTCGTGCTGGCCCATCAGGCAGAAGTACTCCGGCAGCGCGGCCAGCCGCGCGCCCTGGGCGGCAGCGTCTTCGAGCAGGCGACGGGCGGTGGCGAGGTTGGCGGCCACGTCGGGGCCGGAGACCATCTGAAGGGCAGCGACTTTCATGCCCCGCATGCTAACGAGGCTGCCGCCCGTGCATCAGGGCGCGCTCGCGCTGCCCGCCTTGGCGGCTGCGCTGGATGCCGCCGGCTCGACCTTGTCGACCTTTTCCACCTTGGGGTCGTCCCAGGTGCCGGTGATGTGGAACTCGCGCGTGCTGGCCGCCGCCACCGGGCGGCTCAGGATGAGCTGGGCCAGGAAGGCGCCCAGCGCCACGGCCGGGTTGATGGCCGCATAGGCGAGCGAGGCGCCGCCGGCCGACACCTCGGGCACCACCACCACGCGCAGGGTCTGCGTCTCGGCGGCCAGGTCGGTACTGCCTTCCACCAGCACCGCCGCCTGCAGGCCACGGATGCGGATGTTGTCGCTGCGGGCCACGCCGGCGGCGATCTTCACGTCACCCGTCACGCCGTCGAAGGTGAAGCCTTCGGCGAACACATCGCGGAAGTCCAGCAGCAGCCGGCGCGGCAGGGACTGCAGGCTGAGCACGCCCAGCAGCCGGCCGACGCCGGGCTCGGCCTTCAGGAAGGTGCCGGTGTCCAGCTGCACATTGAGCTGGCCCGACATGCTCGGGTAGTGCGGCGCCAGCGGCGAGCCATTCCAGCCAACCTGGCCCGCCAGCGTGCCCTTGCCCCCGCGCAACACCTGGCCCTGGCCGAGCCGCTCCAGCAGCTTGCCGGCATCGGCGATGTCGAGCTTCCAGTCCAGCTGGGTGCGACGCGCCAGGCCGGCCTCGCTGCCCCAGCGGCCACTGGCCTGCAGCGTGGCCTCGGGCGAGTGGAGTTCGAGCTTTTGCAGCTTCCAGTCGCGCGCAGCCGCGGGCGCCTGGGCCAGCACCTGCAGCCGCCCGAGGCGCTTGCCGCGCAACTCGAAGTCGTCCACCTCGATGTCCAGCGACGGCAGCGGGCCGCTGCCGGCATCGGCCTTGCCCGGGTCGATCAGCTCGGTGACCGAGTCGACCTCCTGCCGCGGCAGCGACAGCCGGGCCAGGCGCGCCTGCACCGCTTCGATCTGGCTGCCGCGCACGCCGCGCAGCTCGATGCGACCGGCAATCTGCTCGGCATCGACGTTGATGCGCCACTGCGGGCCGTCGCGCGCAATCATGGCCGAGGCGCGGCCGAGCTGGCGGCCGCCCACCTTCAGGCTCTGGCTGCGCAGCGCGATCTGGCTGGGCATGAGGCCGGCGTCGTCGGCCTCGGCAGGACCATTGCCACCCGCGCTGCTCCCGGCCAGGCCACCCAGGCGCTGCTGCCAGGCATCCAGGTCGAGCGAGGCCACGTTCACCTGCAAGAGCACGCCGCTGGCGGGCAGCGCGGGCAGCTTGTCCTGCACCGCGAGCGCACCGCGCAGCACCTGCGAGCTGGCACCCGAGATGTCGCGCTGCAACTGGGCCTGCAGCAGCGGCGCCGGCCCGCTGCCCACCTCCAGGCGCAGCTCGTCGCGACCCGTGCCGGTGGGCGTCATCAGCAGCCGCAGCGGCAGCACGGCCTCGGCCTCCTTGCGGCCGGGCGCGGGCAGGTCCAGGGCCAGGCCCTGCAGATTGCTGGTGACGCTCAACTCGCTCTGCCCGTTGGCGGGAATCGCGAGCTGAAAGCGGTAGGCCGCCTGCCCGCTGGCCGCCTGGGCGAGCCGGGTCACGGCGCCGAGTTCGGTGGCGCGCCGCAAGCCTTCGGCCGTGGCCTGGCCCTGCACGGCAAAGCGCAGTGAGCCGTCGCGCTGCGTGCCGCCGTCGATGCCGGCATCACCGCCCAGCAGCCGGGCCGTCACGCCACTGAGCTGCAGGCCGCGGCGGTCGAAGTCGATGCGGCCGCGCAGGCCGGCCAGCGGCGGCAGCTCGGGCCGCAGCTTCACGTCCACGCCGCCGAACTGCAGCTGGCCCTTGAGCGTGGTCTGGCTGGTGTCGTCCAGCGGGATGCCCAGGCCGAGCTTCAAGGCCACCGGCCCCTGGGCCGCGCTGGTGCTGAGCGCATGGCCGAGCCATTCGTCCAGCGGCGAGCCGCGCACGAAGCGCAGGAGGTCGCCGCCCGCTCCGCGGCCGTTGCCGTCGAGCTGGAGCACACGCGCCCGGTGCAGGTCCTGGATGCCGCCGTTCACGCCGCTGAGCTCATAGCCCAGCACCTTGGCCCGGCCATCCTTGATGGCCATGCCGCCGCGCTCGAACACCAGCTCGGCGTCCACGCCCTCCATGGCCGGCCAGTTCGTGCCCACGTCGCTGGGCGGCACGTAGGCCAGGGTCACGCCCCGGGCCTGGGTGGCCACGCGGAAGACGCCCGTGGCGCGTGGCGCATCGAAGGGGAACTCGGCCAGCTCGCCCTTGATGCGCACCGTGGTGCTGCGCGCCTCGCCGCCCAGCAGCGCCCGCGACAGATAGCTGCGCGTGGCCGGCAGCCAGACCGGGATGTAGCGCGCCACCCGGGTGGCGTCGACCCGCGCGGCCCGACCGCTCAGGTCGAGGTAGCCGGGCGTGGTCGCACCCGCGGGGCGCCGCCAGGTGACGTCGAACTCGCCGCTCAGGTCGGGCGTCTGCAGCTGCAGGTCGCGCAGCTTGAGCTCGACCTCGCCCGGCGACTTGGCCGTGGCCTGGGGGAGCTGCCACAGCAGCTGGGTCGAGAGCCGGGTGATGGGCAGGCGCGGGTCGTCGAACAGGCCGGGCAGCTCGACCTCGCCGTCATGCACCGCCAGGCGCGCCGAGCCGCCGCGCTCGCTGGCGTCCAGCTCGAGGCTGGCGCCGCGCAGGCCGGGCCGGCCGAGCTGGTCGGCCTGCTCACTGGCCTTGGCGGCCAGGGCCAGACCGTCGAGCTGGGCCTTGACGCGGTAGCTGCGCGGTGCGTCCAGCGCCCCCTGCCACTGGCCGCTGAGCGCCGTCAGCACGCCCTGGGGTTCCAGCTCGGCCAGCAGTTGGTGGGCCCGCTCGCCCAACGGCAGGCGACGGGCGATCTGGGCCATCAAGGCGAAGTCCAGGCGCTGGGCATTGACTTCGCCCCCCAGCACGGTGTCGTTCGGGCCAAGCTGCAGAGCAACGCCCCAGTCCGAGCGCGGCCAGGTCACGCCGTCGCCGCTGACGAAGCCGAGCTGGGTGGCTCGCAGGCTCAGCCGGTCCTTGGCGCGGGCGAGATCCAGCCGGCCTTCGATGTGATCCAGGTCCAGCTCGGGGCCGGAGGCGAGCAGCTTCAGGCGCACCGCGCGCAGCGCCAGGTCCAGCGTGGCACCCACCGGCTGGCCGTCCTTGATCTGACCCCAGGCCCGCACCGCGCCGTCGCCCTCGCTGAGCTGGAAGGGCAGGTCCACATGCCGGCGCAGCTGGCTCAGGTCGGCCCGCGGCAGCTCGGCGTAGAGCTCGCCGCTCCAGTGCTGGAACTCACCCGGGCGCTTGAGCAGGCTCTGCGTGAACTTGCCGCGCACCGAGAAGCGCTGCCCCCAGTCGGCCGGCGGCGTGGCGTCCAGCCGCAGCGAATGCCGGCGCAGGCCGTTGTGCATCAGGAAGTTCAGGCCGGAGAGTTCCAGCGGCCGGGCGTCGGCGCGCTTTTCATCCACCCAGCGCACCCGGCCGTTGATGATGGCCAGCTCCGGCTGGCTGAACAGCCAGTCCATGCCGGCCTCGGTGGTGCCGGTGTCGGCCTTGCCCGTCTCGTTCAGATCCAGGCCGGCGAAGAAGATGCGGCCCTGGGCATCACGCCGGATGACGAGCTCGGGCGCATCGATGCGCAGCTGGGCGAAACGCGGCTCCAGCACCAGCAGCGACTGGGCCGACAACACCGCCGCCACCCGCGGCAGCCGCAGGGCGGGCCGGCCGGCGGGGTCGAGCACCTGCACGTCGCCCAGCTCCATGCGGGGCATCCAGCCGCCGGATTCGACCGTGATGCGGCCGATGCGCAGTTGCAGCCCCAGAGTCTTTGAGGCTTCCTTTTCCAGCCAGGGCCGCCAGTCGTTGGCCTGCGGGAGAATCACCCAGTGCACCAAGGACCACGCCACGACCCCGAGGGCCCAGACCAATGCCAGCAGCAGCAGCGCCCAGCGCAGCGCCTGCCAGCACAGGCGCAGGGGCCAGCGTGTGACGCGGTTGCAATGGTGGAGGGCGGCCGAGAAGAAATCAGACACGGTGTCTTGAGGCACGTGGAGAACCGGCCGGCAGGCAATCTAGCACAGGCATGAAAGATCACCCCGACCGGCTTCGCCGGCCCCTCAAGGGGCGCCGCCCGTGGCCCGGCAAAGCCGGCGCCACGGCAGCTGCTTGGAAATACCAGGAATGCGATTGACCGTTTCAGCCGATCACAGCCGTTACGTACAGCGGGTGCGGCGCCGCTATGCGGCCGAACTGCCGCTGCTGCCGGCCGGCCTGCCCGACCGGGCGGTCATCGGCACGCTGATCGACACCCTGCTCACGACCCGGCCCCTGGCCAGCAGCCTGCGCGTGGCCCGCCACCTGGTGCTGGAACGCCTGGCGGTGCTGGACGTGGAGCAGGCCGCGCCGGTGGACGACATCACGCTGGCCATGACCCATCTGGCCGAGGTGACGCTGGACCGTGCACTGACAGCCGCCCGCCTGGAGCTCGACGAGATCCACGGCGCCCCGCAGACGCCCGACGGCACCGACATCGCCTTCTGGGTGCTGGGCATGGGCAAGCTCGGTGCGCGCGAGCTGAATGTGTCGTCCGACATCGACCTCATCTACGTCTATGAAGACGACGGCGCCACCCACGGCCCCCGGCCGGTGACGGCGCATGAGTATTTCGCCAGCGTGGCCAAGCGGCTCTATGCATTGATCGGCGACGTGACCGACGACGGCCAGGTGTTCCGCGTCGACCTGGCGCTGCGGCCCAACGGCAAGAGCGGCCCGCCGGTGGTGAGCCTGCCGATGCTGGAGGAGTACTTCCTGGTGCAGGGCCGCGAGTGGGAGCGCTTTGCCTGGCTGAAAAGCCGCGTGGTGGCGCCGCTGGCGGGCCTGGGCGCCCCGGGCGACCCCCGCACCCAGGCGCTGCGGCATCTGGTCACGCCTTTCGTCTACCGCCGCTACCTGGACTACGGCGTGTTCGAAGGCCTGCGCCAGTTGCACGCCAAGGTCCGCAGCGAGGCCAAGGCCCGGGCTGCCGGCCGGCCCGAGCGGGCCAACGACGTGAAGCTGTCGCGCGGGGGCATCCGCGAGATCGAGTTCATCGTGCAACTGCTGCAGGTGGTGCGCGGCGGGCAGTTCCCGGAGATCCGCACCCGCTCCACGGTCAAGGCCCTGGCCCAGCTCGCGGCCGGCGGGCTGATGAAGCCCGAGACCGCACAGCGGCTCACCGATGCTTACATCTTCCTGCGCCGGGTGGAGCACCGCATCCAGTTTTTGGACGACCAGCAGACCCACTGCCTGCCCCAGGCCGATGCCGACCTGGCCTGGATCGCGGCCTCCATGGGGCTGGCCTGCGGGCGGGGCGATTCGCCGGGCCGCCCCCAAGAATCGCCGCGCCCCCTTGGGG
>JAIPCJ010000154.1 GCA_021738245.1 Methylotenera sp. | reverse complement strand
CGCGCCACCCGATGGGCCGAGCCGGTCACGCTGGTGACGGTCGACCTGAAGCGCGGCCAACGCCACGCGCTGCGCCTGGTGGCTGACGCCGGTGTGGGCGCGCCCCCGGCCATGCTCTGGCACCGCGTGTCGCGCCAGCCCCTGGACGAATTGCGCCGGGCCGCGGCTGAGGTGGATGTCGTCGTGGCCGTGGTGGGCTTGACCTCCGACCTGGAGGGCGAAGAAATGCCCGTGAAGATCGACGGCTTCGAGGGCGGGGACCGCACGCGGCTGGACCTGCCGGCCGACCAGCGTCGCTATCTGCAGGCGGTGGCGGCGTTGGGCAAACCGGTGGTCGTCGTCAACCTCAGCGGCAGCGCCGTCGACCTGCGCTGGGCGCGGGACCACGCCGCCGCGGTGCTGCAGGCCTGGTACCCCGGCGAGGGCGGCGGCCAGGCGATTGCCCAGGCGCTGGCAGGCGTGGCCAACCCGGCAGGCCGCCTGCCGGTGACCTTCTACCGCAGCGTGGCCGACCTGCCCGCATTCGACGACTACCGCATGGCGGGCCGCACCTACCGCTTCTACTCCGGTGAGGTGGTCTACCCCTTCGGCCACGGCCTGAGCTACTCGACCTTCCGCTACGAGCCTGCGACGGTCGACGTGCAGGAAGGCCCGGCCGCCACGGCCGTGACGGTGCGCACGGCCATCACCAACACCAGCGCGCGCGATGGCGACGAGGTGGCACAGCTCTATCTCACGCCCCCGGCCTTCGAGGGCGCCCCGCGTGTGGCGCTGCGCGGCGTGCAGCGCGTGCACCTGCGGGCCGGCGAGCGGCGCGAGGTCAGCTACCGCCTCGACGCGCGCGACCTGAGCTTTGTCGACCGTGACGGGGTTCGCCAAGTCATGCCGGGGGCCTACCGGCTGCATGTCGGCGGCGGGCAACCCGCCACCGGCACGGCAGGCGAGCAGGCCGACTTCTCGCTGACGCGCCGCATCGACCTGCCCCGTTGAACCCGCGAACCCACTTCTCTCATCTGGACCTCATCATGTGGCCTTCGTCCTCCAATCTCCGTTCGGCCGGCGTCGCGCTGGCGCTGGCCCTGCTGCA
Source organism: Methylotenera sp. (assembly GCA_021738245.1). GTDB lineage: Bacteria > Pseudomonadota > Gammaproteobacteria > Burkholderiales > Burkholderiaceae_C > Pelomonas. The sequence continues at coordinate 11,029 of JAIPCJ010000154.1, read as the reverse complement.
GCCGGCCTTCGCGCAGGACGGCAGCATCCACCCGATTCCCGCGCCACCCGAGCCGGGCGCGCTCACCCTCGACACGGGCCCCGTGCCGGGCCAGGCCACAGCCGAGAGCTGGTTCCGCCAGTGGGGCGAGCCGATGGTGCGCAACGTCAGCACGGCCACCCTGACGCCCGTCCTGCCCCCACCCGGCCGGGCCACCGGTGCTGCCGTCATCGTGGCGCCGGGCGGCGCGTTCCGCTGGCTGTCCATGAACAACGAAGGCTGGAAGGTCGCGCGAGCCCTGGCTGACCAAGGTGTCGCTGCCTTCGTCCTCAAGTACCGGCTGCAGCCCACGCCCGCCGATGTGGACGGCTTTCGCGACGCCATGGCGCGCAGCTTCGCGGCCGCCGGCACGGCGCCCGGCGACGGCCCACCGCCGCCCCTGCCGGCCATGGACCTGCCGCTGGCCGACGCCCAGGCGGCACATGCGCTCATCCTGGCCCGTGCCAAGGCCTGGGGCGTCGACCCCGACCGCCTCGGCATGATCGGCTTCTCTGCCGGCGCCGCCCTCACACTGCAGTCCGTGCTTGGCGCCCAGCGGCTCAAGCTGGCCTTCATCGCCCCCATCTACGGCGGCATGGGCCCGGTGCAGGTGCCCGCCAACGCGCCGCCGATGTTCAACGTGATCGCGACCGACGACTTTCTCTTCCGCGGCCAGTTCGGCGTCGTCAAGTCGTGGTTTGACGCGGGGCGGCCGGTCGAGTTCCACCTCTACCAGAACGGCGGCCATGGCTTCGGCCTGGGCTACCCCGGCAACACGGCCAACGGTTGGTTTCCGGTCTTCATGCGGTGGCTGGACGTGAACGGCTGGCTCAAGGCGCGTGCACCGGGACCGGCCACCCGGTGACCCCGCCGCGGATGTTCGAGAAAGCCTGATCGACGCTCACTTTCAGGCTGCTGGTTGCAGCCCGGCGGCGCCGCTAGGGTCGAGGCTTTCGCCAGGCCTCGCCGCCGTTGCCATGATCCGACCTGAACCCTTCCGGGATGCCGCCGAGCGAGGCGACGGCATCTGTGTCGCCGAACTGCTGGCCCTGCACGGCCGCGCCACCCTGCCAGCGCTGTTGCTGGTGGTGGCCGTGCTCAGCAGCCTGCCGCTGGTGGGCCTGGGCACGGTACTGAGCTTCGCCATGCTGGCCATCGCCTGGCAATGGCCGGCCAGGTCGGGGGCCACCTCACCGCACCGCTCGATGGCCCGGGTGCATGAACTGCGCCTGAACGCCCAGGGCGCCCGCCGCTGCCTGCTGCTGCTGGCACGCCTGTACGACCTGGCAGGCAACCTGCTGCGCCGCCGCTGGCTGGCCTGGCGCCACCCGCGCACCGCCCCGGCCTGGCGGCTGTGGATCGCTGCGATGGCCTTCCTCATCCTGCTGCCCATGCCCCTGGGCAACCTGCTGCCCTGCCTGAGCCTGGTGCTGCTCGCGCTGGGCTGGATCTACCGCGACGGCCTGGCCCTGGCCATGTCCCTGGTGATGGGCACCGCGGCGGTGGCCTTCTTTGCCTTCTCGGCGCATCTGCTGGTGGACCTCGTCGGGCAGTGGTGGCCGGCTTGACGTGTGTCGCGCTGAATCGCGCGATGGCGTTCCGAACAGATGCAGCGCTTCGACGTGCTCATCCTGCAAAGCCCGCAAGCCGACCTTGGCAGGCCGCGGCTTGGAGGGTCGCGTCGACCCGCAGCGTAAATGAAAGCGTGCGATTCTGCTGACCCAAGGCAGACATGCATCGACAGCGGAATCGGCAGCATCCAGCAAGGCTAGTCACCGCGTTGATGCTCGTCGCCCGTCTCGAAGAACTTGTCGATGTACTCACTTGGCTCAAGGTCACTCTCGCGCAAAAGGGAGAAGACCTCGACGCCCGATCCAGCAAGGGGCTCAACCAGCCCATACGACTGGCACACGCCCAGGTAGGTCGAGTGCTCGCTCGCATACGCTTCTGCTTCGCGTTCCGCCATCTCAATGGCATCGTCTGCACACTCGGCCTGCCATAACGTGATTCGCTCCTCGTACAGATGAGCCTTCTTCTGCCCATCTCGTGGCGCCCATTCGAAGAGGCAACGAGTTGAATACGATTCCATGGCTGGTCTTCAAAACTGGTATGCAGGCCTCAGTCCATCGGAAAGCCGACCATCGCGACGCATCGCTCCCGGCGGCAAGCCGCCACCAGGCGGTCGCCCCTGTGCAAAGCGCTCCGCCCTGCTAACGCTGCGCACGCACGCATGAGACCTTGCCCACCCAGCCCTTCTGAATCTGGGGCACCATCTCGCACAGCAGGTCGCTTTCGTCCACGGTGACGCCCCAGTAGAGCATCCGTGTCTCGCGCTCTTCAGGTTTGCCGCGCCCCAGCACCATGTAGGTGACGAAGGTCGGCTGGTTGGCGAACAAGCGCGCCATGCGCGAGTCGAGCTCGGTCTTGCACTCAATGGATTTCACCGTGCCGGTGACGCCCTTGCGAGCGCTGGCGTCGAGCACGGTCTGCACCATCTTGGCGGCGGCGGCGTCGCACTCCGCCTGGCTCGCGGTGGCCACCAACACCACCGAATTGATGACACGGCCACTGTCGCCCTTGAGGTCGACCTTGGTCTCGGCGTACACGGGCCGCTCGATGATCGCGGGGTTGGCCTGCTGCAGGCGCTGCTGTCGCGTCTTGTAGGCGAAAAACGCCACGGCGGCGATGATCAGCACGAGGATGATTTTCTTCATGGGCTTTGCGGGTGAAAGGCGGCGCGAAGTATCCCGGCTGGGCCGGGACTTCTCCTACCACTTTGAAGGATGCCGTCGCCTGCGGGTGTGGCGAGCGCAGCACGCAGGGCACAAACAGGCGGCAACCGCCTTGCCGCCCGATGGCGCCTGCGTTTGATCAAGGCCCCGGGTGAGAAGGTCTCAGGACAGAGCCTGCACCACACCCGGCCTCAAGACCTCAGCCGCACTGCCCCACATAGCCGCAGGCGGTGCAGAAGTCACAGCCGTCCTTGTGGATCATCGTGGCGTTGCCGCACTCCGGGCAGGGCTTGCCGGCCTGCACCTGCAGGCTGCCGGCGGGTGCGGCGAGCTTGGGGGCGGGCGTCTGAAGCAGGCCCATGTCGTTGAGCGGCTGGCCGGCTTCGTCGAGGATGCCGAGCATGGCGTAGCGATGGATGATGAGCCGGGCCACATAGGCCACGGTGGACGGCCACACCTGCTGGCGGCGCTCGCCACTGAGCGACGGCACCGGTGCCATGAAGTGGCCCAGCGGCTCGCCCACGTTGAGCAGCTTGCGCAGCTTCATCGCGATCCAGCCCGGGTCCATGACGCGCATGTCCAGGCTCAGCAGGCGGGCCAGGCCGTCCAGCGCCTTGGGGTAGTTGCCCGAGAAGCCCATGGCGCAGGGCCGCGTGACCGAGCCGCCTTCGGGCGTGGGCAGCACGACTTCCTTCAAGGTCAGCGTGAACTGTTCGTTCGTGGCCGGGTTGTCCACGTCGACCGCCCAGGCCAGCGTGCCGCTCACGCTGGTGCGCGGCTCGTTGCGGCTGAACATGGCATCGACGACCGGCGTCGGGCCGCCTTCGGCCAGCGCGCCGAGCTGCTCGCAGCGCCAGCGGATGACGGCCGCCGTGGCGGCCACGACACCGGGGAAGAGGCGCTTCTCGCCGCCCGGCGGCATGGGCATCTCGAAGGCCCGCTCCTCGGCCACGGTGGCCAGCGCGTCGAGCTTGAGGCGCAGCCAGGCGGCGTCGTTGGTGCGCAGGTCGGTGGACAGCGTCTTGGCCAGGGCCGACAGGCCGCGCGGCTGCTCGGCGCCGTTGACCCACACCTCGAACGGCAGGTTGCGGCCGAACAGGCCGCCGTCCGGCCCGTCCAGCGGCAACTCGCCGATGAAGAGGGCGAAGTCGCCATGCGGATGCTGGATGAGATAGCTCCAGGCCGGGTTGCCGCCAGGCATCTCGGGGCGGCTGGGCCAGCGCAGCGAGGCCACCACGGCCTGCGGCAGGCGCTCCAGCTTCAAGCGCTGGTTGGTGCCGTCGACGTCGGCTTTCAGCGGCTCGGGCTGCTGGACCTCGGGCTTGGCTTCAGAAGACAGGCTCAATACCGAACCCAGCACGCTGTTGGGCCGGTAGGTGGCCAGGCCCTTGAGCTTGGACTGCCAGGCCTGCACGTAGAGGTCCTGGAAGTGGTCGTACGGGTAGTCGGCCGGCACGTTGACCGTCTTGCTGATGGAGGTGTCGATGTAGGGCGCCACCGCCGCCACCATGGCGGCATGGTCGGCCGCGCTCAATTCCAGCGCCGTGACGAAGGCCTCGCTCAACGGCGCGTCGGCGCCGAACAGGTGGCGATACAGGCGCCAGGCGTGGTCTTCGACCTGGTACTCCTTGAAGCCGCCGCCTTCGCTCTGCGGCAGGCGCTTCTTGCGCGTGTAGGCCCACGAGAAGGCGGGCTCGATGCCGTTGGAGGCGTTGTCGGCGAAGGCCAGGCTGATGGTGCCCGTGGGCGCGATGGACAGCAGGTGGCTGTTGCGCAGGCCCTGGCTGCGGATCTTGTCCTTCAGGGCCTGCGGCAGGCGCGACGCGAAGCTGCCGCCCGACAGGTAGAGGTCGGCATTGAACAGCGGGAAGCTGCCGCGCTCCACGGCCAGGTCGCTGGACGCGGCATAGGCGGCGTCGCGCATCAGCTCGGAGATGCGGCCGGCCATGTCACGCGCCGGCTGGGTGTCGTAGCGCAGGTTGAGCATGACGAGGGCATCGCCCAGCCCGGTGAACCCGAGGCCCACGCGGCGCTTGTTGGCAGCCTCCTGCGCTTGCGCGGGCAGCGGCCAGGGCGTCACGTCCAGCACGTTGTCGAGCATGCGGGTGGCCACCGCCACCACCTCGACGAAGCCGGCTTCGTCGAACACCGGCTTGGCGCTGAAGGGGTCACGCACGAAGCGCGTCAGGTCGATGGAGCCGAGGCAGCAGCAGCCGTAGGGCGGCAGCGGTTGCTCGGCACAGGGGTTGGTCGCCGCGATGGTTTCGCAGTAGTGCAGGTTGTTGTCGGCGTTGATGCGGTCCAGAAAGAGCACGCCGGGCTCGGCGTGGTCGTAGGTGGAGCGCATGACCTGGTCCCAGAGGTCGCGGGCGCGCACCTTGCGGTAGACCCACAGGCCGTCGCCGCGCTGGTAGGCGCCGGCCTCCACCTGCTCGGCGCTGGGCTGGGCCTTGTGCACGAGCTCGACCTCGCCGTCGGCCTGCACGGCCTGCATGAAGGCGTCGGTCACGCCGACCGAGATGTTGAAGTTGCGCAGGTCGCCCTGGTCTTTGGCGTGGATGAAGGCTTCGATGTCGGGATGGTCGCAGCGCAGCACGCCCATCTGCGCGCCGCGGCGGCTGCCGGCGCTCTCGACCGTCTCGCAGCTGCGGTCGAAGACCCGCATGTAGCTGATCGGGCCCGACGCATGGCTGCGCGTGGAGCCGACCCAGGCGCCCGCCGGGCGGATGCGGGAGAAGTCATAGCCCACGCCACCGCCGCGGCGCATGGTTTCGGCGGCTTCGGTGAGCGCGGTGTAGATGCCGGGCACGCCGTCTTCGGCCGTGGCGATGGAGTCGCCCACTGGCTGCACGAAGCAGTTGATCAGCGTGGCCGACAGCTCGGTCCCGGCGGCGGACATGATGCGGCCGGCTGGCACGAAGCCGCGCTGCTGCGCCTGCAGGAAGGCGGCGGCCCAGCGGGCGCGCTCCGCGGGTTTCTCGGCCTGGGCGAGCGCGCGGGCGACACGCTCGCGCAACTCGTCAGGCGTCTGCTCGCCGCCCTTGGCGTATTTCTCGAGGAGGACTTCGCTGGAGATGTCCTGCACGGGCAGGTCGGTGGTGCTGCTGCTCATTGTTCTGGGCCCCGGATACTGGATAAAAAAACAGTCTAAGCCTCGCGAGCGGCGAGCGCCTTTGATTTTTCCGATGGTGGTGGTCGGACAGGTGCGAAGCCTGCCCGTCGCGCCGCCCTCCGACCTTGACGCCCCTCAGAGTTGCGCCACTCAGCGCGCTCGTCAGAACGGGTTGATGGTCTTCTCGCGCCGGTAATGGATGTAGCCGACGCTGGCGCCGGCCCGCAGCCCGACGCCCAGGCGAATGGGGGCCAGGGTGATGCCTTTGAGCCGCTGGTAGTTGATGCCGGCGCCGCCGATGTAGTAGAGGCTGCCGTCCACGCCCGGGAAGCGCTGGTAGATGTCGGCGGCCTTGGGCAGGTGATAGACCAGCGTGAACACCTTGGACGCATTGGCGCCCAGGTCGAAGCCGATGGACGGGCCGGCCCAGAAGACCTTGGCGCTGGCGCCGCCCTTCATCATCAGCTCGCCGTCACCATAGCGCAGGCCTACGGTGATGGCCGCCCCGGCTTCCTCGCCCTTGATGTAGGCATTGGGGCGGCCCTGTTCCTTGAAGGCCTTCTCGATGACCTTGGCCAGGCCTTCGGTCGTCTGGCCGAAGAAGTCGGTGGCGGCCTTGAGGATGGAGTCCTGGTCGTAGGTGGCGTCCTTGTCTTTGTCGTCGGCGGCCAGGGCCGGCAGGCTCGTGGCGGCGGCCAGGGCGGCAAGGTGCTGGAGGTGGCGGCGGCGGTCGATCATGGGGAGCTCCTGGGGAAGGATCAGCGGTGAAAACACCGCCCCAGCATAGCCAACGGACTGTGAACTTTGTCCGCCCGTTGCCCCTGCACACAACCTAGACTCGTTGGAATGTCCAACCCTGACCTGCAGCGGCTGTCGGCCGCCCTCGAGTACGTGGACCTCGCCGCCGGGCTGTACCTGGCGGGCGGTGCCGATCAGGCGGCGCGGCTGCTCGCCGCGGCTGCCGAGCAGCAGCTGGGCGACCTCGTGCAATTGATCGACGCGCCCAGCGCCACGGTGGACACCCGCGAGCTGCTGGCCCGCATCGCCAAGGCGCACCGGCCCGCGGTGGTGGCCCCGCGCGAAAGCCCGGAGCGCCACTGGGACGCCGAGCCCGTCGAGACCGATGCCACCCGCGAGGAGACGGTCGCCCTGCTGCGCGCCTCGTGGTTCATGCTGGAAGCCATGGGGCTGGCCGCGTTGGCGCCGGCCCGGCTGCAGGAAGCGGTCGAGCACAGCACGGTGTTCAGCAGCGGCACGACGCTCGAGCCCTTCGTCTAGCATCGCCCTTCCATCCGCCGGGGAGACCATCATCAGCACCGAACGCCGCCAATTCGCCCGCGTCGCCTTCGCCGCCGGCGCCGAGCTGATCACGACCCAGGCCCGCCTCACCTGCCAGGTGATCGACATCTCCCTGAAGGGCGTGTTGCTGCAACTGCCCGCGGGCAGCGCACCTCGGGCGGGCATGCCCTGCCTGGTCAACCTGCCGCTCGCCTCGGGCGAAGAAGCCATCGCCATGGCCGGCGAGCTGGCGCACGTGGAGAACGGCCATGCGGGCGTGCTCTGCCGCAGCATCGACCTCGAATCCATCACCCATCTGCGCCGCCTCATCGAGGTCAACCTCGGCGACCCGGCCGCCTCCGAACGGGAACTCAAGGCCCTCATTGCCGCGGCCAGCGCCGCCTGAGCCGAGTTCGTCGCACGCCACTCGTCGGGCGTCGGGCGCCCAGCCGAGAATGGCCGCATGGAGGATCTGACCCCCTTGCAGGCGTTTCGCCGCGTGTGCAACCTGCGCATGCTGGCCGGCGTCTATTACTTCTGCCTGCTACACGCGGTGGCGCGCTCGCTGTCCTGGTTCGGCGAAGAAGGCAATCCGTTTCGCGACGCGCTGTTCGACCTGGTGCGCTTCAGCCGGCAGTCGCTGCTGACCGGGGTATCGCTGATGCTGCTGGTGGCGCTGGCCGAGGCCCTGCTGGCCAGCCGGCGCTGGCGGCCGGCTTCGGCGCTGGTGGTGCAGTCCCTGGCCGTTGGCTTGGGCGCCGCGCTGGGCACCTACCTCCGCTACGCCGTCGCCTCCTTCGAAAACCCCGACACCCAGCTGCGCGCCGGCTGGGCCTTGTCCACCATCGCCATCTGGACGGTGCTGGGCGGCATGGCCTACACCCTGCTGCGCGTGAGCCGCGCCCAGCGGGAGGGGCGTGACGAACTGACGCGACTCTTCCGCGAGCGGGAGGCCCTCAAGACGCAGCAGACCGAGGCCCAGCTGTCGGCCCTGAACGCCCAGATCGAGCCGCATTTCCTGTTCAACACCCTGGCCAACGTGAAGCGCCTCTACGAGACCCACCCGGAGCGCGGCCGCCACATGCTGGTGGCGCTGATCGCCTACCTGCGCGCGGCCCTGCCCGGCATGCGGCGGCATGAGTCCACGCTGGCCGAGGAGCTGGAACTGGTGCGTCATTACCTGGCCATCCTGCAGATGCGCATGGGCGAACGCCTGTCGTTCGCCATCCAGGCCGCGCCCGAGCTGCTGTCGGCGCGCCTGCCCACCCTTGTGCTGCCCACGCTGGTGGAGAACGCCATCAAGCACGGCCTGTCGCCTCTGCCGCAGGGCGGGCACATCGACATCCGGGCTGGGCACACCGCCGACGGCGGACTCACGGTGGAGGTGGCCGACAACGGCCAGGGCTTCGGCGCGGCCAGCGGCGGCGCCGGCGTGGGCCTGGCCAACACCCGGGCCCGGTTGGCCGGCCGCTTCGGGGACGCGGCCTCGCTGGAGCTGCAAGCCGCCGAGCCCCACGGCGTCGTCGCCCGCGTGCGCCTGCCGGCCGAGGCCTTGGCGTGATCCGGCACCTGCTGGTCTCGTGGCGCTCCCTGCGCCTGGAAGAAGCCTTGGCTTTCGTCGTGGCTGCCTTGCTGTTCGGCGCCATCGACCTGGCCGCGCTGCTGGAGATGAATGTCGGCGACGAACTGCCCCAGGTGCTGGCGCGCCACTTCATCGTGCCCCTCGTCAGCGGCGTGGTGCTGGTGCTGTGCTGGCTGCCGGCGGCACGCAGCAGCCCCATCCACCCGCAGCGGCGGCAGCGCCTGGTGCTGGCCACGCTGCTGGGGTCGGTGCTCAGCATCGCCATCGTCTACCCGCTGGCCGACGCCCTGCCCTGGCGCTCGCTGTGCGACATCTACGCCGCCAGCAAGGGCAAGCCGCGCTGCATGACGATGCGGCCGGTCGCGCTGATCGGGGATGCGCTGTGGGTGTTCATGCCGGCGCTGATGATCGTCAGCGTGCTGGAGTTCCGCACCGTACGCCGCCGCCAGGCGCAGGCCGCGCAAGACCTGCTGCGCGAACACAGCCAGCTGCGCCGCCATGCCCTGGCCGCCCGCCTGGCCGCCCTGCAGGCCCAGGTCGACCCCGCCCTGCTGTTCGATGCGCTGGTGTCGGTGGAGCAGGCCTATGACCGCCACGACCCGGCCGCCAGCGCACGGCTGGAGCGGCTGATCCGGCATCTGCGCGTGGCGCTGCCGCGCCTGCGTGAAGCGGGCGCCACGCTGGGCGGCGAGGCCGAGCTGATCGCCAGCTACCTCGACCTGCTGCGCGACCTCAACGGCACGCCGCCCGCCTTCGACGTCGACCTGGGCACGCGCAGCGCCACGCCGCTGCCGCCGATGCTGCTGCTGCCCCTCGTGCAGCGCGCGCTGCGAATGGGGCCGCCCGGGCAGTGCTGGCTGCGTGCCGGCACGGCCATCACGCTGGGCTTCGACCACGAAGGCCTGTGCGCGGACGACGAGGAACTCGCCGCCCTGCGTGAGCGCGTGGCGGCCCTCGACGCCCGGCTCGTGTGCCACAGCGGCAACGGCCGCACCGAATTCATCCTGGAGCTTGCGTCGTGACCCTGATCGCCCCCACCGCCGTCGTCGCCGAAGACGAAGCCGCGCTGCGCGGCGAGCTGGTCGAGCAGCTGGGCAAGCTGTGGCCGGAGCTGAGCATCGTCGGCGAGGCCGCCGACGGGCTGGAGGCCCTGCGCCTGCTGGACCAGCATCAGCCGGACATCCTCTTCCTCGACATCGAGATGCCCGGCGCCACGGGCATTGACGTGGCCCGCCAGGTCAATGGCCGCGCCCACGTCGTCTTCGTCACGGCCTACGACCAATACGCCGTCGCCGCCTTCGACCAGGGCGCCGTCGACTACCTGCTCAAGCCCCTGGCCGGCGCCCGCCTGTTCACCGCCATCTCGCGCCTCAAGTCACGCCTGGGCCAGGCCCCGGCGCAGCTCGCCGGCGTGCTGGACCAGATCAGCACCCGCCCTGCCGCCGCGCCGTCTGCCACCCGCGCGCCGCTGCGCTGGATCAACGCCTCGGTGGGCCAGACGCTGCGGCTCATCACGGTGGACGAGGTGATGTTCTTCCAGAGCGACAACAAGTACACGCGGCTGGGGCTGAAGGACGGCGAGGCCTTGATCCGCAAGCCGCTGAAGGAACTCATCGACGAACTCGACCCGCAGCAGTTCTGGCAGATCCACCGCTCCACGCTGGTCAACGTGAACGCCATTGCGAGCGTCAGCCGGGATTACCGGGGGCGGATGCAGATCAAGCTCAAGCATGGGACGGAGAGCTTGTTGGTGGCGGAGAGTTGTGCGCATCTGTTCAGGCAGATGTGACCTTCGTCCCGAGGGGCGGGTCTTTGCTGGTCTTGCTGGGCTCTGAGGCTGGAGGCTCCCAGCAAAAGCCCACCAACGACAACAACAACACAAGCGCATCATGCGCCCCATGCCCTCCCCTTCCCAGCTCCGCGGCACCGCCCGCCTCACCCTTGACGCCACCACGGGCCTGACCCGCCTGGTGGAGGCCATGCACGCCGAGATCACGCGGCTGCCGGGCGCGAAGGCCAGGCCCGACACCACAGGCATCACCGGCCTCGTGTACCGCAGCATCCGCGGCGTGACGCGGCTGGTGGGCAGCGGTGTCGACACCGCACTGACGGCCCTCGCGCCCTTGCTGGACAGCACGGCGCCGGCGCAGGCCAGCGCCGTCATCGCGGCGCTCAACGGCGTGCTGGGCGACTACCTGGAAGACACGCACAACCCGCTCGCCCTCCCGATGAGCCTGCACCCCCTCGTGCCCGGCGCCGAGGGGCCACCCCTGGTGATGCTGCATGGCCTGTGCATGAACGAGGCAC
>JAIPCJ010000153.1 GCA_021738245.1 Methylotenera sp. | reverse complement strand
CGCCCGCCAGCGCGCGGGCCCACATGCGTTCGAAGAGCGCCTCGAGATCGCGGGTGAAGCGCGGCGTGTCGTAGAGGCCGTTCGGTCGGCGGGCGATCTGCTCGCGCAGTTGTTGCCGCGCTTGCGCATCGCGCGCCAGGGCCAGCACGCGGGCGACATAGCCGGCCTCGTCGTCGGCGATGCAGCCGGGCAGACCCGCGGCGTGCAGCAGGCTGGCTGCAACGCGGCCCGGGAAGCTGTCGTTCTTCAGCGTGACCACCGGCACACCCGCAGCCAGGGCATCGCTGGTGGTGGTGTGGCCGTTGCAGGGCCAGGTGTCCAGCGCGAGGTCGGCTGCGGCCAGCCGCGCCAGGTGTGCATCCATGTCCACCGGCGGCGCAAAGATCAGGCGCTCATCGGCCAAGCCGGCGGCACGGGCCGCCGCGCGCAGGCGCGCATCCGCCTGCTCGCCACCGCTGAGCTGCCACAGCTGGGCCTCGGGCAGCTGCGCCAGCACGGCCATCCAGCACGACCACAGCGCGGGTGTGATCTTGTAGACCGCGTTGGCTGACAGCAGCACCAATGCGTCTTCGCGCAGCCCGAGGGCGGTGCGCGGCGGGGGTGCGGCGGGCCGGCGCTGGCGGTCCTGCGGCTGGTAGCAGCCCGGCAGCTGGGCGATCTGCTCGGTGTAGTCCCCCGCATCGGACAAGGGCGTGACCACCGGGTCGCCGATGACGTAGTCCACATAGGTCGCGCCGCTGGTGCCGGGAAAGCCCAGCCAGGTGGCCTGCACCGGCGCCGGCCGGCAGGCAAGGGCGGCCAGGCGGCTGCCGGCGGTGTGGCCTTTCAGGTCGACGAGCAGGTCGATCTCGTCGGCCCGGATGCGCGCCGCCGTCGCGGCCAGGTCCAGCGCGGTCACGTCCACCACATGTTCTGCAGCGGCGCGAATCCGGCGTGCCAGCGGCGAGCCGTCGTCAGGGCCGTGGCTGTACAGCGTCACCTCGAAGCGGCGGCGGTCGTGGCATTCCAGCGCATCGACCAGCAGGGCCGCGGTGGCGTGGGCGTGGAAGTCAGCCGACAGATAGCCCAGCCGCAGCCGTTCCCGTGCCACCGGCGGGCGGGGCGGCAGGGGGCGCAGGCCCCGGCTGATCTGGCGGCTGGCCAAGCTGGCCGCGCGGCGCAGTTCGGCACGCGTGTGGGGCAGCCCCACCAGCGCAAATGGCATGCCGTAAACATCGTCGGCGGCGGGCGGCGTGCTGGCCAGTGCGGCGCGCAGGGCGGCGAGGTCGGTGTCGAAGCTCGACCAGTCGGCTGCCTTCTGCGTGGCATGGATCAGATAGCCCTGGGCCATCAGGTTGGCCGGCTCCAGCAGCGCGGGGGTGCGCAGGGCCTCGGCGGCCTGGCTTTGCAGGCCCAGGGCCTGCAGCGCAAAGCCCAGCTGCAGGTAACTGTCGATCTCGGTGGGTGCCAGGGCCAGGGCCTGCAGCAGCAGGTCCACCGCCTCGGCGGCGCGGCCATCGTGCCGCAGGGCCTCGGCCTGGCTGCGCAGGCTCGCCGGGGTCACGGCGCGGCGGCGGGCTCGGGGCGGCTCGCCACCACCAGCAGCGAGATGCCGTTGAAGAAGAACATGCCGTCGATCTGCCAGTTGGTGTACTTGCGGATCACGTTGCTCAGCGTGTAGGGCGTGTACCAGCAGTTGTGGTCGGGGTGCACCACCTCGACAAAGGTCTGCGCGCCGCTGTTGTAGTCAAAGTGCCGCCGGAAGCACGAGTAGGCGTCGGGCACCGTCAGGATGTACTGCTGTGCACCCACCGCATCGAGCTGCTGCAGAAAGCCCTGCACGTCGGGCACGTGCTCCATCACCTCGGGCGCGAGCACGGTGTCGTAGGGGCCGGTCACGTCGGCCCAGTCGCTGTACAGGCGCCCCTTGAGGTGCGGCTGCATCAGCGAGAAGGCTTCGCCATGGATGTCAAAGCCGTCGAGCTGGCAGTGCGTGTCCAGCTGCAGGTGCAGGGAGCGCTGGAGGTCGGTGATCGGCCAGTCCACGCAGCCCACGTGCAGCACGCGCTTGTCGGCGCACAGCGCCGCGAACACGTCCAGGCGGGGCAGGCCCAGGAAGTCCTCGCCCACCTTGATCTTCTGCACGAAGTACTTCTGGTGGGCGTATTCCAGCGGCGAGACGGGCAGATCGTCCACGGGCTTGTTTTCGGTGGCCAACACGGCGCTCATGCGACTTTCCTCCGGTGCAGTTCGTCGTACTTGCCCAGGGTGCTGCCCCATTCCTGGCCGGCGAACACCAGGCCGCCACCGCTGTACTCGAAGCCGGTGAAGTGGCGCGGGATGAAGAAGTGGCTGGGCCAGACGGTCAGGCCGCCGTAGCGCTGGGCGCGCACCTGCTCGGTCAGGTAGAGCGGCCCGACGCTTTGCCAGGCCATGCGGTCGACCACGCTGGGCTCCTTCTGCAGGTCCAGGATCATCTGGCCGAAGAAGGGGTTCTCGGGCTTGGAGGCCACGTAGCCCGCGGCAATCAGCCCCGGGCGGATCAGTTCGTTTTCCCAGCAGGCGCAGGCCTCGCCTTCGAACAGCCAGTCTTCCAGCGGGCGGCGGCAGATGCTGTCGGCGTCCACCACGAAGCCGCCCTCGTGATACAGGATTTCCCAGCGCATCAGGTCGGCCACGCCGTTGAGCTCACGGCCGGCCATCTCGCGCATGTGGCGGGCGTTGATCCAGCCGTAGGTGGCGAGTTCGTCGTTGCCCCAGACGCGCACGGTCCAGTCGGGGTTGTGCTGGCGCCAGGTGGCGATGCAGTTGTCGGGGCGCTTGGATTCGTCGCCGACCCAGATGACGTGCAGGGTGCGCGGGATCATGGCAAGCCTCGCATGGTGGGAGAGACTGTCACTCTAGGTGGCGTGCCCGCGGGTTGAAAGCCGGTACAGCGGGTGAAAAGCCCGCCTGACCTCTTCGCGCCGCCCCCGCGGCGGCGCCGACAATCGCCCCATGACCGCTGCCGCACCGCCGCGCCGCCTGGCCCTTGTCGTGATCGCGCGAGACGAAGCCGCCCGCATCGGCCGGCTGCTGGACAGCGTGCGCCCCTGGGTGGACGAGATGCTGGTGCTGGACACCGGCTCGCGTGACGACACCGCCGCGGTGGCCGCCGCGCACGGCGCCCGGGTGGCGCATTTCGCGTGGTGCGACGACTTCGCTGCCGCCCGCAACCATGCGCTGGCCTTGGCGGCCGCCGACTGGCATCTGGTGCTGGATGCGGACGAATGGCTGATCGACGGCGGCCCGGCACTGGCTGCGTTGCGCGGCGCAGCGCCCGGCTTCGTCGGCGCCCTGCGGTTGCGCGACCAGTTCGACCAGGGCGGCGGCGTGACGGGCGAGGCCCATGCCTGGCTGAGCCGCGTGCTGCCCGGTGATGTGCGCTACGCCGGCCGGGTGCACGAGCAGCCGGTGCATGCGCGGCCGGTGCAACGCCTGCCGTTGGTGGCGGGGCATGACGGCTACCTGCCGTCCGCGCTGGCCGCCAAGCGCGGGCGCAACCGACGTTTGCTGGAGCAGGCCCTCGCCGAGCAGCCGGGCGACGCCTATCTCTGGTACCAGCTGGGCAAGGACTGCGCCGTCTACGACGAGCATGCGGCCGCCGAAGCCGCCTTCGAGCGGGCCTGCGCGCAGCCCGGTGCGGCGGCTTCGCCTTGGTGGCTGGACCTGCTGGCCCGGCGGCTCTTCGCGCTCAAGTGCCTGGGCCGGCATGCCGACGCGATGGACTTTGCCCAGACGCAGCTGGACGTCGCCGCCGAATCGCCCGACTTCTTCTTCGCGATGGGTGACCTGCTGCTGGACCTCGCGGCCAGCCAGCCCGCCGAGGCGGCCCAGTTGCTGCCCATGATCGAGACGGCCTGGCAGCGCTGCCTGGACCTGGGCGAGCGGCCGGAGCAGGCCGGCGCGGTGGCCGGCCGCGGCAGCTACCTGGCCGCGCACAACCTGGCCGTGGTGCTGGAGGGCACGGGCCGTGCCGACGAGGCGGCCGCCCTGCGCGCCGCCCACCCCTGGCCGTGCTGACCCGCGCGGCCGTGCTCCGCGGGGTCAGCGCCTGGCCGCTGTCGGCTTTACTGGTGTGGCTGGCGGCCTGGGGCGTGCATGCGTTGCTGCTGGGGCTGGGCGCCGTGCCGGCCTTCATTGGCGCGACGCTCGCGGGTGCGGCGTTGTCGGCCTTGTACGAGCGACGCTGGCGCCGCGTGATGGTGGCGGCTGGCTTCCCGGTGTCGCTGCTGATGCTGGGCGGGCAGGGCGGAGCGCCGGCCTGGCTGTGGTTGCTGCCGTTGGGTCTGTTGTGGTGGCTCTACCCGCGGCGCAGTTGGTCGGAGGCGCCCCTGTTCCCGACGCCGGCCGGTGCGCTGTCCACGCTGACCAGCGTGGCGCCCCTGCCAGCGGGCGCCCGGGTGCTCGATGCAGGCTGCGGCGTGGGTGACGGCCTGCGTGAACTATTGCGCACCTTTCCGACCGCGCGGGTCGAAGGCGTGGAGTGGAGCCGGCCGCTGGCCTGGCTGGCTCGCCTGCGGGCGCGCGGCGCCCGGGTGCGCCAGGGCGACCTCTGGGCAGACGACTGGTCGGCCTTCACCCTCGTCTACGTGTTCCAGCGCCCCGAGTCCATGCCGCGGGTGTGGGCCAAGGCGTGCGCCGAGATGGCGCCGGGCAGCTGGCTGGTCAGCCTGGACTTTGCGGTGCCCGACGTGGCGCCCGTGGCGAGCTGGCAACTGCCGGGCGGCCAGTCCGTGTGGGTTTACCGCCCCTTGAGGAAAGCAGCGTCAAAGCCTGCCAATTGATGCCTTGCAGCCGCAGGGCGGCGCGGCATACTCGCTCAAGCCCCCCGGCACCGGGCCGATACGGCCTGAACATTTCCTACCTGATCACGCATGTTCGTCATCATCGGCTGGGCCGTCTCCATGGCCTGCATCTTCGGCGTGTTCATCGCCCACGGCGGGAACATCGGCGTCATCCTGCACGCCTTGCCCTTCGAGATGATCACCATCTTCGGAGCCGCCATCGGCGCCTTCCTGGCCAACAACCAGATGAAGGTCGTCAAGGCCACGGCGGCGGGCCTGGGCCGGTGCTTCAAGGGCAGCAAGTACAGCAAGGCACGCTACATGGAGCTGCTGGCGCTCATGTACGACATCCTGCAGAAGGCCCGCAAGGAAGGCCTGATGTCCATCGAGAAGGACGTCGAGGACCCGCACTCCAGCCCGCTCTTCCAGAAGTACCCCGTGGTGGGCAACGACCACCACGTGACCGAATTCATCACCGACTACCTGCGCATGATGGTGTCGGGCAACCTGAACGCGCACGAGATCGAATCGCTGATGGACAGCGAGATCGAGACCCACCACCAGGAAGAGCATGCCGCCGTGGCCGCGCTGCAGCGGCTGGCCGGCGGCCTGCCGGCCTTCGGCATCGTGGCGGCGGTGCTGGGCGTGGTCAACACCATGGGCTCGGTCGGCCAGCCGCCGGCGGTGCTGGGCGGCATGATCGGCTCGGCCCTCGTCGGTACCTTCCTCGGCATCTTGCTCGCCTACGGCTTTGCCGAGCCGCTGGCCGGCCTGCTGGAGCAGAAGGTCGAAGACGGTGGCAAGGAATTCCAGTGCATCAAGACCACGCTGCTGGCCAGCATGCAGGGCTACGCCCCGCAGGTGGCCATCGAGTTTGGCCGCAAGGTGCTGTTCTCGGGCGACCGGCCGTCGTTCAGCGAGCTGGAAAGCCACGTGAAGAAGAAGTGATGGCGGTCTTTGCCCACGCAGTCTGGCCACAGAGGCACAGAGACACAGAGGCGCACGTTTTCCTCTGTGTCTCTGTGCCTCTGTGGCTGTGTTCGTTAGCCTTGGGGGAGAGCCATGGCGGGTGATGCCAAGAAGCTGCAGCCCATCATCATCAAGAAGGTGAAGAAGGGCGGCCACGCGGCGCACGGTGGCGCGTGGAAGATTGCCTACGCCGACTTCGTCACGGCCATGATGGCTTTCTTCCTGCTGATGTGGCTGCTCGGCTCCACCACCGAGGGTGACAAGAAGGGCATCGCCGAGTTCTTCCAGTCGCCGCTTCGTGTGGCGATGCTCGGCGGCTCGGGTTCGGGTGACTCCTCCAGCGTGGTGCGCGGCGGTGGCAAGGACCTCACCCGCGAAACCGGCCAGGTCAAGGAAGGCGAGAGCAACGCCAAGAAGTCGAGCTACACCCTGCGCGCCCTGAAGGAAGAGCAGCGCAAGGCCGAGCGCGCACGCCTGGAGCAGCTCAAGACCAAGGTCGAGGAAGTGCTGGCCGAGAACCCCAAGCTGGCCGCACTCGGCGGCCAGATCCGCCTGGACATGACCCGGGAAGGCCTGCGCATCCAGATCGTCGACGAAGGCAACCGGCCCATGTTCGACAGCGGCAGTGCGGTCGTGAAGCCCTATATGCGCGAGCTGCTGCAGGAGCTCGGCAGCGTGCTGACCGAGGTGCCCAACCGGCTGACGGTGGAAGGCCATACCGATGCCCAGCCGTTTTCTGCGGGCGACAAGGGCTACAGCAACTGGGAGCTCTCCGCTGACCGGGCCAATGCCTCGCGGCGTGAGCTGGTGGCCGGCGGCCTGTCGGAGGCGCGCATGCTGCGCGTGCAGGGCCTGGCAGCCAGCAAGTTGCTGGATGCCAAGGACCCCAACAGCCCATTGAACCGCCGCATCAGCATCATCGTGATGAACCGCGATGCCGAAGACGCGGTGCTGAAGAACCTGCCGGACGAGCCCGATGGCGACGCTGCGGGCGGCGATCCTGCACAGGCAGCGCCGGCTGCTGCAACGGAAGTGCCCCGCAGCGGCAAAATGCCGCAAAACGCGGCGCCCGCGCCGGCTCGCTAGAACTAGACTGCGGCCTGACCCCTGAAATCCCGCCAGTTCCCGAGAGAGGACCGCCATGAGCGCTGACATGAAATTCCTGGTTGTCGACGACTTCTCCACCATGCGTCGCATCGTGCGCGGCCTGCTGAAAGAAATCGGCTACAACAACTGCGAAGAGGCCGAAGACGGCGTCGAAGCGCTGAACATGCTCAAGGGCTCGAAGTTCGACTTCGTCGTCAGCGACATCAACATGCCCAACATGACGGGCTTCGAGCTGCTGAAGGCCATCAAGGAAGATCCCAACCTCAAGCACCTGCCGGTGCTGATGGTCACGGCCGAGGCCCGCAAGGAAGACATCGTGCTCGCCGCCCAGTCCGGCGCTGCGGGCTACATCGTCAAGCCCTTCACCAAGGCGACCCTGGAAGAGAAAGTCCAGAAGATCATGCAGAAGCTGGCTGCTGCCGCCTGATAACAAAGAACAAGGGGACTGCCATGTCGATGGAACAGTTGGACAAGCTGGCCGGAAGTTCTGAGCCGCTGCTCGTCTCTCCCGAGGTCTTCCAGCAACTTGGCACCATCACCCGCACGCTGCACGACACCATGCAGCGCCTGGGCGTCATGCCCAAGCTGCAGGTCGCGACCGACGGCCTGCCGGATGCCCGCAGCCGCCTGAACTACATCGCCACCAAGACGGCTGCCGCAGCCGACAAGGTGCTGAATTCGGTCGACCAGGCCAAGGCAGAACATGCCGGCATCAGTGCCGCCACCAAGCAGCTCGCTGAAGCGCTGGTGGCCGACCCGGTGCGCGCCGTGGCCAGTGGCGCCGTCATGAACTTCGTGAAGGACGTCGAAGCCCGTACCGCGAGCATCGACAACCACCTGACCGACATCATGCTCGCCCAGGACTTCCACGACCTCACCGGTCAGGTGGTGGCCAAGGTCGTGACGCTGGCCAATGACCTGGAAGACAGCCTGGTGAAGCTGCTGGTGCAGGTCGTGCCGCCGGAGCAGCGCGAGAAGGTCGACCCCAACATCCTGCAGGGCCCGGTCGTCAACCCGGAAGGCCGCACCGACGTGGTGGCCAACCAGGGCGAAGTGGACGACCTGCTCGCCAGCCTCGGTTTCTGAACGCCTGCGCTCAGGCGCAGCCAGAAAAGCCGGCCTCGCGCCGGCTTTTGCGCATTCTGCGGGCGCGTTCAGTCGGCGCTGGATTCCGGCAGTTCGCGGATGGCCTGGTTGAGGCGCTCCATCACCTGAGGCGGCACTTGCTGCGAGCAGGCCAGGTAGCGCAGCTCGCCGCGCGGCATGTCGGCGAGGTCCACGCGTTCCACGGGCAGATCGGCCAGGTCGGGGTCGCGACGCAGCCAGCCCAGGTCTTCCTGGTCGATGAGCATGTAGTCCACCCGGTGGGCGGCCACCATGCGCACCAGCTGCATCGGGCTGAGCTGGGCCCGCAGCGGTGGCTTGGGCGTGGCGGCCAGCCATTGGTCGAGCTGGGCGCCGTAGGAGACGCCTTCGAGCTGGCCCGGCTGGAAGCGGGCATCGCTGAAGAGGCGGGCAGCGCGCGGCAGGCGCCGGATCTCAGCCGCGACGCTGGCATGGGCCAGCACGGCATGCGGCCGGTCGCGGTGAATGGGCAGGCTGAATTGTGCGAACGTGGCCCGCTCCGGCGTCTTGTACAGGCCCGGCGAGCAGACAGCCGTGGCGTTGGCCTGCAAGTTCATCAAGGTGCGGCGGATGGGCACCTCGGCGTAGTGCGGCTCGATGCCCGCGCGCTTGAGCAGCTGGGCGGTGCGCGCCATCAGGAAGCCCGCCGGCTTGCCGTTGACCGTGTAGGTGTAGGGCGGTTTGTCGCGATATTCGATCAGCAGGGTCGTGCGCGCACCGGCCATGCCGCTCAGTCCGGCGGTCAGCAAAACGATCAAGTGGCGCAGTCGATGCATCCCGCGAGCGTAGCCGCGGTGAGCGCCTTGCTCTGGGTGGCGAGGCGGTAATCCTGCACGCTTTGGCGGGGTCTGCCAGGGAGCTCGGCGCAGAACAGCGGGGCGTCCACCCTGCTTTTCTCGCTCAAGTTCGGCGGGGCGGCTCGAACAATTCGGTCCAGCGCTGAAGAACCGCCATGGCCGACCAAGACGCACAGGACCGCAACCTACCCGCCTCGCCCAAGAAGATCCAGAAGTCTCGGGCCGAGGGGCAGCTGCCGCGTTCCCGGGACCTGCCGCATTTCGCGATGATGGTCGCCGGCGGCGCGGTGCTGAGCGTGGGCGGCCCGCAGATCGTGGAGCGGCTGCGCCAGATGTTGAGCACCGGTCTGCACTTCGATGCCGGCCTGCTGGCCCGCCCGGGTTTCATGGGTGAGCGCCTGGTGGACATGACACTGGCCTTCGCCGCCGTCATGGGGCCGATCGCCGCGTTCATGGTGATCGTCGGCATCGCCAGCAACCTGGCCAGCGGTGGCTGGAACTGGACGATGAAGCCGCTGGCGCCCAAGTTCGGGCACATGAACCCGCTGTCGGGCCTGGGCCGCTTGTTCTCGGGGCAGGGCCTGGGCACCGCGCTCAAGGCCGTGCTGCTGGCCCTGGTGCTGGGCATCGTCGGCGCCCTGGTGCTGAAGGACCGGCTGGCGGCCTATGTGAGCATCATGTCGGTGCCGTTGCCCTCGGCGCTGGCCTATGCCGGCCAGCAATTGATGGGCGGCCTCACGTTGCTGGCGATCGCGCTGGCCGTGTTCGCAGCCATCGACGTACCCCTGCAGCGCCAGCTCTGGATGCGCCGCATGCGCATGACGCGCGAAGAAGCCAAGCAGGAACTCAAGGAGGTGGAAGGCAACCTCGAGGTCAAGGCCAAGATGCGCGCCAAGATGCGCGAGATGGCCAAGCGCCGCATGCTGGCCGCCGTGCCGCAGGCCGACCTGGTGGTCATGAACCCGACCCACTACGCCGTCGCCCTCAAGTACGAGGAGGGCAAGATGGGCGCGCCCAAGGTGGTGGCCAAGGGGGCCGACCTGCTGGCCATGAAGATCCGCGACCTCGCCCGCGAGAACAAGGTGCCGGTGCTGCAGCAGCCCGTTCTCGCGCGTGCGCTCTATGCCCACGCCAAGCTCGACCATGAGATCCCGGCCGCGCTGTTCGGGGCCGTGGCGCAGGTGCTGGCCTACGTCTACCAGCTGCGCGCCGCGATGAAGTCGCGCAACCTCAACACCCCGGACATGCCCAAGCCGCACGTGCCGCCCGAGCTCGACCCGCACAACAAGCCGGGCTGGGCGCCGGAACCCGATGAGGACTTCGCGGAATGACGCGCTGCCCGCCTGAACCGAGGAACACGGCCACCGAGGCACAGAGACACGCAGAAGTCGATGTCCTGCCCATGAGCTTCTCTGTGCCTGTGTGTCTCTGTGGCCGTGTTCGAGAGTCTTGACATGAACCCGCTGATCCAAAAGCTGCAATCTCTCCTCGGCCCACGGGCCGGCATCATCGCGGCACTCGGTGCGCCGATCGCCGTGCTGATGGTGCTGTCGATGATGGTGCTGCCGCTGCCGCCGTTTGCGCTGGACCTGCTGTTCACCTTCAACATCGCGATGGCCGTGATGGTGATGATGGTGGCGGCCCACATGGTCAAGCCGCTGGACTTCGCCGCCTTCCCAACCGTGCTGCTGCTGACCACGCTGATGCGCCTGTCGCTCAACGTCGCCTCCACCCGCGTGGTGCTGCTGGAAGGGCACACCGGCACCGGCGCGGCGGGCAAGGTGATCGAGGCC
This sequence comes from Methylotenera sp., assembly GCA_021738245.1. GTDB lineage: Bacteria > Pseudomonadota > Gammaproteobacteria > Burkholderiales > Burkholderiaceae_C > Pelomonas. Next base: position 1,557 of record JAIPCJ010000153.1, on the reverse strand, counting down.
TTCGGCCACTTCCTGATCGGTGGCAATTTCGCGGTCGGCCTGATCGTGTTCGCCATCCTGGTGGTCATCAACTTCATCGTGGTGACCAAGGGTGCGGAGCGCATCGCCGAGGTCGGCGCGCGCTTCACCCTGGACGCCATGCCCGGCAAGCAGATGGCGGTGGATGCCGATCTGAACGCGGGCCTGATCAATGAAGCCGAGGCCAAGCGCCGCCGCGCGGAGCTGTCCGACGAAGCCGACTTCTTCGGCTCCATGGACGGTGCCAGCAAGTTCGTGCGGGGCGATGCGATCGCGGGCATGCTGATCCTCGCGATCAACATCGTGGGCGGCTTCATCATCGGCGTGGCTCAGCACTCGCTGAGCGCCAGCCAGGCCGCCAACAGCTACATCCTGCTCGCCGTCGGCGATGCCCTCGTGGCCCAGATCCCGGCGCTGCTGATTTCGGTGGCGGCCGCCATGGTGGTGTCGCGCGTGGGCACGGACAAGGACATCGGCAGCCAGATCGGCCGCCAGGTGTTCGGCTCGGCCAAGAGCATCGCCATCACGGCCGGCGTCATCGGCGCGCTGGGCCTGATCCCGGGCATGCCGCACGTCGTCTTCCTGCTGATCGCCTCGGGCCTGGGCTACCTGGCCTATTGGCTGCGTGCCAAGGAGCAGGCCGCCGAAGCCGCCAAGGCGGTCAAGCCCATCATGCCCAGCAGCGAGGGCTCGGGCGAAGCCACCTGGGAAGACCTGGTGCCGGTGGACACCCTGGGCCTGGAGGTGGGCTACCGGCTGATCACGCTGGTCGACAAGAACCGCGAGGGCGACCTGCTCTCGCGCATCAAGGGCGTGCGGCGCAAGTTCGCGCAGGAGGTGGGCTTCCTGCCGCCGCCGGTGCACATCCGCGACAACCTGGAGCTGCGCCCCAGCCAGTACCGCATCTCGCTGCGCGGCGCGGTCGTGGGCGAGGCCGAGGCCTTCCCGGGCATGTGGCTGGCCATCAACCCCGGGCATGCCACGCAGAAGCTCATCGGCACCCAGACGACCGACCCCGCCTTCGGCCTGCCGGCGGTGTGGATCGAGGAACGCCAGAAGGAGATGGCCCAAATGAGCGGGTTTACGGTCGTTGATTGCTCGACCGTCGTGGCCACCCACCTCTCACACTTGATGCAAGTGCACGCGGCCAAGCTGCTCGGCCGTGTGGAGACCCAGGCCCTGGTGGAACACCTCACCAAGCAGGCGCCGCAATTGATTGAAGACGTGATTCCCAAGATGGTCAGCATCGCCACCCTGCAACGCGTGCTCCAGCTGCTGCTGGAGGAGGGCGTGCACGTGCGTGACATGCGTTCCATCGTCGAATGCCTGGCCGAGAACGCCGCCACCGTGACCGACCCCATGGAACTGGCCCGCCGCATCCGCACCCACATCGCGCCGGCCATCGTGCAGCAGATCTACGGCAGCGTGAAGGAGCTGGACGTGATCGCGCTGGAGCCCGAGCTCGAGCGCCTGGTCACCCAGGCCCTGAACTCGCCGCATGGCGCCGCGCTCGACCCCGGCGTGGCCGACACGCTGGCC
>JAIPCJ010000152.1 GCA_021738245.1 Methylotenera sp. | reverse complement strand
GCCTGCTGCGTGAACTCAATGCCGAGGGCACCACGCTGGTCATGGTGACCCACTCGCTGGAACACGCGGCGCAGGCCTCGCGCACCCTGCGCCTGCATGATGGCCGCGTGGTGGTGGACGCGCTGGCCGCCGGGGGCTGAACCGCGCGGCCCCGGGCGGCGCCTATCGGCGGCCGCCGGCGGTTATCGGCGGTGTTCGTGCGTTGTTCGCGCAAGCTTCCGCGCCAATACATTCAGCCCGGGCAAGTCGTCAACCGTCACCTTTAGGATGCGCGGCATGCGTTTCCTGATCCTGGGCTTGTTGTGCCTGCCATGGCTGTTCGGCGCGGGCGCGGCCCGTGCGACCGCCGGCCTCGGCCCCATGGAAGTGCAGTTCCGCAGCGTCACGGTGCCGCAGAACTCGGTGCCGGCCATCGCGCAGGACAAGGCCGGCTTCCTGTGGATCGCCACCAACAAGGGCGTCACCCGCTACGACGGCTACCGGCTGCGCCCGATCGAGCGGCCCGGCGATACCGCGGCCGGCCGCAGCCTGGGCTGGGTGCGGGCGATGGCGCCGGGAGCGGATGGCCGCATGTGGATCGGCACCGAGTTCCAGGGCCTGGTGGCCTATGACCCGGCGCATGACCGGGTCGAGCAGCACGGCAGCGCCCAGGGTGGCCCCGGGCCGCACCCGGGCATCCGCGCACTGGCCGAGGGGCTCGATGGCGCGGTCTGGGTGGGCACGCTGGGCAGCGGGCTGTACCGCTACGACCCCGCCGCCCGCCGCCACGAGGCGCAGCCGCTGCGCTGGCGCGGCGAGAACGAGACCCGGGTGCTGGCCCTGCGCGTCGGCCGCGACGGCACGGTGTGGGCCGGGCATTGGCGTGGACTGGCCCGGCGCACCCAGGCCGGCTGGCAGGATGTGCCGCTGCCCGGCGTGCCCGACGGCGTGCCGGTCCAGGCCCTGGCGGAAGACCGCACCGGGCGGCTCTGGCTGGGGACGCAGGACGGCCGGCTGGGCGTGATCGAGCAGGCCGAGGTGCGCTGGGTGCAGGCGCTGCACATGCCGATCAATGCGCTGGCCGAGGCGCCGGATGGCCGCCTCTGGGTGGGCGCCAAGGTGGGGCTGTTCTGGGTCAACCCGGCCAGCGGCGAGATCGAGGCCAGCTTGCGCCGCGACCCGCGCCGGGCCATGGGCCTGGCCGGCAACGACATCAGCGGCGTGCTGCGCGACCAGAGCGGCGCCATGTGGGTGAGCGGCTACGGCCTGGGCGTGCAGCGCCACCTCAGCCACCCGGCGCTGGCCGTGCGCGGGCCGGATGCCGACCCCGCCAGCCCGCTGGCCGAACCCGATGTGCGCGCGGTGCTGGCGCTGAAGAACGGCGAGGTGCTGGCGCCCACGCAGACCGGCCAGGTCGTGCGCCTGGATGGCCGGCCGGGCCGTGACCTGGCGACGCTGGGCGTGTGGCCGCGCGAGCGCCGCACCGTGGTCGAGATCTTGGCCGAGGCCCAGGACGGCAGCCTGTGGATGGCGGCCGCCGGCCGGCTGGAGCATCGCTCGCCCGAGGGCCGGCTGCTGCGTGATTGGCCGCTGGACGGCGGCCGTGCCCAGCAGTTGCTGCTGCGGCCGGACGGCAGTGTCTGGGTCGGCATGCAGGAGGGCCTGTACCGGCTCGCCAACAGCACGGCAACTGCGCTCGAGCGCGTCGGTGCCGATGGCGGCGCGGTCCTGCATGGCGGGATATATGTGCTCAAGACGGCGCCCGACGGCCGGCTCTGGGTGGGCGGCCAGCCCGGCCTGCTGCGAGAGCAGGCGCCCGGCAGCGGCATGCTCGCCCCGGTGCCGCAGGCCCCCGACGAAGCCCTGGCCAGCCCCATCGTCATGGGCCTGCTGTGGGGGCGCGACGGCCGGCTGTGGGTGGACACGCCGGTCAGCGGCCTGCACCGCCTCAAAGGCTGGGACGGCGCCGGCCGGGCCCGCTTCGAGCGCATCAGCGAGCGCCTGGGCGCCGAGGGCGTGTTCGGCGGCAATCTGCATGAAGACGGCCAGGGGCGCATCTGGAGCCAGCTCTACGTCTACGACCCCGCCGCCGACCGCCTGGACAGCTTCGGCAGTGCCGAGGGGGCGAATTTCGGCAGCTTCTGGTTCTTCGCGAGCACCGAGCTGCCCGGCGGCGCGCTGCTGTTCGGCGGCAGCCGCGGCCTGCTGCGCGTGCAGCCCGATGCCTGGCGGGCCTTGCCGTCCGATCCGCCGCTGGTGGTCAGTGCGCTGCGCGTGAACGGCCAGCCGCACGATCAGCCCCATGCCTGGCGTGACGGCATCCAGCTGCCGCCCGGCAAGCGCACGTTGTCGGTCGAGTTCGCGGCGCTGGACTATGCCGACCCGAGCCGCCTGCGCTACGAATACCGGCTGGAGGGTCTGGACAGCCAGTGGACCCGTGTGGACGCCAGCGGCCGCAACCCGAGCTTCGGCCCCCTGCACCCGGGCCACTACGTGCTGCAGGTGCGGGCCACGGCCCACCACAGCCTGTGGGGCACCGAGCAGCTGAATCTGCCGATCGAGCTGCAGCCCGCCTGGTGGGAAACCGACGCGGCGCGGGTCAGCGCGGGCCTGGTCGTGCTCGCGGGCCTGTGGGGCTGGATGCGCTGGCGCACCCGCTCCCTGCGCCGCCGCGAGGTCGAACTGCAGGCGCTGGTCGACGAGCGCACCGCCGAGCTGCGCGAGCTCAGCCTGACCGACGCCCTCACCGGCCTGCGCAACCGCCGCTACTTGGAGCTGCGGCTGGACGATGACCTGCGGCTGTGCCTGCGGCGATTCGAAGGAGCCAACGAGAGCGAGCTCGAGCCGCGGTTCGGCCCGGCGGCCGACCTGGTGCTGATGCTGCTCGACCTTGACCACTTCAAGCGCGTCAACGACCTGCACGGCCATGCCGCGGGGGACGCGGTGCTGGTGCAGCTGGCCCAGCGGCTGCGCCAGGTGTTCCGCGAGACCGACTCCCTCGTGCGCTGGGGAGGCGAGGAAGTGCTGGCCCTGGTGCGGGAGACCGACCGGCAGGACGCAGCCGACCTCGCCGCCCGGGTGTGCGCGGCGGTGCGTGACCAGCCCTTCGACATCGGCCCGGGCGAAACCGTGCAGGTGACGGTGTCCATCGGCTTCTGCGCCTTCCCGCTGGACCCGCGCCACCCGCGCCTGTGGGACTGGCGCGCCTGTTTGGGCCTGGCGGACTCGGCGCTGTACGTGGCCAAGGCCCTGGGGCGTGATGGCTTCGTCGGCGCGGTGCGCGCCACCGGTCTGTCGCCCCGCGAGGCGCCTACCGACCCTGCGGCCTGGTTTGCCGAAAAGCGCCTGCAGAGCGCCAGCAGCCGGCCACTGCCCGGCGCGGGCGGCTGACGCCTGGCAGTCCCCGGGGTCCGGCCCGATGGGCGCGGCCGTGAGAGCGCTGGACACTGACGCCATGAAAACCCCTTCCCGACTGCGCCGCGGCCTGGCCGCACTGTTCCTCCTCGGGGCGGCAGCCGCCTCGGGCATCGCCACCGCCCAGAGCCTCAGCCCCGAGGAGGCGCGCCTGGTCGCGCTCGTGCGCCAGCACACGCCGGCCGCCCTGCAGCTGCTGGAGCGCAGTGTGCTGATCAATAGCGGCACCCTGAACCCGGCCGGGGTGCGCGAGGTGGGCAGCCTGTTCGCACGCGAGTTCGACGCCCTGGGCTTCCAGACCCGCTGGGTCGACATGCCGGCCGAGATGCGGCGCGCGGGCCACCTGGTGGCGGAGCGCACCGGCGACCAGGGCAAGCGGGTGCTGCTCATTGGTCACCTGGACACCGTGTTCGAGAAGGACAGCCCCGTGCCGCCCTGGCAGAGCGACGGCCGGCGCGTGCGTGGCCAGGGCGTGTCCGACATGAAGGGCGGCGATGTGATCGTGCTGCTGGCGCTGCGCGCGCTGAACGACATCGGCGCGCTGCAGGGCCGCACGGTGCGGGCCGTCTTCACCGGCGACGAAGAGCGCGTGGGCAGCCCGAGCGAGGTGGCACGGGCCGCGCTCATCGACGCCGCACGGCAGAGCGATGTGGCCCTGGCCTTCGAGGGCGCGACCCAGGACGATCAAGGCCGCGACGCCGCCACCATCGGCCGCCGCGCCTCGGGCGGCTGGCGCCTGAGCGTCACCGCGCGCACCGGCCATTCAGCCGGCGTGTTCGGCCGCGATGGCTTCGGTGCGGTGTACGAGGCGGCGCGGGTGGTGAATGCCTTTCGCGAGCAGCTGATCGAGCCCGACCTCACCTTCAACGCCGCCACCCTGGTGGCCGGCACCAGCGCGCAGTGGGACGACGCCGAGAGCCAGGGCAAGGCCTTCGGCAAGAGCAACGTCATCCCGCGCGACGCGCAGGTGCGCGGCGACCTGCGCTACCTGACCGCCGAGCAGGGTGCCCGCGCACGCGAGCGCATGCAGGCCATCGTCGAGCAGTCCCTGCCGGGCACGCGCTCGCGCATCAGCTTCCACGAGGCCTATCCGCCCATGGCCCCGACCCCGGGCAACCTGAAAGTGCTGGAGGCCTATTCCCGCGCCAGTGCCGATGCCGGCCTCGGCCCGGTGGTGGCCTTTCCGCCTGGCCAGCGCGGTGCGGGGGACGTGCAGTTCGTGGCGCCCTTCGTCGACAGCCTCGACGGCCTGGGGGCGGCTGGCGGCGGCGCCCACACGCCGGATGAATGGCTGGAGATCGCCTCCATCGAGCGCGGCGCCATCCGCGCCGCTCTGCTGATCTACCGCCTGACCCGCTGACCCCGGCCCGCCATGGCCCACGCCCCGCACTTCTTCAAGAGCCCCGAGGCGCTGCGCGACTGGTTCACGCTGCACGCGGCGTCGTCGACGGAGCTGATCGTCGGCTTCGTGAAGCGCGGGACGGGCCGCGCCGGCCTCACCTGGCCGCAGGCGGTGGACGAGGCGCTGTGCGTGGGCTGGATCGACGGCATCCGGCATCGCCTGGACGACGAGCACTACAAGATCCGCTTCACGCCCCGCAAGCCCGGCTCGCACTGGAGCGCGGTCAACATCAAGCGCGTGCCTGAACTGCAGGCCGAAGGCCGCATGACCCCCGCAGGCCTGGCCGCCTTCGAGGCCCGCACCGAAGCCCGCTCACGCCGCGCCTCCTATGAGCAGGAGACCGTCGCGCTGCCGCCCGAGGATCTGCGCACCTTCCAGGCCCACCGCGCCGCCTGGCGCTTCTTCAGCGCCACGCCACCGGGCTACCAGCGCAAGGTGATCTGGCTCGTCATCAGCGCCAAGCGCGCCGACACCCGCGCCCGGCGCCTGGCGCAGCTGATCGAGGCTTGTGGGCGGGGTGAGCGGCTGTGGGCCTAGCGTCGGCGCGCGCGATCATTCATCGAATCCTTTCAACAAGAAAAAAGCCCTAAGTGACAAGCACTTAGGGCTCTTTCTCTGCCTGCTGCGGGCAGCTGGTTCTCAGAAGGGTAGTGAGCGGTCAAAGTGTAAAGATGCCTCTGATGGTCTCGAGCCGCGTCTTGATCTCGCTCGAACTCACTGCGATCTTCACGACCTTGCGTCTGGAGAAATCACGCTCTAGCCATGGCCGCAGGGACGCTTCGATCCTGTTTGGCGTGAACAACTCCACGAAGGTCAGCGGGTCTGCGAGGGACAGCCCCTCCTTGCGAAACCACTCCTCAGCTAGGCCGACGTCGCCGAGTTCGCGCTCGATGGTGTTGGCCGCAACACCGCAGCCTCGTCTCGAGGCGAGCGCCCATTCCATCGGTTTCGTGACAGGCTGCCTGGTATCGCGGTGAAGGAGGAACGGCATCCGTTCGCCGGCATTGCCAGAGCCACCGAAGACAACGCGCCTGATGATGAAAGGGCTCGCGCCGTCCATGATTACGCTGGGAAGCCGATCGAACGGCCAATTGCGCCGATGCGGGCCTTGCGTGGAACCGGGAGCCCAACGATCAGATGTCCGACCGTCGTGCCGTTTTGCGCAGCGCTGCAGCAACCGTTCGAACTGACAAGCCGGGTTGGCATTTGCGTTGAGACTCGTCCGTGATTGGCCGCGCAGTATGGGGCGGCACGAGCACTGGAGACAACTTCAAATTGCCGTTTCCCCTTTGCAATCAGGGACTTACGTAATACGCGTTATGAATGAAACTGGCTCCGTGGCGTATTACCGCAGGTTAGTCATATAGGGGCCGCCGGCGCGGGACGCGAGTTGAAACTTGACAACAAAGTGAACCGCTCAAAAAGTCCACCGAACAAGAAAAAAGGGGCAGGAATCCTGACGGAATTCCTTCCCCTCTCCGAGCCAAACGGGACGCCTATTCAGGGAGCGGTCGACCCCCTGAAACTTCACAGAACCCGCCTACCGCCCACTAGAACGGAATATCGTCGTCCATGTCATCGAACCCCGTCGACGCCTTGGGGGCCGGCGCCGGGGCGCGCTGGGGGGCCGGGCGCGGGGCGGCCGCGCGGGCCGCGGGGCGGCTGCTGCCCATATCGTCGCCGCCGCCACGGCTGTAGCCACCGCCACCGCCCATGTCGTCGCCACCGCCGCCGCCACCTTCACGGCCGCCGAGCAATTGCATCTGGTCGGCAATGATTTCGGTGGTGTAGGTGTCGCGGCCTTCCTTGTCCTGCCACTTGCGGGTCTTCAGGCGCCCTTCCACATAGACGGGGCGGCCCTTCTTCAGGTATTCGCCGGCGATCTCGGCCAGGCGGTCATTGAAGACGACGCGGTGCCATTCGGTCTCTTCCTGGCGTTCGCCGGTCTCGCGGTTCTTCCAGTTGCGGGTCGTGGCCAGGCTGATGGTGCACCACGCAGCGCCGTTGGGGTTGTAGCGGACCTCGGGATCGCGGCCGAGGTTGCCGATGAGGATGACTTTGTTGACGCTGGCCATGGCTCGTCCGAATTCTGTTTAGGGGCAATTAATTTTGTCCAAGGGGCAATTTTCTTGTCCAATTTTTGCCCCAAGGGGCAATTTTCTGTCCAGTTCTGCCCACTCGGGGATCGATGTTGACGTAGGAGCGCGCAAGCGCATGCCGTCCGAAAGAACGCATGTCCACAAACCGCGCCACTTTGGTACGAAGCTTACCCCGTCGCGGGTACGACGTGGTCCTCTGGGTGCGATGGCATCGTCTTATAGTTCAGCAGCCGGTTCAGCAATGGTCAGCCGCCGAGGCGGTGGTGCGTGGTCGCGAGCGCCATGGCCTGACACCTGAGAAGGAGCGCGAAGGATTGAAGGCCCCGCTCTTATCTCAGCCTGTACGCCAGCGAGGTGGCTCGGCTGAGCTTCGAGGACTCATTGTCAGCTTAGCCAAAACAGACTGCCTTATGGGCAAGAGGTCTGATCTGTGGGAACTGCGGCCCTTCTATCCGCCATTGGAGCGGCCGCCGTATGAGACACCCATTCAGCTGTTCAGCCTTCGCAGCAGGCACCACAGACCGTCAGGGCGTGCGACTTTCTGGATGCCGAAGCGGCGACAGGAAGCATCGAGCGTCGATAGAAATCTTGAGCCTCCTGGCCTCTTCAATGATGAACTCTCGCTGCTCCATCAGCCGGCGGGGTTGGAGACCTGCGACTCGACGCAAGATGTTCGTGGAGATCGGTACATGCAGCGCCTGGTACTCCTTCAACGCCCATGCCAGCTTGCGTTTGTAGAACGAGTCGGCAGATTCCGCATGTGCATGCGCCGCAGCAAGCGTCAACGGGAGAAGGTGGTTTCGATCGGGGTTATGGACTGCCCCAAGTGAGCACTGGTTGAGCAGCCTGGACACAGTCAGACGTATTGGGCGCTCAGACTTGACCAGCTCCGATCGCGCCACAGCGCCAATCTTTGTTGAGAAGGCTTGGTCAAGCTTGTTCCAGTCCCTGATAGGCGCGCGCCAGGCTGGCGCAGCCGCTTTTCGCTCGGGAAGATTTTCTATAAGCCATTCGCTGTCGAAGGTAGCCAGCCAGTCGACGGCTGCTACGCAGGCCGTGCGGACGTCGGTCTTGCCGGCTTCGGGATGGGCAGCGATGAACGTTGTCACCGCCTTCCTATGCTTGAGTCGTTGCTCTTTGATCGTGGCCGCGCGATGCAATTCACCCAGGTTCTGGTCGTCGAGCACAATCAGCTGGAGCGTCCAATCCGAGACGCGAAGCCTGGTTTGAATCTTGTTCTTTGCCTCACCTGACCGCAGTGCCGCACGGACGGCTTCAACCCTCGCGGTCCCAAGGCGAAGGATCGTTGTGGCCGGCAGTGGGAGACGTAGCCCCAAGCGCCGCATGTCCACCGCGAGCACAGAAGAGCTGACGCCCAGCTGGTTGGCCGCGACGCTGATCTTCCCGCCGGCTGAGGCGAGGGCTTGTTCGATCGAATCACCACTGAGCAAGGCGCGATCCAACCGCTTCTCGCCGCTGTAGCCCTGCGGTTTTGGTGCGTCGGTCGGCTGAACAGTTACCGGTGCATCGTGCAAGTCTGCGACATCTGTTGCGACAAGCGCAGTGAGCATCAGTGTGCGAAGCGTGTCTGGCAGCTTTTGCTCCGCCAACGCAGGTTCTCCGAGCATCCTGCCGGGCCAGCGCGTGTTCAACAAGCGGCGCTGTGAAGGCAGGCCGACCACTTGGCTGATAAGCTTGTGACCGAAGTGCGTCTTCAGCTCTTCCAGTACGGCGGAGCTGTCGATCCCGCCGCGGGCCCCGTATCCGCGGGCCTTTAGGAACCGTCGAAGGACCGGCAGCAGAGGCGCCGTCGGCAACTGGGACATCGACAAGATGGACTTTACCTGTCGGGATAACCACAACCAGCCGTCGTCAGCGGTGGGATCCAGACCTACCTCAATGGCAGGCGCGAAAGTCGGTGAGCCGCAACTGCATGATCCGGCCCGTTGCCACATCCGCGCCGCATTCCGTTCACCCAAGCATGTCGAGCAACTGAGCAGGAGCGGCGTGCCATGAGTTGCGCACAGCTTTACGAATTCTGGCTGATGCTCACGGTAGTGCACCGCATTGCCGCGCGACTCGATGTCGGACTCGACGCACTGCCGGCAAAACTTGCTCTGGCGCGCAAGATTATTGGCAGCAGACACAGTGAGCCCGAGCGCCGCAGCCGGGTTTCCACAGAGGCGACTGAGCAGTGATTGAAGGCTGCTAGCGGCACGCTGAGGGTGGGCAAAGTGCAAGTACAGGGGCACTGGCGTATGTCGCATGAGCACCAGCTCGGGGTTGTCGCACCAGGGGTGCCCCAGGGGCATGGCATCGGTGAGGGCCTGCACGTCTAGTGGCATCAAGGCGGTCGACGCCGTTCGGCCCAAGCCGAGGGACTGCAGCTTGCGCTCAGTCGGTCCCGCAGTCCGCCCCAGAAATCGCGCCACCACGGATGACACGGTTTCCCCCTCATAGGGAATCGGAAAGGCAGGAAGTCTCACCGGCCGTCCAGTACCGAAATCAGGTCCCTCATCGATTCCGCCAGAACCAGCTTTCGGATCTGTTCCTCCGACAGCACGGGATCCCTCGGTCCCGCAGCGCCCGCAGCTGAGTCGGCATCCTTCGATTTGCGCGATCTGCCCGACTTCTCCTCAGGCGATGCCGTGGCTGAGCCGTCGACTTTTGCGGCCGACGAGTTCGCGGCTACGTTGTCTGCAGCTCCGTCCATGCCCTCGCGATCCGTCGTAGGCCAAAAGTTCTTATACAGATCGTCGAACTTGTCCATCAGGACCGGATCACCAGACTGAAGCACTCGCACAGCAGGATGCAGGGGTTTCATGCGCTCTTTGAAGACCTCGCGGATCAGGTCTGCAGTGACACACTCTGAGCCGTCTTCAATAGCTGCGAGCTGCGCGGTGGCAAAGGCAGTCAGCATGATGCCGGTGATGCCTTGACTGACTTCGTAGAACGCTTCCGCGATCGCTTCGGAGTAATCGATGGGTTTGCGCAGCCATTGGAACTCCCAAGCTGCGCAACACATCGATTGCCAATGTTCATCGTCGGTAGACATCGGCCGCTCAAGATCGAAGTAACCCCCTTCCACGAGCCGACGACCTGAGCTGAGATCTGACCGCAAGAGGTTCAGCGCCTTGTACGTTCCGATAACCACGATGGGTAGACCCAGCTCATCTCTCAGGTTGACAAGTAGCGCGATGATCTTGTTGGCACCAACGCCCATCAAGTTGAGATTTTGAAACTCATCCAGCACTAAGACACCGACGTGGTGGGTTGTGATGATCTTTCGGATCTCCGACAGATACGCGTTTCGGCCGCTGCCTTGTAGCTTGGCGAAGATGCCCGCATACAGCTTGAGCCCGAGGACGCCGTCCGCGTAGTCGCCGAACGTGGAGCACAGCGTCCCAACCGTGCAGTGCTCAGGCACGTTCCGGCGCAGCCATAAGACTTGAGTTTCTGTGAACGGTGAGCCGCGAAAGCTCGTGTGCGTCCAGACTTGCCCACCCAGGTAAGTCTGGATCCGATTCATCAAGGTGCTCTTGCCCATGCCCGAGTTGCCTGTGACCATGGAGATGACGGGACTGAACGGCAAATCGACCTGCCATCCTTGCAAGATTCGCTGGCCCAAGGGCGTCAGGGGATTGCGCTGAATGTATCCATCCAGAATGTTGGTGACGATGCTGGTGAGTGCGCGCCGATGTACCGGCATCACTGGAGCGTAGAACCGCCGCAGACGATTGATTCTCAGTCGACGGATCGAGTTCGGCAGCTCTCGGTCACTGACGTCGAATTCCGGACGCGTGGCGAGTGCCATAAAGGCGTCGTTGTCCGTCTCAGGCGAAAGCGGCAGGTGTGCCGTTAGAGGATTGCCGTCCAATTCTTCAGCGCCGATGATCTTGTATCGAGGCACACTCCTACTTGTTGACAGCACTGACCTTGCTCCAGAGTGATTTGAATTTGGCGGCGCCTGTGGGTTCTACCGGTGTGCTCGGCAAGGCATTGCTGGCCGGGCTTGTGGGCGGTGTTGGCGAGGGCGCCTCGGCCTCACAAGCTGAGACGGTAGGCGGCACAGGCAGCGCGCCATTTAGTCCAGCGCCACGGAAGCCGGCTTTCTCCGTTGCCCTGTTCTCACGTATGTGGCGCTTGGACGTCTTCGGATGGGCAGGCAGAAGACTCTTTTCCGCCACGGCTCCCTTGATCGCCTGCTTCACTTCTGGGGTGCGCTCTCGCTGCTCCTTACGGTGATTGAGGCGCGCTTGCTCGACGAACTGCTTCTGCAGGACACGATATTCCTTGGCCTCAGGAAACGAAGCCCGTCTCTGAAGAATCTCGGGATCAACGTTCGAAGCGGATTGCCAAGAGTTGGTCTTCCCGTCATAGAAGAAGATCTCGCCAGCAAACAACGGGTTGTAGGAGACGCGAACCTCGTACGTACCGTTCAGCGCCGCGGTGAGGTAAGCCTTTTCGCGAAGCCAATCGCAATTGAACACCTCCCCATCGAGCTTGATACCGCCGGGCGTGACACTTCCGCTTCCCTTGGTAAGCAGGTGCTCATAGACGAAGTTGGGGGTCATGCTCCGCGTGAAGCCGGGCCGATTTGTCAATGCCCATTCATAAAAGCCGACGCGACTCGCGACCCGGCTCGTCCCCTGCAGCGCGTCAGGCGGCAAACGAGACGGCTTCACGGCTCTTCGGTTCAGGTCCATGATGATCTCGACAAGGATGCGTTCAAACTCTAGAAGGTCCAGCGCCGCATCCTTTTTGCCGTCGGACTCGCGACGCTTGCGGTACTTGCTGAACAGGCCAGGAAGGTCAAAACGGCTCTTGTAGGAGTGCTTGGTTTCAGAGAACTTGCCTTCAACCGATCCCTTCGCGATGGGGGTCATCGACGGGGTGACTTCGACGCGTATTCCCGAGGAGGGAAAGTCCTGACCTATGTTGGAGACCAGCTCGGCTCTGTCGGCCCGAAGCATGTTGGGCAATTGCTGGCATGGCCAGTCCGCTGATTGGAATGGAAGCCCCAAGCGCTCGAAGACCGGGCCCTTGTCCGAGAACGTGTTGTATAGCGCAAGAGCCGCGACTGCCCAGCTTGGGTTTTCCAGCGTCACCGCATACCCGGCGATGACCCCTGAAAAGAGTAAGCGTGGCCTCACGGCCCTCTACCGTGGCGGTGGTGTCGTGAGCAAGATCGGCTGATCCTGCGCACGCCGAGATGGTGTGCATCAGGCATCGCTAACGCACACCATGGCCGATCAAGACACACCCTCCAAGCGCCG
>JAIPCJ010000151.1 GCA_021738245.1 Methylotenera sp. | reverse complement strand
CGACGCCCTGCTGGCCAGCCTGAACGACGAGCCGGCACCGGCAAGCGCGCCGGCGCCCGCGCCCGCGGAAGACGATGTGGATGCGGAGCTGGAGGCGCTGCTGAAGTCGCTCGGCTGAGCGCTGGCAGCGCCCGGCCGGCGTCAGCTGCCGAGCCGGGTGCCGGGCCGGATCAGGCGGGCTTGGCCGTCGTCGGCCGGAAGTAGGCCCGCTCGGTCTCGCGGTCGACCTGCTGGGCCGCGCGGAAGCTGGGCAGTTGGCGCACCCGCTCATTGAACTCGCGGCTGAAGCCCATGATGAGGGTGCGCAGTTCGGCCACGCTGCTCACCTGGAACATCTGCTGGACCTCGGCCACGGCCAGCTCGGCCTTGGCGTCACCCGGGATGGTGGCGCTCTTGCGCAGCTTCACCAATTGCTTGTCCACCTGCTCCTGCAGCGCGCGTGGCCCGGCCACGCCGGCACGCTGGCACAGCGTGTAAGGCTGCCCTTCCAGCAAGGGCTGCACCACCGGGTCAGCGGCGTACTTTTCCTGCAGCATGGCCGCACCATCCAGCATGCGCGACAGGTATTTGGACGCGTGCACGAAGGCCTCGCCGGTGGCGCGGCGCTTGGCCGTCGCGCCCGAGGCCTCGTACTCGGCGTGGGCCATGTGCTTCATGTCCTTGAAGAAGTCGGCCAGCTGCTCGTTGGTGGACTGCAGCAACTCCGCCGGCTGGATCTGCTTGAGCACCGCCTGCTTCTTCTCGGCCGAAGCCGCCTGGGCCCCCGCGACGATGTGGGTGATGGCGCCTTCGCTCATGTAGGCCTCGTTGGCGAACATGATGTGCGTGAACTGGGCCTGCTTGATGCGCGCCTTGAGCGCGTTCAGCCCGTCCAGCCACTGCGCATGGGTCTGGTCCGGGTGCGCCTTGGCACAGCCCGGTCCCTCCTCGGGATGCTGCTTCACCAGCGCGGCCAGGCGCGCCTGGTCCGCGCGCAGGGCCGCCATGCGCTCGGCGTACTGCGCATCGGTGGCCTCCATCACCTCATCGGGGAACTGCATCTCCAGCAGGTCCAGCAGGTCGGGCAGCAGTTGCTGCACCGCCGGGAGGTCATGGGCCTCGCGGGCGAGCTCATAGCGCTTCTTGAGCTGGTCGTAGGCCTTGAAGGCTGCCGTCTCTTCCGCGCTGATCTTGGCGCCGCCCTGCTTGGCCCGGGCCAGCACCGCCAGCCGGCGTGCCTCCACCTGCGTGCGGATGCGCTCGACCTTCTCCTGGGCCGTGAGCAGGTAGGCCGCCTCGGCCTCCTCGAACCGCTGCTGGATGCGCTGGCGGTCCTGCGGGTCGCGGATGCCCTTGAGCAGGTCCTGCCACATGGCGGTGAAGGTGGGGCCGTCCAGGAAGCGGCGCTGCTTCATCAGCGTGGCCACGTCCTGGTCGATGCCGCTCATCTTGGCCATCTCGTCGATGGGCTGGTCGATGTCGCGATCCTTCGGCACCTGGGCGCGGCGGGGTGACATGTTGTCTTCGATGGCGCGGTAGTCGCGCGCATACAGGTTGGTGTCGAAGACACGGCCCGGCGGGCGGCCGAAGCGCCGCTTGATCTCGGCGTTGAAGCGGGTCATGGCCTTCACGTCATCCCCCGGCGTGACCGAGGCCACCGTGATGTCCAGGTCGGACTCGATGTCCTCGCTGCCGCTGCTCTTGAACATCAGCTGGTTCTTGAACTCGGCCTGCAGCGTCACGATGAGCTGGTCGATGACGCTGCGCCGGTACTGGTAGAGCTTCCACATCACGTCGTCGGTGATGACGGTCTGCGCCGCGAGCCCGTCGATGACCACCGGCTGGCCCGACTTGCGCAGGTCCTTGAACTCGAACCACGTGTACTTGGCAAAGGCCTTGGCGCAGATCGTGTCGGTCCAGGCGGCAGCCTCTGGGTTGGTGTTGTCGGCGAAGGCCACCTTGGCGGGCGGCGGCGCGATGGGCAGCTGCAGCTGGGCGGCGAGCTTGAGTTCGGTCTCCAGCGCACTGGCGCGCTCGCTCTCGGCCTTCACGAGCTCACGCAGCCGTGCCAGGTCGACCGGGTCCTGCGCGGTCACCTCGGCCATGGCGGCCTTCAGGCGCACCGCCTCCTGCTGCGACGCGCGGCGCCTGGCCTCCCCCCCCTCGGCCTCTTCCCGCTGGCGCGCGGCGAGTTGCTGCTGCACGGGCTTCAGTGCCGCTGCGACGGCCTTGCGGCGCGCCGCAACCGCCTTGCTGTCGCGCCCGACCTCCTCGGTCGACCTGAGCAGGCGCTCGGTGTCGGTCACGCGCTCCAGCAGCGCCGCCAGCGCCGCGTCCGGCGGCACAGCCTCCAGCAGGCCGGGCGTGGCGTCCAGCCGTGCGATGGCCTGGCGCTCGCGTTGCTCGGCCGTCAGCAGCTGGTCGATCAGGTGTTCCAGCGGCCCCAGTGCCGTGTCGAGTGCATCGGCATGCGAACGCGCCACCATGCTGGTGGTGCGTACCTTGAACGTGCGGTCCAGGGCCTGGCGCGCCGCGTCGCGCACCTGCACCAGGCGCTCCAGGCCGTGGCCGGCGTCGGCGTCTTCGACGGCGGCCAGATGCACGTCCAGCAGCGCCACGGCATCCCGCTCCTCGGTGAGGCCGGCGGGTGAACGGGCGATGGCTTCAAGGACTTGGCGAACGTGGCTGGCAGGCATGATGGTGTCGAGGTGTGGCGGGCGAAGAGACAGCTCAGGCGGCCTCGTCGGCCGGCACGAGGAGTCGGTTGAGGTCGACATAGGCACCGGCGGCCAGCTCGGCCCGCGCAGGGGCCCAGGCAGCGTCGTGGGCGAGGCCCTCGAGCAGCGCGCGCGGCAGCGTCAGTTGCTCGACGGCCAGGTCGCCGCCGGCCATCGTCCAGGTGAGCGTCAAGGTGTCGGCCGTGACGGCGCTCAGGCGCAGGTCGAGCGCGTCGTCCAGCGGCAGCTCACGGACCGAGCGCATCACGGCCAGCTTGGCGAGCTCCAGCGCCACGTCGTCCAGCCCGTGGGCGGCGCACAGCAGCTTCTCGCGAAAGGCTGGCCAGCCGAAGGCCAGGCGCGGCTGCAGGCCGGGCGCCTGGGCTTCGTCGGGCGCACCGGCGCCATGCGCGCGGTCGAAGGCCGCGGCGGCCGGGGCCTCGGTCGGCGCCCACTCGGCCAGGTGGCTGGCCGGCCGCACCAGGATCCACTGGCCGCGGCCCACGTCCAGGTAGGTCAGGTCGGGCTCCAAGCGGTAGCCCTTGCCGCAGGCGCTGCACTCGCCGCGCTGGTAGCGGTCGGCCAGCACCGCCTCGCGCAGGTCGGGGCGGCGGTCGGCATTGATGCTCGCCACAATGCCCATTTCTTGCGGGGCACCGCAGTGGCTGCAGGAGAAGGTCTGGGAAAACAGGCGTGACATGGGTGTCCCTCGTTCAGCGTGCCGCGCGCTGGGCGGCGGCGGTCGACTGCTTGTCCTGGGTCAGCACGGGGTGCAGCGGATGGCTGGCCGGGAGCTTGCCCACAAAGAAGGCGGCATAGGCTTCGGCGTACCACTCGCCGTCGGCGCGGAACTGGTAGTCGGTGACCTTGCTGGCCCGGGCTGACAGCGCATAGCTGACCCACTGGCCCTCGTAGCACTCCTGGTAGACCGAGCTCCCGATCGCGTACTTCCTGGCCGCCGAGTCGCCCCGGTCCCACAGGCCCTTGTCGCTGCTCTTGAGGCGGATGTTCTCCGCCACCTCGACCGCGGCATGCTGGGCCAGGCGCTTCCAGTTCGGCGCCTTCGCACCGGCGGCCAGGCGGGTGACGCTGCTCTCGGCCTGCGGCTTCTTCTTTTCGAGCACGGCCTTCAGGTAGGCGGTCAGGAAGGCCTGGGAGCCCTCGCCGGCACAGTCCTTGAAGAAACCATGCGCGGTGCCCAGCGCGGCCGCGACTTCATCCACGGCGTGCTTCTGCCAGCCGCCATAGGTGACGTTGCCAGCCTTGCCGTTCATGAACTGCAGCTTGTCGTCCACCGCATGGCCCACCTCGTGCAAGGCCAGCAGGTCGAACACCGTCACGTCGGCGCCGGTGGTCATCTTGCCCATGAGCTTCTCGGGCAGGATGCGGGTGGCCAGCGTCACCATCGAGTCCACCAGGCCGGTGCGCGGCACCTGCAGGTTGATGACGCCCTTGCCGTCTTCGTAGTCCCCCGAGGGAACGAGCTTGGTGCGATCCCGGTTGATGGTGCGCAGCATCGGGTTGTCCAGCGTGTGCGACGCCGGCACCATGCCGAGGGCCTTGTACAGGCGCGGCAGGTATTTGGTGGTCAGGTCCTTGTTGCCCAGTTCGGGCCCGAAGCGGGCGGTGATGGCCGCGCGCACGAAGGCCTTGCTGTCGGCATCCTTGGCCTTGCCGCCCAGGTCCTGGACCATGGTGTCGATCAGCGCGCCGCCGCCAGGCTCGTCGGCCACCGCCTTCATCACGTCCGGGTCGTGCTTGAGCATCGCCACCGCCTGCGCGCGGGCCGCCTTCGGCGTCTTGGCCCCGCCCTTGACGAAGCGCTTGGCGATGGCCTTGCGCACCTCCGCGGCCGCTTGCTCGACCTGCTGGCACAACGCGCGGGCTGCCACCACCTCCAGGTCGGCATCCAGCGTCTTGAGGGCCTGCGTGACCTGCTGCATGGCCGTCTTCAGGGCCTTGCCGTCGACACCCGCGAATGCGCCCTGGTCCAGGCCCTCCAGCAGCGAGCGGATGGGCGTCTCGCGCAGCTGCCAGTCCTGCCGGAAGTCCTTGAGGGCACCCCGGAGCTGCAAGGGCCCCGTCACGGCGAGCCCCTTGGCGGCCTTCAGCGCCAGCGGGAAGTCCTGCTGCTGCTCGCCGCGATCCATCAGGGCCTTGGCGTCGGTGTAGTTGCGCACGAGCGCCTCGAAGAAGCCGATCGTGGGCCGGCCCAGCTGGCCCGCCGCCAGCGCCGGTTCGAGCTGGGCCAGCAAGCCCTTCTCCAGGCCCGACTTCACGGACGGGTAGTCCTTGCGCGCCTGATCGTTGGCCGGGCCGTAGGCCTTGTCGAACTCGACAAGGTCCTGCTCCAGCAGATCCAGTGCCTGGCCGGCGCGCACGAAGTCAGGGGCCGCGCGGTGCTTCGCGAGTTGCGCACCGTTCGCCTGCAGGCGGCCCAGCACGGTCCGAACCTCGGCCGGCAGCGAGTCACTGAAGTTCCTGGCCTGGATGTCCTTGAGCAGGAGCTCCACCCGCGGCCCCACCTGGCGCCACCGTTGCTCGAAGGTCTGCTGCGCGGTCGGCGCCTCGGCATGGGCCTGGTCGATCAGCCGCTCCAGCGGCCCCAGCGCGTTCTCCAGCGCGTCGGCATGCGAACGGGCCAGCACGCTGGTGGTGCGCACCGCGAAGGTGGACTTCAGCGCCTGGCGCGCGCCGTCGCGCACCTCGATCAGCTGCGCCAGCGCATCGGTGGGCTGGCAGCCCTGCACCCGGCCCAGATGCAGGTCGAGCAGGGTGACGGCGTCTTTCTCGGCGGTCAGGCCGGGGCCCTGGGTGGCCAGGTGCTCCAGCACCTCGCGCAGATTCGTTCTTGGCATGACAGGCTTTCAGTCGTTCGGGGCGAACCGCCGCTCAGGCGGCGATGGCGTCATGCAGCTGGTCAAGGGCGCCGAGCAGCGGCGTGCGGATGTCCTCCGCCAGCTCGCACACGTCGGTCACCACGTCGTCGTCGGCGAGCCAGCGCTGCAGCTCCCTGACCTGCTGCAGGCTCGCCGGCTCGGGGGTCAGGTTCTTGATCACGGCCTGCAGCTCGATGACGGCCTTGGCCGAGCTCGCATGCTTGGCCGCCGCCACCTGGGTGGCGACCGCCTTCAGCGAGCTCACCGCCGCAGCGCGGCGGGTCTTCCAATCCTGCAGCGCCTGCGCCCGCGCCGCCTCACCACCGCCGGCCTTGCTGCCCTGATCGAGCAGCGGCTCCAGCGCATCGAGGAGCCGGTTGGCATCGGCATAACGCCCGACCTTGGCGGCCTGGGTCACGCCATCAGACAGGGGCTTGACCCGGGCCCCCGAAGCGCCGGTCAGGGCCTGTTTGATGCGAGCCTGCAGCGCGCTCAGCCGCCGGGTGAAGGCCGCACGCGCCTCGTCGTCGCCCGGCGCGGCCCTGGCCGCGGGGCGGGCCGGCGCGTCTTCGGTCGTCTCGACCTCATCGGCTTCGCTGTCGGTCTCGCTGTCCGTCTCGCTGTCGTTGTCGGCCTCGTGACTGTCGCCCTCCAGCAGCACCTCGATCTCGTCGATCAGCTCGTCGGCCTCGCCCAGGTTGCCCGCCCCCACCAGCTTGGCCACCTGCGCCACCAGCGCGGGGATCTCGGACTTGGCCGGTGCCGCCTTGGCCGCCTGAACGGCCGCCTGGATGCCGGCCTGCAGGCCTGCCAGCCGCGCAGCGACCGCCTGCTTGGTGATGCCCTGGCGCGCCTGTTCGGTGGCGGTCTTCAGGTCGCTCTCGGAGAGGTCCTCGCCTTCGGTCTCTTCCACGTCGCCGCTGGAGGCGCGCAGGCGCAGGCGCACGTTCAGCTTGAGCGTCTTCTTCATCCACAGCTGAACTTTTTTCAGCAGCCCCGCCGGCACGCGGTCGCTGACCAGGGTGCCGGCCTTCTGCTCCCAGATGACCTCGGCGGTCTTGTCCTTGATGACCTTGTACGGGCCCTCGTTGGGCAGGCAGGCCTTGAGCTGCTTCTCCTGCGCGGTGCCCACGGCGTAGGCCAGGGCCAGCGCCGCATTCACCTTGCCGCGCACGATGAGGAAGCGCATCGGCCGCGGCGACTGCTGCTTGCGCACGGTCGCCATGGCAGCCAGCAGCTTGGCCTTGAGCTGCTGCAGCTGCTTGGGGTCGACGTCATCGCCCTTGTCGGCCTGGAGCTTGCCGGCCTTGTCCTCCAGGGCCTGGCGGGCCGCATCGACGGCCTCCGCCACCTCGGCGGCGTACAGGCGCGCCGCCTTCGCGATGGCATTGGCCGCGGCCACGACGTCCTTGGGCACCGACTTGTCGGCCTTCGCCTGGGTCTCGTAGGCGGCGGCCGCGGCGGCCACCGTCTCGGCCTGGCTGCGCAGGGTCTTGATCGCGGCCTTCTCGGCGGCGCGCAGCTTGCTCTGGCCGGCCTCGATGTCGTCCGCGGTCTTCAGCCGCGAGGCATCGAAGTCGTCCCACTTGAGCGCCAGATGGAGCTTGGTGAGCTGCTTGAGTTCATCGGGCAGCTTGGTCGCGGGCGTCTTGGGCGCCTTGAGCTTGTCCCATTGCGCGACGCTCAGCGTCGACGGCAGATTGACGTGGGCCATCGTTCGGTTCCTCTGGGGCTGACATGCCGCGGCGCCGGCCGGAACGCCGCGTCGCACGGTGTTGAGTGGCAGCCGCCCGCGCCGAGTTCCCCGCGGCTACTTGCGCACGTTGTCCAGATCCGGCGGCGGTGTGTAGCCCAGCTCCCGGGCACGCGCCTCGAACTGCGCCGCCAGCAGCGGCTGGCCGGTGTTGCGGAAGTGCAGGGCCAGCTCGTAGCTCGCAATGCCGTTGCCCAAGGCCACGGCGAACTGCAGCCAGCCTTCGTAGCGGGACTGGGTGGCCGAGCTGGCGTAGCCGGCGCCAGTGCGCGCGCCCTCGCGATAACGCCAGGCCATGCGGGCGGCGGCGTCCTTGTCACCGCGACCGCAGCGCAGCAGGTCCTGGCGCTGGTCGGCAGGCATGTCGTCACTCGTGGCGAAGGCGGCCTTGAACAGGCGCACGTCGCTGCGCTGCAGCGCGCGCACGGCCGTACGCGCGCCGTCGCGCGCCACCTGCACGCCGGGCGCGAACGCGCTGTCGGGCCGAGCCCTGAGGAAGGCCTCGGCCACCTGCAGCACCTCGGCGGGCCAGGCCAGGCGTTCGAGCTTCTTGAGCTCGGCGTCTTCATCGATGTCGGCCGGCGCAGCGGGCGCGGCGCCCTCGCGGCGGGGCTCCACGGTCAGCCGCACGCGGGTGTGGTCGGCAATGAAGGGGTCTTGCGCGAGCTGGCGGATGGCCGGCAGCGGGTGGTTGAGCATGGTCTCGCGCACATCGCTGCGCACCAGCTGCATCAGCTCGGGGAAGGTGGTCTGGTCGGGCACGCTGGCCATCAGCTTCACCAGGGAGCCGGTGTAGAAGGTGTTCTGTGTCTCCACGGCCGGTGCGATCGCCGGCTTGCCGGCCGCCGTCGAGAAGGTGATGAGGCAGCCGGGCGGCGCCTCGACCTGGTTCAAGCCTGCGACCTCGCCCGACTTCAACCCCGTGCGGCAGGCGTCCACCACCGCGATGACCATGCCCTCGCGGCGCGGCGGCAGGCGGCGCACCACGTCGGCCAGCAGCTGCATGCTGCTGTTCTGCAGCTGCTCGCCGCGGGCCGACGGGTTGAGCCCCGCCGGCAGCAGCAGGTTGGCGGCATCCACCTGCACGCCGTGGCCGCTGAAGTAGAAGAACACCGTGGCGTCCGGCGGGCTGGCGGCGGCCTGGGTGATGAACTGCTCCAGCACGCGTTGCGCGGCCGGCAGGTCCAGGTCCAGCGCCGAGGTGACCGCAAAGCCGCGGCGCACCAGCACGGCCTCCAGGTCGCGCAGGTTCTTGGGGATGGGCGGCAGGTCAAAAGGCTGGGGGTAGCTGCGGTTGCCCAGCAGCAGGGCCAGGCGCACCTCCGCGCCAGGCGGCCGGGCCTGCGCCGACGCCTCCCGGGCAGGCCGCGCCGCCAGCCCCGCGCCAAGCAGCGAGACCCACAGAAAGCGGCGACGCGCGAGGCGGGCCATGCCGTCGAGGCGGGGCGATTCGGAAGCTGGGTTCATGGGGGGCTCGATGGCGTCTTGCAACTGAGGGCGGGCCGTTCGGCGGGGTCGCACAGCTCAGGCGGCCGCGTGCCTTCGCTGCCCTGGGTGGACGCGCGGCCCGGGCCCACCTCGGCAATGACGCCCGCCCGCAGGCGCACCGTCACGTTCTCGGTGCGCACCGTGTCCTGGAAGCGCGCACGGCGGGCGTCTTCCGCATCGCCGTTGATGGATGACAAGGTGCCCGCGGCAGCCGGCGTCAGCGGCAGCACGCCGTTGTAGACCACCGGGATCTCGACGGGCCGCGCGGCGCCGTCGTGGAAGAAGCGATAGGGCGCGCCGCCGGTCGCCAACGCACTGCCCACCTTGGGGCCCACCAGCACCACCGCGGTCGCGCCCTGGGCACCGGCCTTGGGCAGCACGGTCACAAAGCCCGCGTTCGGGCCGGTGGTGCGCGCGCCGGTCTCGGTGCTGCCCACCACCACCTGGATGGCCTGGCCGTTGATGCTGCCGAAGCTGCCCGGCACCCCGAAGGCGCCCGCGGCGAGATCCAGCGTCAGGCCGGGTGCCGACAGCGCCCGCCCCAGCACGACCGCGTCATACGGCAGCCGCGCCACCACCGCCGAGGTGCCGGCGGTGGCCAGCTGGTCGGCACGCAAGGCGACCAGGTCGGCCTCGATGCCGCTGCCGCCCACCAGCAGCTGCTGCCCTGACACCCGCACCTGCGACTGGATGGCCTGGCTGCCGCGCGCCTGGGGTTGCCAGGCCGTGCCGTAGCTCGCGCCGCTGAGCACCGCGAGTTCGCCCTTGAAGCTGTTGGCATCGCGCGTGAGCAGCACCGAGCCACCGCCGCTGGCCGTGACCTGCAGCCTCGCGCCCTCGGCCAGCGCAATGACACCCGCCGCCCCCTGCTGCACGGTGGCCTCGGCCAGGGCCAGCGGCAGGCCAGCCACCGGCACCTGCGCCGTGCCGTAGCGTGTGGCCAGGGCCTCGTCGGGCGTGGCCGTGGCCACGAGGTCGAGGCTGCCGCCGCTGATCTGCAAGCGCCCGTCCAGCGACAGGCGCCCCGCCTCGATGCGCCCACCCCGTGCCAGCGACACCTCACCCAGCGCCAGCGTGCCCGCCGACTTGATCTGCACCTCGCCGGCCTGCAGGCCGAGCGGCGCGCTGGCGAACAGGTTGCCGAGGCGGCCGGCATCGATGCGGCTGCCGGCAAGGGTGAGCCCGCCGGGGCTGGCGAGCGTGAGGCTGCCGGTGTAGACCTGCTCGCCGGTGGTGGTGAGGCTGCCTGCGAGGCGCACGTTGCCGGCGGCCTGCAGCGAGGCGACCGTGTCGCTGCCGCCCAGCTCGAGCTGCGCACCGGCGGCCACCTGCAGGGCGCTGCCATCGGGCAGGCGATCGGCCGCGGTGGTGATCAACCGCCCCGCCTGCACCTGGGTGGCGCCGGTGTAGCGGTTGCCGGCGCTGGCCAGCGTGACGTCGCCCTGCTCGATGACGAGGCTGCCGCGACCGCTGACGGCCTGGTCGAGCGTCAGCGCCTCGCTGCGCGCGAGCAGCAGCTGGCCGTCGTTGAGCAGGTCGCCACTGCCCAGCAGGCCCTGGCCGCTCAGGCGCACCGCCCCGGCCTCGATGCGGTTGGCGCCGCTGTGGGTGTTGGCGGCCGTCAGCGTCAGCAGGCCGGCCCCCTGCTTCACCAGACCGCCGCTGCCGCTGATGAGACCATCGAAGCGGCTGTCGCGGCCGTCGGCTCCGGTGGCCAGGTCGGCCCCCAACTGCAGCGCTCCGCTGCCCGCCAGCGAGGCCACGGTCTGCGCCGCCTGCACCTGCACGCGGCCGGGCGCGTCGATGACCAACGCACTGGCGCCGCCCAGCGTTTGAGGTGCCGCCAGCACCAGCTCGCCCTCGGCCACCCGCGTGAAGCCGGTGTGATGGCTGCTGCCGCCCAGGGTCAGGCTGCCCGCGCCCGTCTTGACCACGTTCCCCGCGCCGCTGAAACCCCCATCGAACCGGCTCGTGCCGCCGGCGGTGCCCAGCGTGAGCGTGCTGCTGCCGAGTTGCACGTCACCGGCACCGGTCAGGGTGTCGAAGCCGGCATCGGCCAGCACCGCCAGCGCGGCCCCGGCAGCCACGCTGACCGCGGTGCCGGCAGGCAGCACAGGGCCAGGCGCTGCCGCCGCCGCAGCCAGCGGCCGCAGGCCCGTGCCCTCGAGCGCCACCACGCCCGCCTGCACCTGCAGGCCACCGCTGAAGCTGTTGCTGCCCGCCAGCGTGAGGCGGCCCGCGCCGAGCTTGATCAAGGCGCCGCGGCCCGTGAGGCTGCCGGCCCAGCGGGTGCTGTCGCCGTTGGCGCCCACGGCCAGTTGCGCTGCCTGCACGTCCACCGTGCCGGCGCCGGCCAGGGCGCCCAGGCGGCTGGCCTGCTGCACGGTCAGGCGCGCGCCGGCCTCGACCGTCACGGCCGTCGCCTCGCTCAAGGCGGTGCTGCTGCCCAGCACCAGCTCGCCCGCCTCCACGCGGGTGGCGCCGCTGTGCAGGTTGCTGCCGTCCAGCGTGAGGCGGCCGAGGCCGCGCTTGCTGAAGCCGCCCGCGCCCATGAGGCTGCCGCTGAAGCGGCTGTCACGGCCGTCCGCCCCGGCGGCCAGGCTGAAGCTGCCGAGGGCCACCTGGCCGCTCCCGGCGAGGCTGCCGATGGCCTGATCCGCGGCCAGCGTCAAGGTGGCCCCGGCCGCGAGCTGCACGGCGCTGGTCTCCGGCAGGGCGCCCGCAACACGGGCCAGCAGGCTGCCCGAGGCGATGTCGGTGATGCCGCTGTAGCGGTTGACGCCCGCGAGCGCCAGGCTGCCTGTGCCTGCCAGGCGCAGGCCGAAGCCGGCACCGCCATCGGCCAGTGCGCCGGTCACCGTGAGGCCGCCGGGCCCGGGCTCGAACCGCGCATCGCCCTGCAGCGTGACCGGCCCGGCCAGCGTGCCCGCGCCCGCGCTGCCGGTGATGCGCCCTCCCTGCACCACCAGGCCGTTGGCCAGCGTGGCACCGTCGCGCAGGTCGAGCTGCCCGGCGGCCCCCAGTCGCACGGCGCCGGTCCCCGGCTGGGCGGCAGCGCCCTGCAGCACGAGGCGGCCCGCGTCGATGCGCGTGCCCCCGCTGTAGCCATGCCCGCGATCCAGGGTCAGGCTGCCGCTGCCGTTCATCTGCAGCGCGCCGCTGCCGCTGAAGCTGCCGACCAGGGAGATCGCGCCGGGCCCGCCCAGGGCGAGCCGCGTGCTGACCGCGCCGGCTTCGACCGCGAAATCGCCCTGGCTCACCAGGCTGGCCGTGGCCGCGCTGCCCACCGCCACCGTGGGCAGTTGGTTGTCGGGGCGGGTCAGGCTGAGGTTGCCGGTGCCGGCCTGGAAGCGCGCCATGCCGCTGACCGTCAGC
>JAIPCJ010000150.1 GCA_021738245.1 Methylotenera sp. | reverse complement strand
GCCGCGGCCTGCTGGCGGAGGCCGGCATTCCGCTCGCAGGCACCTACCTGGGCCTGGCCGGCGATCCCGAACTCAGCCATCGCGTCGAGCATTCCGACGCCCTGCTGCTGCTCGGCGTGATCGTCTCCGACACGAACTTCGCCGTCTCTGCAAAGCGCATCGACTTCCGCCATGCGCTCGTCGCCTACGACGACGAGGTCCGCGTCGGCCACCATGTCTATCCCGAGCTGCCGCTGGCGGCCCTGGTCGACGCCTTGCTGCAGCGCTGCCCGCCGCAGGCCAGGCCGGCAGTGGCCGCACCGCCGGCGTCGCCCGCCTACCCGCAGGGCCTGGCGGAGGACGACGAGCCCGTCGCCCCGGACGACATCGCCCGCGCCATCAACGATTTGTTCGCTCGCCACGGTCCCATGCCCATCGCCAGCGATGTCGGCGACTGCTTGTTCACGGCGATGGCGCTGCGCCCCTCGGCGCTGCTGGCGCCCGGCTATTACGCGACCATGGGCTATGGCGTGCCGGCCGGCCTGGGCCTGCAGCAGGCCAGCGGTCAGCGGCCCTTGATCCTGGTCGGCGACGGCGCCTTCCAGATGACCGGCTGGGAGATCGGCCATGCGGCGCGCTTAGGCCTGGATCCCATCGTGCTCGTGTTCAACAACAGCGGTTGGGAGATGCTGCGCAGCTTCCTGCCCGAGGGCGGCTTCCACGACCTCGGCCGCTGGGACTTCGCCGCCTTGGCCGCCGGCATGGGCGGCGATGGCCACGCGGTGCAGACCCGCGCCGAGCTGGCGGCGGCGCTGCGCAAAGCCCTGGCCACGCGCGGGCGCTTCCAGCTCATCGACATCCGCCTCGCGCCCGGCGCGCGTTCGCCGACCCTGCAGCGCTTCGTTGCCGCGGTGAAGCGGCTCTCGATGCCGGAGCCCGCATGAGCGCCGTGCTCGCGCTGCTGCGCGGCAGCCTGGCCGCCGCCGTCCTCGCGCTCAACACCCTGCTCATCGCCCTGGCCCTACTGCCGCCGGCCCTGCTCAAGCTGCTGCTGCCCCTCAAGCCCCTGCGCCGCCGCTGCGACCGCCTGATGAACGCCCTGGCCTCGGGCTGGGTGGCGATCAACAACGCCTGGATCGCCGCGCTGCAGCCGCAGGCCTGGGAGGTGCAGGGCGTCGAGGGCCTGAAGCCGCGTGGCTGGTACCTGCTGTCCTGCAACCACCGCAGCTGGGTCGACATCCTGGTGCTGCAGCGCGTCTTCCACCGCCGCGTGCCCTTTCTGAAGTTCTTCCTCAAGCAGGAACTGATCTGGGTGCCGGTCATCGGCCTGGCCTGGTGGGCGCTGGACTTCCCCTTCATGAATCGCGGCAAGGGCGGCGGTGGCGATGCGCGCCGCAACGATCTGCAGCGCACGCGCGCGGCCTGCGAGAAGTTCAAGCTCAACCCGACCACGGTGATGAACTTCGTCGAGGGCACGCGCTTCAGCCCGGCCAAGCAGGCGGCGCAGCAGTCGCCCTACCGGCATCTGCTCAAACCCAAGATCGGCGGCCTGGGCGTGGCCCTGGCGGCCATGGGCGAGCAGTTCGAGGCCTTGCTCGACGTCAGCATCGTCTACCCGCAGGGCACGCCCAGCTTCTGGCAGCTGCTCAGCGGTCGCTGCGGCGCCGTCAGCGTGCATGTGCGACAGCTGCCCATCCCGGTCGAGCTGCTGGGCCGCGACCCGATGCGCGACAAGGCCTACCGTCAGCGCCTGGGCGCCTGGGTGGACGCGCAATGGCAGGCCAAGGACGAGCTGATCGAGCAGCGCCTGGGCGCGGCCATTTCTTGATCTGCTTCAAGGACGCCCCCGCACCCGCTGCCGACACTGCCTTCCACTAGATGTAGTGCCAATCACGGCCTACGCCCACTACAGGTAGCGCAATGAGTCAAGAAGCTCCCCAGCAGGTGATGAAGCGCGACGGCCGCCTCCAGGCCTTCGATGCGCTCAAGATCGTCCAGGCCCTGGCGGCCGCCGGCCGCGTCAGCGCCGAGTTCGGTGCCGACGAGGCCCTGCGCCTCACCGAAGACAGCGTGCTGCCCCGGCTGCTTGCGCTGCCCCTGCCCGGCATCGAGCAGATCCAGGACGCCGTCGAGGCCACGCTGTTCGACGCCGGCTGGCGCCAGACCCTGCGCGCCTACACGGTCTACCGCGAGCAGCACCGCCGCCTGCGCGACGCGCGCCAGACCTTGGTCGACGTGCAGGCCACCATGGACGAGTACCTGCAGCAGCGCGACTGGCGCATCAACGCCAATGCGAACCAGGGCTGGAGCCTGGGCGGGCTGATCCTGAACGTCTCCGGCAAGGTGGTCGCCAATTACTGGCTGGACCATGTCTACCCGCCGGCCATCGGCCAGGCGCATCGCGAGGCCGACATCCACATCCACGACCTCGACATGCTCAGCGGCTACTGCGCCGGCTGGAGCTTGCGCACGCTCTTGCACGAAGGCCTGAACGGCGTGCCCGGCAAGGTCGAGGCCGGGCCGCCGAAACATCTTTCCAGCGCGGTCGGGCAGATTGTGAATTTTCTGGGCACGCTGCAGAACGAATGGGCCGGCGCCCAGGCCTTCTCCAGCTTCGACACCTATCTGGCGCCCTATGTGCGCAAGGACAGGCTGACGTACGAGCAGGTGCGGCAATGCATCCAGGAGCTGATCTACAACCTCAATGTGCCGTCGCGCTGGGGCACGCAGACGCCGTTCACGAACCTGACCTTCGACTGGAGCTGCCCGGCCGATCTGCGCGAGCAGGTGCCGGTGATCGCCGGCGAGGAGCAGCCCTTCACGTACGGCGAGCTGCAGGCCGAGATGGACCTCATCAACCGCGCCTACATCGAGGTGATGACGGCCGGCGACGCCAAGGGCCGCGTGTTCACCTTCCCGATCCCGACCTACAACATCACCAAGGACTTCGACTGGGACAACCCCAACACCGCGGCCCTGTTCGAGATGACGGCCAAGTACGGCCTGCCTTACTTCCAGAACTTCCTCAACTCGGATCTGGAACCGCAGATGGTGCGCTCGATGTGCTGCCGCCTGCAGCTGGACCTGCGCGAGCTGCTCAAGCGCGGCAACGGCCTGTTCGGTTCGGCCGAGCAGACCGGCTCGGTGGGCGTGGTCACGGTGAACTGCGCGCGGCTCGGCTACCTGCACGCGGGTGACGAGCCCGCGCTGCTGGCCCGTCTGGACGAGTTGCTGGAGCTGGGCCGCGACAGCCTGGAGATCAAGCGCAAGCTCATCCAGCGCCTGATCGACCAAGGCCTGTTCCCCTACACGCGGCGCTATCTGCGCACCCTGCGCAACCACTTCTCGACCCTGGGCGTGAACGGCATCAACGAGATGGTGCGCAACTTCACGCGGGGGCGAAGCGACATCACCACGGCGGAAGGACACGCGATGGCCCTGCGCCTGCTCGACCATGTGCGCGCCCGCATGGTGGAGTTCCAGGAGCAGACCGGCCATCTCTACAACCTGGAGGCCACGCCGGCCGAGGGCACGACCTACCGCTTCGCCAAGGAAGACCGCCGCCGCTGGCCGGCCATCCTGCAGGCCGGCACGGACGCGAATCCGTACTACACGAACAGCTCGCAGCTGCCCGTGGGCTTCACGGACGATCCCTTCGAGGCCCTGGAGCGCCAGGAGGAGCTGCAGCGCAAGTACACCGGCGGCACGGTGCTGCACCTCTACATGAGCGAGCGCATCAGTTCCAGCCATGCCTGTCGCGAACTGGTGCGCCGTGCGCTGACGCACCACCGCCTGCCCTACATCACGGTCACGCCGACCTTCTCGATCTGCCCGACCCATGGCTACCTGGCCGGGCATCACGAGTTCTGCCCACGATGTGACGAGGAGCGCCTCGCTCGCAAGCGTCAACAACAACTTCAACCCGCCTGAAGGAGAAACACATGGAAGCTGTCATCGAACGCCAGGAAGAAGCCGTCACGCTGCGCGACGAGGAACGCCAGCGCTGCGAGGTCTGGACCCGGGTGATGGGCTACCACCGCCCGGTGGCCTCGTTCAACATCGGCAAGCAGGGTGAGTTCGCCGAGCGCACGCCTTTTGAAGAAGTCCTTCGTCCAAGGACTACCTTGGCCGATCCCCCGAGGGGATGGCAATGCTTGCCGGGTTGACCGGCAAGCACATCGCCTGTGCGGGTCGGCTTGGGAGCGGCCCGGCGCTCGGCCCGCCAAAGAGCGCGGTGCCGGAGCGCTTGGCCGTTGCCGGCCTACAGCCCTTCAGCACCGTGGACTTCCCCGGCCAGCTGGCCGCGGTCGTCTTCCTGCAGGGCTGCCCCTGGCGCTGCGGCTACTGCCACAACCCGGCGCTGCAGGCCAAGGGCCCGGGGGAGGGGCCGCGCTGGCCGGTCTTGCGCGACTGGCTGCAGGCCCGGCTGGGGCGCCTGGACGCCGTGGTCTTCAGCGGCGGCGAGCCCTCGCTGGACCCGGCCCTGCCCGCCGTGCTCACCGAACTGCGCGCGATGGGCTACCGCCTGGGCCTGCACACGGCCGGCCTCGCGCCCAAGCGCCTGGCCGAGCTGCTGCCCCTGGTCGACTGGGTCGGCCTGGACATCAAGACCGCGCCGACCGACGAGCTGCTGCACGACCTCGTGACCGGCCGGGTCGGCGGCCAGCGCCGCGTGCGCGAATCGCTGGCGCACTTGAAGGACAGCGGCATCGCCTACGAGCTGCGCAGTACCGTGCACCCGCAATGGTTCAGCGACGCCGATGTGCTGCGCCTGGTTGAGGCCCTGCGCGACGCGCCGCGCCATGTGCTGCAGGTCGCGCGGCTGCCGGATGCGACTGGTCAGCTCAGAGCACCGACGGGGTTTCCGTCGGCCGCGCTGATGGAGGCGGCGAGGCGGATTCGGGGGGATTTGCTTCTAAGGTCGTAGCAGGTCCACCTGGCTCTGTAGCGACTCCAGGCGGAAGAAACACCTCTGCTTCGATCCGATCTCCTCGTCGGGGTGAACGGACTCTGGAAGGCGGTGCTACGAATTCAGGGAAGCAGCGCACTTGGCGTCGCCACCTCAAACCGTCTGCAACAACACCGCGACGAAATGGCAAGCGCTGCCGGCCAGCACGAACAGATGCCAGACCAGGTGCCCGTAGCGCAGACGCTCGTCGAAATGGAAGACGACCGCGCCCAGCGTGTAGGCCAGGCCGCCGGCGACCAGCCAGCTCAGCTCGGCGGCGGGCAGGCGTTCGAACAGGGGCACGGCGGCGACCAGGGCCACCCAACCCATTGCGATGTAGATGCCGGTGGACCACAGCGGGCGGCGAAGGCGGTTGAAGAGCTTGGCCAGCACGCCGACCAGCGCCGTGCCCCAGACGACGCCGAACAGGCTCCAGCCCCAGGGGCCGCGCAGTACGCCGAGCAGATAGGGCATGTAGCTGCCGGCGATGAACAGGTAGATGGCGGCGTGGTCGATGCGGTTGAACCACTGCTTGGCGCGCCCGGCCGGCAGCGCGTGATAGCTGGTCGATGCCGCGGAGAGCAGGATCATCGTGCCGCAGAACAGACTGGCGCTGAGCGCGTTCACCGCAACCACGCCGCCCTCGCGCTGCGCGACGAAGTGCAGCAGGATGGGTAGCGAGGCCACGGCCAACAACAGGCCGAGGCCGTGGCTGATGCTGTTGGCCATCTCCTCGCCAGGGCTTTGCGCGCGCGCCCTCGTCATGCGCGACCCGCCGTGACCGGCGATGCGGGTGTCGAGGCGACGTTCGCCAATGGGCTACGGGGCTGGAAGTTCATGAGGGCTGAAGTGCGGTTGGCAGGGCCAGCGGGCGGCCGGGCGCGATGCGCCTATTCTCGGCAGCACGATGAGCCGCTGCCTTGACGCGCTTCAAGGCAATACAAGGAGGAACTGCCATGGCCCAGATGCACGCGCGATCCGGTGAGGTGGTCGGGCTCGCGCCCTACGGCGAGCGGCTGGCCGAGTTCAAGACCACGGCGATCCTGAAGGCCGAGCAGCTGGAGCTGGTGCGCCTGGTGCTGCCGGCGGGCCGCGGCCTGCGCGAGCACAGCGCGCCCGGCGAGATCACCGTGCTCTGCCTGGAGGGCCGCATCGCCTTCGACACCCCGGCCGGACAGCAGCTGCTGGGTGCTGGCGACCTGATCCATCTGCGCGCTGGCGAGCCGCATGCGCTGAACGCGCTGGAGGATGCGTCGGCGCTGGTGACGATCTGCCTGGCCAAGCCCGCCTGATTTCAGCGCGCGCCAAGCCTCGCCAAGCGCTCGCGGCAGAGGACGAGCAGTTCCTCGGCCTGCGCCGGGTCGAAGTCGCCATGCTGGACCTTGCGCACGCCCAGTTCGTGAAGGCGCAGCTCATCGGCGGCGGTGACGCCGACCCGTTCGAGGCTGGCACGCACACAGCCGAGTGGGCAGCCGTCGATGGCGAGGATGGGTCGATCGGTTTCGGCCGCGCGCCGCGCGGTGCGCACCAGCGGCTTGACGCCGCCGCCGACGCCAGCGATGCAGGACATCTCGGCGCTGCCCTCGCGGTCCAGACGCACCGCCAGGTGATTGGCCAGCTGGGCGGCGCTGGAGCAGCCGGAGCAGGCGTAGACCAGCGGGAGCGGCTCGGCGTCGGCGCTCATGCCGGATCCTTGGCGGGCGCTGCCAGGTCCTCGAAGCCGGG
The DNA here is from genome assembly GCA_021738245.1 of Methylotenera sp. GTDB lineage: Bacteria > Pseudomonadota > Gammaproteobacteria > Burkholderiales > Burkholderiaceae_C > Pelomonas. Next base: position 5,595 of record JAIPCJ010000150.1, on the reverse strand, counting down.
TTCGGTGAACCACTCCGGCCCCATCAGCTCGATCGGGTGCTGGGTGCGATCGCTGCCATTGCCGCAGCGCAGATCATCGGCCGGGCAGTAGAGGTCGCAGCCCCAGCAGATGCGCTCGGGATGGGCGGGGGCGATGGGGAAGCGTTTGGCCATGAGGCCTCAGCGCATCAGGCCATGAGTTGCACCGCCTCGCCGGCGGTGTTGAAGGGGATCAGCCCGCCCAGCTCGCCGGTCTCCACGCGCTTGACCAGCAGCTCCAGCATGCGCTCGACGTCCTTGGCGCTGCTCTGGCCGGCCAGCGCGGCCGCGAACATCAGGCTCCAGGCCGGGCCGGCATGCCGCGCCTCGGCGGCCAGGGCCGCGAAGTCGGCGAGTTCGGCCGGGTCCTTGTCCACGCACATCAGCGGGCGCAGCACGCCGCCGCTGCCGGCCTCGTGCGCGGCGCGCTGGGCGGGTGTGGCGTCGGGCTCGCACTCGGCGGCCGTGAAGACCATCAGCAGGCGCTGCGGTTCGGCTTGGGCCTGGGCGCGGGCCAGGGCCAGCAGGTCGTCGAAGTGCTCGATGTTCATGCGCCCAGCCTAGGGCCTGGGCGCTCGCGGCGGCAGCGCATCCGAAGGAGGGAAGGGTAGGTCGAAAGGACTAGGCCCCGGCGGCGCTGCTCCTGCCACGGCGGGATGGGCCGCCCACCCCTGCCTTCCCAGAATCGGCCGCATGGATCTGGCCCCTGTGCACTGGATGAGCGCGCCGCGCGCGCTGGCGGCTGTGCCTTCTCCCCCTCTCGACGGCTCGCTGCGCGACCGCCGCCAGCGGCCCTGGCGGGACCTGCGCATCTCGCTGACCGACCGCTGCAATTTCCGCTGCAGCTACTGCATGCCGCGCAGCCGCTTCGGCCCCGGGCATCGCTTTCTGCCGCAGAGCCAGTTGCTGAACTTCGAGGAGATCGTGCAGGTCGCCCGCGAGGCCTTGCAGCTCGGTGTGCGCACCCTACGCCTGACCGGCGGCGAGCCGCTGCTGCGTCGCGACCTGGCGACCCTGATCCGCGAGCTGGCCGAGCTGCGCACCCTGGACGGCGAGGCGCCGGACCTGGCGCTGACGACGAACGGCAGCCTGCTCGCTGATCAGGCGCAAAGCTTGCGCGATGCCGGTCTCAACCGCCTCACCGTCAGCCTGGATGCGCTCGACGACGCGGTTTTCCAGCGCATGAACGAGGTCGGCTTCCCAGTGGACGACGTGCTGCGCGGACTCGATGCTGCGAAGGCCGCGGGCTTCAAGTCCATCAAGGTGAACATGGTCGTGCGCCGCGGCGTCAACGACCAGGAAGCGCTGCCGCTGGCTGCGCACTTCCGCGGCTCGGGGCTGGTGCTGCGCTTCATCGAGTTCATGGACGCCGGCTGCCACAACGGCTGGAAGCGCGACGAGGTGCTGGAGAGCGCCGTCCTGCGCGAACGCATCAATGCGCGCTGGCCGCTGCAGGCTCTGGCGCCGAGCAAGGGCGGCGAAACGGCGGAGCGCTGGCGTTATGCCGATGGTCAGGGCGAGATCGGTTTCATCAGCGCCGTCAGCAAGGCCTTTTGCGGCGACTGCACGCGCGCGCGGCTGACCGCCGATGGGCGGCTGTTCACCTGCTTGTTCGCCGCACAAGGCCAGGACCTGCGGCCGCTGCTGCGTGGCCCGCAGGCGAGCGAACAAGGCTTGCGCGAACACCTGGCCGCGATCTGGGCGGCGCGCGCCGATGCCTATTCCGAGCAGCGCGAGCGCCTGCGCGAGCTGCGACCCGAGCTGCAAGCCGCAAGGGCGGACATGCATGTGCTCGGAGGTTGAACCACGTCAAGGCGCTGCGCGGCGTTCCGCGCCAGCATCGCCGCTTTGCCCCGTCCCGTATAAGCCATGACCGCCAGCTCCCTATTCGACCGCATTGCCGGCGCCGGCCTGCGCCCCCTGAATCTGGCAGGACGCTCGCTGTTGCCCATCGTGCAGGGCGGCATGGGCGTGGGCATTTCGGCGCACCGCCTGGCGGGCGCCGTGGCGGCGGAAGGAGCCTGGGGAACCATCGCCTCGGTGGACCTGCGCCGCCATCACCCGGATCTGATGGCGCGCAGCCTTGGTCTGCCGGACGGTGAGGAGAAGAAGGCCGTCATCCAACAAGCGAATCAGGAGGCCCTGGCGCGCGAGATCCAGGGCGCGCGGGCCATCGCCGGCGGCCGCGGCCTGCTGGCCGTGAACGTCATGCGTGCGGTGACCGACTACGCCGCCTCGGTTCGCACTGCGCTGGAGCAGGGCATCGACGCCGTGGTCGTCGGCGCCGGCCTGCCCCTGGACCTGCCCGAGCTGGCCCAGGACCACCCGAAGGCCGCGCTGATCCCCATCCTGTCCGACGCCCGCGGCGTGGCCCTGCTGTGGAAGAAATGGGAGCGCAAGAGCCGCCTGCCCAGCGCCATCGTCATCGAGCACCCGGCGCATGCGGCCGGGCATCTGGGCGCGGCCAAGGTGGCCGACCTCGGCGAGGCGCGCTTCGAGTTCGAGACCGTGCTGCCCGCGGTGCGCCAGCTGATCCGCGATGCCGGGGTCGAGGGCCAGGTGCCCCTGATCGCCGCCGGCGGCGTGCGCCGCTGCGAGGACATCCAGCGTCTGCAAGCCCTGGGCGCCGACGCGGCCCAGCTTGGCACCGCCTTCGTGGCCACCACCGAGTGCGACGCGCATGAGAACTTCAAGCAGGTGCTGGCCAGCGCGCGCGACGAGGAGCTGGTCGAGTTCACCAGCGTGGCCGGCTTGCCGGCACGCGCGGTGCGCACGCCCTGGCTGGAGCGCTACCTGAAGGCCGAGCCGCGGCTGCAGGCGGTCGCGCAGCTCAAGCAGCGCTGCACCATGGCCTTCGACTGCCTGCAGCAATGCGGGCTGCGCGACGGCCTCAAGGGCTGGGGGCAGTTCTGCATCGACCAGCGCCTGGCTGCCGCCTTGCGCGGCGACATGGCCAAGGGCCTGTTCTTCCGCGGCCGTGGCGCCATGCCTTTTGGCGAACAGATCGCCAGCGTGCGCCAGCTGATGGAGCGGCTGCTGACGCCGGGTGTGGCGCTGGGGACACCCGCATGAGAACCATCCCTATCCAGCCGCTGCGCGAGCCCTGGCGCCCGCAGAGCCTGCTCAGCGCGCCGCACCGATTGGGCTTTGCGGCGGGTGCCGCAGCGATGAGCCTGCTGGCGATCTGGTGGTTGCTCGTGATGGCCGCGCCGCGCCTCGGTGCCCAGTTGCCCTGGGCGGTGGCACAGACCCTGGCCCATGGCCTGCTGTTCACGCTGGGTTTCATGCCGGCCTTCATGGTCGGCTTCCTGTTCACCGCCGGGCCACGTTGGCTGGGCATGCCGCCCGTCGAAGCGCGAACCTTGCTCGTGCCGCTGCTGCAGTTCAGCATCGGCTGGGCGCTGGCGCTGATCGGCATGCACGCCGGTGGTCTGGTCGCCGCGCTGGGTGTCGCGCTCGCGGCGGCCGGCTGGCTGCGCTTGACGCTGACCTTCGGTACCCTGGTGCGCGCCAGTCAGGCGCCCGACCGGCTGCATGCGCAGGGCGTGCTGATCGCCTGCGCGCTCGGCGTCGTGGCCATGCTGCTCGCCTGCTGGGCCTTGCTGCGCAACCAGCCCCTGCTGCTGCGCGGCACGACCCAGCTCGGGCTCTGGGGCTTCGTGGCCCCGGTCTACGCGATCGTCTCGCACCGCATGATTCCCTTCTTCAGCGCCGCCGCGCTGCCCAAGCTGGAGGCCTGGAAGCCGAACGCGCTGCTGGTGCCGATGCTGGGCGGCCTAGTCGCCGGTGGTCTGGCCGAGATGGGTTGGTTGCCGGCCTGGCTGCTGGCGCCGCCGCTGGCGCTGGCCTCGCTGGCCCTGCTTCTGCTTGCCGTGCGCTGGGGCCTGGTGCGCAGCCTGCAGGGCGAGTCGCTGCGCCTCTTGGCTATGCTGCATGGCGGCTTCGTCTGGCTGGGCCTGGCTCTCGGTCTGCAAGCCGTCTCGCTGACGCTGCAGGCGACAGGGCAGGGAAGTCTTGGTGCCGCTCCGCTGCACGCCCTGACCCTCGGCTACCTTGGCTGCACGCTGATCGCGATGATCACCCGCGTGGCCGCCGGCCATAGCGGCCGACCGCTGGCCGTGGACCGCGCGGCCTGGGCCATCTACGGCCTGCTGCAGCTCGGCGTGCTCTTGCGCCTGGCCGCCTCGCTGGGCCTGAACAGCCTGATCCCTGCCGCCACGATCTGGGCCGCAGTCACGGTGTTCTGGACCTGGCGCTATGGTGGTTGGCTCGGCCGACCGCGCATCGATGGCCGGCCAGGTTGAGTTCTCGGCCGAGCGCTGGCTGCAGCGCCTGCCGCTGTTCAGCGAGATCGACGCCGAATCGCTGGCCCGCTTGGCCGCCGCCACGCGCCTCAAGCCGCTCGCCCGCGGCGAGCTGGCCTTACGTGCCGGTGACCCCTGCGAGGCCTTCTTCGTCAACCTCGGCCAGCCGATCAAGCTCTATGTGCTGGCGGCCAATGGCAACGAGAAGGTCATCGAGCTGATCGGCCCCGGCCACAGCTTTGCCGAGGCGCTGATGTTCCTCGGCCGGCCCAGCCCGGTGAACGCGCAGGCCCTGGGCGACACGCAACTGCTGGTGCTGCCGCGCCAGGCAGTGCTGGACGCGATGGCCGCCGACCAGCGCTTGGCGCTGCGCATGCTCGCCGGCCTGAGCCGCCGCCTGCACGGCCTGGTCAGCGATGTGCAGGCCTATGCCTTGCAGTCGGGCGTGCAGCGCGTCATCGGCTATCTGCTGCGCGACGCCGGTGACGGCGGCCCCAGCATGGTGGAGCTGCCGGTCAGCAAGGGCACCCTGGCCTCGCGGCTCTCGCTGACGCCGGAGTATTTCTCGCGTGTGCTGCGCGAGCTGGAGGAGGCAGAGCTGATCCTCGTCGAGGGGCGGCGCATCCACATCCAGGCGGTGGAGCGCTTGGCTGCCTACCCTGGCCCCTGAAACAGCAGCGCCGCCTCGCGCGGCTGCTGGATGTGCAGGCGCAGGCAGCGCGCACCGGCGGGCATTTCCGCGGGCCGGGCGGCGCCGCTAAGCACCGCGCTCAGGGCCCAGGGCCAGTCGCCACGCGCTGGTGCGGGCTGCAGGCGCTCCAGGCCGGGCAGCTCGTGCAGAGCCTGCAGCGCCGGTGCCTGCTGCCAGAGCGCGATCCAGCCGGGCCGCGATCCGCGCGGCGGTGCGGGCGTCAGCACCAGGCCCTGCAGCTCGCCGGCGCGCTGCCAGTTGAGCAAAGCCGCGAGCAGGCCGCGCTCGCTGCGCCCGAGCCGGCGCGCGCAGGCGGCGTAGGGGTTGGCGCAGAGCGGCAGGCCCCGCTCCAGGCAGGCGGCCAGCTGCGGGTCGGCGCAGGGGCCGGCAGCTGCGTTCGCGGCGGCTGCAAGACGCAGCTTGGCCGCCGGCAACGCGGGCAGGCAGTTCAGCTGGGCCTTTAGGGCTGCGCCGTCCAGGGCCCCCAGCTCGGCCCAGAGCCAGGGCGGATCGCCCTCGGCCGCGCAGCGTTCGATGCGCAGGCAGCCGGGCAGGCCGGCCATTGCACCGGCCAGGGCCTCG
>JAIPCJ010000149.1 GCA_021738245.1 Methylotenera sp. | reverse complement strand
CCTGCGACCCCTGCCGTGTGAAGGCAGTGCTCTACCGCTGTGCTAACCGCCCTGAAAACCGCCGGGCTTGCACCCGACTTGCGGCCCCGTCTCCGGGAAGCCCGCGATTATGCCACGGGTTCGGCGGGTTGGAAAACTCGCCATTTGCAACTACCGCCGGCGGCCTTGTCGAGATCCACCAGCAGCTTGGCGTGGGCCGCGGCCTCGGCTTCGCTGGCGCGCACCACGGGCAATGCAAAGCGGCTGAGGTCCACCGCTTCCACGGCCTGCTGGCCCTCACCAACGCTGCTGTCGCCGTGGTCGTCCATCAAGAGGGCGTCCTGGCCGCGGGTCAGGCGGATGTAGACGTCCGCGAGCAGCTCCGCGTCCAGCAGCGCGCCGTGGAGCACGCGCTTGGTGTTGTCCACCTCAAGCCGGCGGCACAGGGCATCCAGCGAGTTGGCTTTGCCGGGGAACAGGTCGCGCGCCATCAGCAGGGTGTCGCGCACGCTGGCCACATGGTCGGTCAGCACGCCGCGGTTCAGGCGCTTGAGCTCGGCATTGACGAAGCCGATGTCGAAGGGTGCGTTGTGGATGACGAGCTCGGCACCTGCCAGGAAAGCCAGCAGCTGGTCGACGATCTCGGCGAACTTCGGCTTGTCCGACAGGAAGGCCTCGGTCAGGCCGTGCACCTTCAGCGCGTCTTCATGGCTGGCCCGCTCGGGGTTGATGTAGAGATGCAGGTTGTTGCCAGTCAGCTGCCGGTTGATCATCTCCACGCAGCCGATTTCGATGATGCGGTCGCCCTTGTCGGCTTCCAGGCCGGTGGTTTCCGTGTCGAAGAAGATCTGTCGCATGGCAGTGCTCAGGCAGGACGTTGGTTGCGGCGCGTGGCCCACACGAAGATGGCCAGGCCGGCGAGGATCATCGGCAGGCTCAGCCACTGGCCCTGGCTCCAGCCCAGCGCCCGATAGCCGAGGAAGTCGTCAGGCTCGCGGAAGTACTCCGCCGCAAAGCGCAGCGCGCCGTAGCCCATCATGAAGACACCCGAAATCTGGCCCGTGGCCCGCGGCTTGCGCGCATACAGCCACAGGATGATGAACAGCAGCAGCCCTTCGCCGGCCGCCTGGTAGAGCTGGGATGGATGCCGCGCGATGCCACCATCCTGCGCCTGCGGGAAGATCATCGCCCAGGGCAGATCCGCCGGGGCCTGACGTCCCCAAAGCTCGCCGTTGATGAAGTTGCCCAGGCGCACCGCGGCGATGCCGGTCGGCACACAAGGTGCAATCAGATCAGCCACCTCGAAGAAGCTGCGCCCACGCTTGCGGCCGAACACCCAGAGTGCGAACAGCACGCCGAGCAGCCCGCCGTGGAAGGACATACCGCCCTTCCAGACCGCGAACACCTCGGGCAGGTGCTGGATGTAGTAGTCGGGCTTGTAGAACAGGCAATAGCCCAGTCGGCCACCCAGCACGACGCCGAGCACGCCGTAGAACAACACGTCGTCGACGTCCTGCCGCGTCCAGCCGACAGCCTGGTGTTGGGGCATGCGCACCCGGCGGCTGGCCAGCCACATGAAGAGCCCAAAGGCAATCAGGTAAGTGATGCCGTACCAATGGATGGCCACAGGGCCGAGCTGGACGGCGATGGGATTGAACTGCGGGTGGACGAGCATGGTCCCGGGGAAAGAGAAAAGCGGGCCGCATCATAGCCAGCGCCCTCCCCGGCGCGTCCGCAACGTCAGGCCAGGCCGGCGAGCAGCTTGCGGGCGTCGTCGAGGTTGCGAGGGTTCGCTCGCTTGTTTTGCACGAAGCGCTCCAGCGCTGCCCGCGCGCCGGCCTTGTCACCCTTGGCGATCAGGGCCTGGCCCAGCCGATGGTCAATGGGCAGGCGATCCGCACCGTCCAGCATGCGGGCCCGCTCCAACGCCTTCACGGCATCATCGGGCTGCCCCTGCTCCAGCAGCACCCGACCGAGGCCATACGGACCAGCGGCGTGGGTGGGATGGTCCCGCTGCAGCGCCTCGAAGATCCCTCGGGCTTTGGGCAGGTTCTTCTGCTCCATGAATTCGAACCCGAGGCGTACCCAGCTGCCGCGCAACTCGCGGGCCACCGTGCGGTCGTCACCCGGCTTGACCGCCGCCAACTCGCGCTCCGCGGTCGTCCAGTCCTTCTCGTTCATGGCCAGCAGCGCGCGCAGCAGCCGCGCCTGCTCCGGCTGACGGGCCTGCACTTCGGTGGCCAGCTCTTTGGCCTTGGCCACGCTGCCGCCCGCAAAGCCGGGCGCCATCAAATAGAACTGGGTCAGGCCCACGCGTGCCTCGTACAGGCCAGGATCGAGCTCCACGGCCCGCACGAACTGCTCCTTGGTCTTGCTCGCCAGGCCCGGCATCTTGAAGACGCTGGCCGTCATGGCCTGCTGGCCGTAGACACGCCCGAGCGCATAGCTGCACGCGGCCTGCGGTCGCTTGTCAACGCAGGCCTGCAGCGCGGGCACGGCGGCCTCCAGGCGACCGGCATCGTTGTCGTCCACAGCCGCCAGCGCGATTGCCACGGCGGCCTGGTCATCATCGGGTTGCGCCTTGGCCCGCACCTGGGCCGCACGGGCCAGGTCTGCGGATTTGCCCGCGTCGAGCCAGGCTTGCCATTGCGGATCCTTCAGCAAATCGGCGCCAGCCGAGCCAGCGAGCAGGGCCAATGCGAGAGGGAGCAGGCGTCTTGTCATGCAGAAGTCTCCAAGGGGTGGGCATTCAACGCCCACCCCGGCTTGAACCGTCAGCGCTTTTTCTTGGCGCCAGGCTTGAAGGTGCCCAGCGCCTCCATCTGCTGCTCGCGCCGCGCGGCCTTGCGGGCGTCCTGCGCTTCCATGGCCTTGCGCTGGGTGCGGCCCGACGAGTCGGACCACATCCACCACAGCGCGGCGCCCAGGAAAGGCGACAATACGATGATCCAGGCCCAGAAATCGTCTTTGTGGAACTGCACCCAGCCGCCCAGCCGCAACACGACGAACAGCACGCCAAGCAACACAAAACCCATTGGGTCTCTCCTTCAGGTATCTTTGCAATCACTGTAGTTCAATGACCCGAAAGGTAAGCATGAAGTCTGTCGTGATCCTCAGCCTCGCCCTGGTGGCCGCCCCGGCCGCTTTCGCCAGCCAGGAACTGGCCCAGAAGAAGAACTGCATGGCCTGCCATGCCGTGGACAAGAAGCTGGTCGGCCCGGCCTACAAGGACGTCGCCGCCAAGTACGCCAAGGACAAGGACGCCTACAAGAAGCTCGCCGAGAAGATCATCAAGGGCGGCTCCGGCGTCTGGGGCCCCGTGCCCATGCCGGCCAACACCCAGGTGAGCCCGGCCGAGGCCGAGACCCTGGCCAAGTGGGTGCTGACGGTCAAGTAAACACCGCCTGCCCCGAGCAACACAGGCCCTGCGGGGCCTGTTTCTTTTCCCCCTAACTTATCGCCCGCAGGTGTGGCCCGTCTTCACCGACCGGTCACGAGGCCTTCCAAGAATGCAGCGCGCAGGCTGTTCTGCGACCTTGGAAACCGCCCTCATGAAGCCCCGCCAGCTGTTGACCGTTCTCTGCACCGCGGTCGCCGCGCTCTCGGCCACGCCCGCCGCCCAGGCCGCGCCGACCCTGGAAGGTTGGGCCGTGATGCCCGCGCCGACCTTCTCCGATGGCCCCACCTCCGGCCAGTTCGGCTTCACCAACGCCGCGAGCCCGGCCAACAACCCGCCCTACGTCAACCTGCAGCCTGTGCAGGGCTTCTCGGGCGTGCTGGCCGGCGTCGGAGGCAGCTACCGCTTCCTGGTGGACAACGGCTTCGGCACGCAGGCCAGCTCGGCCGACTCGCTGCTGCGCATGTATGCGGTGCTGCCGGACTTTCGCACCGCCCAGGGCGGTAGCGGCACGGTGTCGGCGGCCGACTGGGCTACGGGCGCCGCCCGCACCGGCTTTGACGCCAACACCCGCATCACGCTGAGCGATCCCAACCGGCAGCTCGGCTTCAGCATCCAGGCCGACTACACCAAGTACTACAACGGCGATGCAACCCGCAACCCGAGCGGCATCGCCGTGGACACCAGCATCCGCACAGGCCGGCTGCTAACCGGCGCCGACCTCGACACCGAGAGCGTGCGCCAGGACAAGAACGGCCACCTGTGGTTTGGCGACGAATTCGGCCCCTACCTCGTGAAGACGGACGCCAGCGGCAAGGTGCTGGCGCGCGACGTGAGCCTGCCCGGCGTCTTCGCGCCCGAGAACGCCTACCGCGGCAGCACGCCGGCCAACCTGGGCAGCTCGCGCGGCTTCGAGGGCATGGCCATCAACCGCGCGGGTGACCGCCTCTACACCCTGCTCGAAGGCACCGTGACGGGCGATGCCGCCAAGACGCTGCGCATCAACGAGTTCAACATCGACAGCAACCTCTACACCACGCAGAGCTGGGTCTACAAGCTGGAGGCCAATGGCACCAACATCGGCGACATGACGGCCATCAACGACCACGAGTTCATCGTGATCGAGCGCAATGGCGCCACGGCCACCAGCGGCGGCACGCCGTTCAAGAAGCTGTTCAAGATCGACCTGAACAAGGTCGGCGCCGACGGCAGCGTGGAAAAGACCGAGCTGGTCGACCTGATGGCGATTGCCGATCCGAACGACCTCGACCGCGACGGCAGCACGACCTTCACCTTTCCCTACGTGACCATCGAGAACGTGCATGTCATCGATGCGCACACGCTGCTGGTGGTCAATGACAACAACTTCCCTGGCGGCGGCGGGCGGGCGCTGACCTCGGATGCGACCGAGTTCCTGAAGATCCACCTCGACCAGGCGCTGGACGTGTCGCCCGTACCGGAGCCGACGAGTGTCGCCCTCATGCTGGGTGGCTTGGCGATGGTGGCTGCCCGCGTGCGCCGCGCGCGCGGTTGACCTCAGCCAGCGCTGAACGAACAAAGGCCGCTCATCGAGCGGCCTTTGTGTCTGGGGCGAGCGCCCGGGCAGTGTCGGTCAGTACGCCTGGCCGAGCTGCTCCAGGATGGCCGGGTTCTCCAGCGTGCTGGTGTCTTGCGTGACGGACTCGCCCTTGGCCACCGAGCGCAGCAGGCGGCGCATGATCTTGCCGGAGCGCGTCTTGGGCAGGTTGTCGCCGAAGCGGATGTCCTTGGGCTTGGCGATCGGGCCGATCTCCTTGGCGACATGGTCGCGCAGTTGCTTGGCAATGGCCTTGGCCTCGTCGCCGCTCGGGCGCGGGCGCTTGAGCACGACGAAGGCGCAGATGGCCTCGCCGGTGGTGTCGTCGGGCCGGCCGACCACGGCGGCCTCGGCGACCAGCTCGGTGCAGCTCACCAGCGCCGATTCGATCTCCATCGTGCCCATGCGGTGGCCCGACACATTGAGCACGTCGTCGATACGGCCCGTGATGGTGAAGTAGCCGGTCTCGGCGTCACGGATGGCGCCATCGCCTGCGAGGTAATAGCCCTTGAGCTCGGACGGGTAGTAGCTCTTCTTGAAGCGCTCCGGGTCGCCCCAGATCGTGCGGATCATGCTGGGCCACGGCTTCTTGACCACCAGGATGCCGCCTTGGCCGTTGGGCACGTCGTTGCCGGTTTCGTCGACGATGGCCGCCTGGATGCCCGGGAAGGGCAGCGTGCAGGACCCCGGCACCAGCGTCGTGACGCCAGGCAGCGGGGTGATCATGTGGCCGCCGGTCTCCGTCTGCCAGAAGGTGTCGACGATGGGGCAGCGGCCGCCACCGACGTGCTGGTGGTACCACTCCCAGGCGGCCGGGTTGATCGGCTCGCCCACCGAGCCCAGCAGACGCAGCGAGCTCAGGTCGTAGTTCTTCGGGTGGACCGCCTCGTTGGTCTCGGCCGCCTTGATCAGGGAACGGATGGCCGTGGGCGCGGTGTAGAAGATGCTGACCTTGTGCTTCTGGATCATCTGCCAGAAGCGGCCGGCGTCGGGGAAGGTCGGCACGCCTTCGAACACGATCTCGGTGCCGCCCAGGGCCAGCGGGCCGTAGGTGATGTAGCTGTGGCCCGTCACCCAGCCGATGTCGGCGGTGCACCAGAAGATGTCGTCGTCCTTCAGGTCGAAGGTCCACTTCGTGGTGAGCGCGGCATGCAGCAGATAGCCGCCGCTGCTGTGTTGCACACCCTTGGGCTTGCCGGTGGAGCCGGAGGTGTAGAGCAGGAAAAGCGGGTGCTCGGCCTCGACCCACTCCGGCGCGCAGGTGGTGGAGGCAGCGGCCATCAGTTCATGCAGCCACAGGTCGCGGCCCTCGACCCAGGCGATGCTGCCGCCGGTGCGCTTGTAGACGATGACGTCCTTCAGCGTCGGGCATGCGTTGTCGGCCAGCGCCTCGTCGACGATGGCCTTCAGCGGCAAGGCCTTGCCGCCGCGCTGCTGCTCGTCCGCGCAGATCAGGGCCACGGCGCCGGCATCCTGGATGCGGTCGCGCAGGCTTTGGGCCGAGAAGCCGCCGAACACCACCGAGTGGGTCGCGCCGATGCGGGCGCAGGCCTGCATGGCCACCACGCCCTCGACCGACATCGGCATGTAGATGACGACCCGGTCACCCTTCTGGATGCCGCGGGCCTTCAGCGCATTGGCCAACTGGCTGACCTGGGCCAGCAGTTCGGCGTAGGTGACGCGCGTCACGCTGCCGTCGTCCGCCTCGAAGATGAGCGCGGTCTTACCGCCCTTGCCCGCCTCCACATGGCGGTCCAGGCAGTTGTAGGAGACATTGACCTTGCCATCCTCGAACCACTTGAAGAACGGCGCCTCGCTGTCGTTGAGCGTCTTGGTGAAGGGGGTCTGCCAGGTCAGGAGCTCGCGGGCCAGGCGGGCCCAGTAGCCGGCGTAGTCCTTCTCAGCCTCTGCCACCAGCGCGGCGTAACCCGCCTCACCCTTCACATGGGCGTTGGCGACCCAATCGGCGCTGGGGGCATAGGTGTTGAGCGTGCTCATGGCGTGTCTCCTGAAGTTGCTTGCGCGGACTGTGCGGCGCACGACTGACGATGCCCTGACGGCGTGAGATCGGTCACAATCCGGAGCCCTCGAAGGCCTAGCCCCGACTCCTGCCGCCGTCCATGAAGACCGACCCCCAGCTGCGTCCCCTGCCCCGCCTCATCTTTGCGAGCCGCTGGCTGCAACTGCCCCTGTACCTCGGCTTGATCCTGGCCCAGGGCGTCTACGTCTATCAGTTCTGGACGGAGCTGGTGCACCTGATCGAAGCAGCGTTCGGCAACCAGCATGCGCTCGAACTGCTGGTGAAGAGCATTGGGTACAAGTCCGATGCGCTGCCCGAGAAGCTCAACGAGACGGTGCTGATGCTGGTCGTGCTCGGGCTGATCGACGTGGTGATGATCTCCAACCTGCTCATCATGGTCATCGTCGGGGGCTACGAGACCTTCGTGTCGCGCATGGACCTGGAAGGCCACCCTGATCAACCCGAATGGCTCAGCCACGTCAATGCGTCGGTGCTGAAGGTCAAGCTCGGCACGGCCATCATCGGCATCAGCTCCATCCATCTGCTGAAGACGTTCATCAACGCAGCGGCCTACGAGGAAAAGGTGCTGATGTACCAGACAGTCATCCATCTGGCGTTCCTGCTGTCTGCCATCGCCATTGCCTACACCGACCGCCTGCTTGCGCCCGCCGAAGGCTCGCACGGCCACTGACGCTCAGCGCCCGACCATCGCCTCCGGCACCACCCACGCGTCGAACTGTTCCGCCGTCACATGGCCGAGCGCCAGGGCGGCCTCGCGCAGGCTGCTGCCGTCCTTGTGCGCCTTCTTGGCGATCTGGGCGGCCTTGTCGTAACCGATGTGGGTGTTGAGCGCCGTCACCAGCATCAGCGAACGGCCCACCAGTTCGGCGATGCGTGCCTCGTTGGGCTCGATGCCCACCGCGCAATGCTTGTTGAAGCTGGCCATGCCATCGGCCAGCAGCCGCACGCTCTGCAGGAAGTTGTGGATCACCATCGGGCGGAACACGTTCAGCTCGAAGTTGCCCGACGCGCCCCCGATGTTGATGGCCACGTCGTTGCCCATCACCTGCGCGGCGAGCATCGTGACCGCCTCGCTCTGTGTCGGGTTGACCTTGCCCGGCATGATGGACGAGCCGGGCTCGTTCTCCGGGATGCTGATCTCGCCCAGGCCGCTGCGCGGGCCGCTGGCCAGCCAGCGCACATCGTTGGCGATCTTGTTCAGACTTGCTGCCAGGGTCTTGAGCGCGCCGTGGGCATGCACCAGCGCATCGCAAGAGGCCATCGCCTCGAACTTGCTGGGCGCCGTCACGAACGGGTGGCCGGTCAACCGGGCAAGTTCGGCCGCCACCTGCTCGGCATAGCCCGGCGGCGCATTCAGGCCAGTGCCGACCGCCGTGCCACCGAGGGCGAGTTCATGCAGGTGCGGCAGGGCTGCCAGCACATGCCGCTCGCCGTGGGCCAGTTGCGCAACCCAGCCTGAGATTTCCTGACCGAGCGTCAGCGGGGTGGCGTCCTGCAGATGCGTGCGGCCGATCTTCACGATGCCGTCGAAGGCCTGCGCCTTTTGAGCGAGCGTCGCACGCAGAGCCTGCAGCGGGGGCAGCAGCCGCTCCTGCAGCGCCTGCACGGCCGCCACGTGCATGGCCGTGGGGAAAACGTCGTTGCTGCTCTGGCTGCGGTTCACATCGTCGTTGGGATGCACCAGCCGGCCCTCCCCGCGCGGCCCGCCCAGCAGCTCGCTCGCGCGATTGGCCAGCACCTCGTTCACGTTCATGTTGGTCTGGGTGCCGGAGCCGGTCTGCCAGACCACCAGCGGGAATTCGTCGGCATGCAGCCCGGCGATCACCTCGTCGGCTGCGGCCACGATGGCCTGGGTCTTGGTAGCGTCTTGCAGGCCCAGCGCCTGATTCACCACGGCCGAGGCCCGCTTGACCCGCGCGAGCGCGCGGATCAGCTCCGGCGCCTGCCGCTCCCCGGAGATGTCGAAGTTCTGCAGCGAGCGCTGCGTCTGCGCGCCCCACAGGCGCTGAGCGGGAACTTCGATGGGGCCGAAGGTGTCGTGCTCGATGCGGGTGCTCATGGCGGCGCTCTGCGGTGGTCAATGGAGGTCGCCAGCATAGCCAAGCAGAGCAGTGCCTCCCGGCAGACCGCGCTGCACCCATTCACTTTGTGCGACGCAGCATGCGCAGTTTGCAAAACAAGTCAATCTCCATTCATGGGATGTCGAATCGACTTACAGATACTTGTAACTTGATTTTACAAATATGCCAAGTATTTGATTCACAACGGGTAAATCAACATGGCACACATACTGCTTAAAGGCCACCGCTTTCAACCCACCCCTTAGAGGAAACATTTAGTAATGCTTTTCAAGAAACTCGCCGCGGTCGCCTCGCTTGCCCTGTTCGCCGCTGGTTCTTCCGTCGCAGCGCCGGTTGTCTACAACCTGGCCCTGCCCAATATCTCGACCTTTGACAACGTCATCACCGCCACCGGTGCAACTGTCACCACCACCACGGTCAGCGTCGGCGTCAGCAAGTACAACTACGTCGACCTGAATGGCAACGCGGCAACAGTGACCGTGACCCGCACGTCCACGGGCAATCTGGCACCCGCCAACTACGGTGTCTACAGCAATGGCAGTCGCTCCCTGTCTGGCGACGCCTGGGACATCAGCCCGCAGCGCGGCCTGGGCGGCGGCGTGGGCGGCAAGCCGGACATCGACGGCTTCAACAGCGGCCTGACGTTCACCTTCTCGTCGCCGGTCAACGCCTTCGGCTTCGAGGTCGGCGACTGGGCGACCTGCTGCACCGGCAACACGCGCTCCATCGACGTCCAGAACGCCTACGGCGCGCCCGCGACCGGCTCGGGCCTGTGGATCGCCTTCGACGGCGGTGCCGCCACCCTGCCGGCCAATGCCCTGACCGACTCGGACAACCCCGGCGTCGCCCTGGAGAACAGCTATACCAACTTCATCGGCGCCATCGACTCGTCGGGCACGTTCAGCAAGATCACCTTCTTCGGTGACGGCTTCGGCGAGTTCCTGGTGGCCGGCGGCACGCTGCGCTTTGCGTCGGTGGCCATCGGCTCGGTCGGCGGCGAGCTGCCCGAACCCGGCTCGATCGCCCTCGTCGGCTTGGCCCTGGCCGGCGTCGTTGCGGCGCGTCGTCGCAAGAACGCCTGAAGCCCCCGGCGCTGACTCAGCGCCCGCCCCTTGACCCCGCCCCCTGCGCCGCTCCCGGCCAGGGGGCGTTTTGTTGGGGCCATGACCGCGCCCAAGGTTCCCGTCAGGAGGGCTGCCGGATAATTCCGCCCGATTTCACCTCGAGCCTTCGGGACACCATGAGCACCACGATCAAGTATGACGACCTGGTGGACAGCGTCGCCGCCGCCCTCCAGTACATCAGCTACTACCACCCGGCCGACTACATCGCCCACCTGGCGCGCGCCTACGAGGCCGAAGCCTCGCCCGCGGCCAAGGATGCGATCGCGCAGATCCTGACCAACAGCCGCATGTGCGCCGAAGGCAAGCGGCCCATCTGCCAGGACACCGGCATCGTCAACGTCTTCCTGAAGATCGGCATGGATGTCCGCTGGGAGGGCTTCGCCGGCAGCATCGAAGACGCTGTCAACGAAGGTGTGCGCCGCGGCTACCTGAACCCGGACAACAAGCTGCGCGCGTCGGTGCTGGACGACCCCATCTTTGCGCGCAAGAACACCAAGGACAACACGCCCGCCGTCGTGCAGATGGAGGTGGTGCCTGGCAACACGGTGGACGTGATCGTCGCGGCCAAGGGCGGCGGCTCGGAGAACAAGAGCAAGGTGTACATGCTCAACCCGAGCGACGACATCGTCGACTGGGTGCTCAAGACCGTGCCCACGATGGGCGCCGGCTGGTGCCCGCCGGGCATGCTGGGCATCGGCGTCGGCGGCACCGCCGAGAAGGCGGCGCTGCTGGCCAAGCAGGCGCTGATGGAAGACATCGACATGTACGAGCTGCTGCGGCGCGGCCCGCAGAACAAGTTGGAAGAGCTGCGCATCGAGCTCTACCAGAAGGTCAACGCCCTCGGCATTGGCGCGCAGGGCCTGGGCGGCCTGACCACGGTGCTCGACGTGAAGATCAAGACCTTCCCGACCCACGCGGCCAGCAAGCCCATCGCCATGATCCCGAACTGTGCGGCCACCCGGCATGCGCACTTCGTGCTGGACGGCAGTGGCCCGAGCTACATCGAGCCGCCGAGCCTGGACCTGTGGCCGGATGTGAACTGGGCGCCTGACTACAACAAGAGCCGTCGCGTTGACCTGAACACGCTGACGCCGGCTGAAGTCGCGAGCTGGAAGCCCGGCGACACCCTGCTGCTCAACGGCAAGATGCTCACCGGCCGCGATGCCGCCCACAAGCGCATCCAGGACATGCTCGCCAAGGGTGAACCGCTGCCGGTGGACTTCACCAACCGCGTCATCTACTACGTCGGCCCGGTGGATCCGGTGCGCGACGAGGTCGTCGGCCCGGCCGGCCCGACCACCGCCACCCGCATGGACAAGTTCACCGACATGATGCTGGCCAAGACGGGCCTCATCGCCATGGTGGGCAAGGCCGAACGCGGCCCGGTGGCCATCGAGTCGATCAAGAACCACAAGAGCGCCTACCTGATGGCGGTCGGCGGTGCGGCCTACCTCGTCAGCAAGGCGATCAAGGGTGCCCAGGTCGTGGGCTTTGCGGACCTCGGCATGGAAGCCATCTACGAGTTCGACGTGGTCGACATGCCCGTGACGGTGGCGGTCGACGCCAGCGGCACCAGCGCGCACATCACCGGGCCGGCGGACTGGAAGGAACGCATCGCCAGCGGCAAGGGCATCGGCATCCCGGTCACCGCCGGCTGATCAACGCGCGCCAGCGTTTCGGGGGCGGTGCCGAGGCGCTGCCCGCGGGCGGCGGCGGCATGTCTTTCGGGCGGCAGGCCAAGGGCTTGCCTTCAGGGGCCCAGCAGTTGCCCTTCGTGGTGCGCTCGCCTTGCGCGAAGCTGCAGTCGGCGCCGGCCTTGGCCGTCTTGCAGGCCGCCAGCGCCTCCGGCGGTGGGCCGCGCCGCTCACCGGCGGGCGGCGATCCCTCGGGCGGCTGGGCAAAAGCAGCCGTCACGGCGAGCAGCAGCGTGGCGAGCATCAGGTGTTTCATCGGTGTTCCTCCTGGGCATGGACAAGGCTCGCATGCTGCGCGCCAAGCGTGAAGCCAATGTGGGTAACGCCTCCACAATGCTTCACGATGAGCACCCTGCCCCC